>CAZFLK010000086.1:21817-21931 GCA_964519245.1 uncultured Verrucomicrobiota bacterium
TGGTTCTTGGTTCTTGGTTCTTGGGGCTCGGGTTACTGATTACTGATTACTGGCCGCTGATCCCGCATCCCGCATCCCGCATCCCGCATCCCGCATCCCGCATCCCGCATCCCG
>CAZFLK010000087.1:0-3341 GCA_964519245.1 uncultured Verrucomicrobiota bacterium
GTTCGTTCCTTGCCGCAACCACCGGCTACTGGCTGTCATGTCTTCGGCATGAACGGGTTGCGATGTCGCACTACTCCGAAAACTTGTGGGTCATCCAGAGCCCCCGCAGAGGCCAAAGATTGACGCAATTTGCGAACGGAGGTTGCGTGGGCCTTATGAGCGCGTAGGGAATGAACGGGGGGACGACGTGGATGGAGGCCCACTCAGGAGAAGTAGTCCAATGAAACATTCGAAAACCACGATCACTTTTCTGCTGCTGATTTCAATTGGTTACATCGCAACGTGGCTTGAGTCCATTCGCCCTTGGCAGAGTAAGATCTTGGCGCACGGGCGCTCCCCCGGGGGGCTGGGATATGGCCTAATGCAGACTTTCAGAGATTTGGTCGAGCCATATCAGGTCAGCTTTTACATACGCGACCCCCACGGAATCTGGAGATGGAACTACTTGGGGCATCAAGAGAACGAATGGAAATCGGGAACTGTCACTTTTTCCGATGGATCCGCGTTCATCGAGAAGGGAGCTGCCCAAGGGGGCTTTGCAGCCGGAGGAGAAGTTGGCTAGGCTGGGAGCATGTGGATGCAGCGGTATTCTAGAAGGAGGCCCTTCAGTTCCTGGAGGCGTTGACTCGGCAGTTGGAGCAGCCAACCTTTAAACGCTTACGGTCTATGCGCTGCATGAGCTCCTTTCGCGCCTTGAACTCCAATTAACGAACAGATCAGCATATTGCCATGCAAAATCCCTCTTTCACCTCACGACGTCAGTTCCTGAAATCCGGTTCGGCTGTCATGGCGACCGGGGCGTTGGGGCCGTCCGTCCGCGCGGCCTCGAACGACGGATTGAAACTCCGCAAGTCTTTGAAACACGGCATGATCAAGGGCGCGCGCTCCATCGCTGAAAAGTTCGCGCTCGCGAAGAAAGCCGGCTTTGACGGAATCGAGTTTGACGGTCCGGTTCCGCCGACCGATCTGCCACAGATCAAGGAAGCCTCGCAGGCCACGGGGCTGCCCGTTCCCGGACTGGTCGCCGGCGCCGCGGGGCGAATGCTGGCGCTCGACGAGAAGTCCGATCGCCAAAAGGGCATCGAACGATTTTCCCAGGCGCTGCGGGACGCCCAGGCGCTCGGGGGCAACACCGTCCTGCTTTATCCGGGGGTGGTGAACGAGAAGTATCGCTACGATGTCGTCTACGAACGGCTCCAGGAATCCATCGCCCGGTTGATTCCCGTCAGCCGGGAGACGGGTGTGAAGATCGCGTGCGAGAATGTCTGGAACAACATCTTTGTGAGCCCCCTGGAGGCCCGCGATTTCGTGGATTCGTTCAACAGTCCGCAAGTCGGCTGGTATTTCGATGTCGGCAATGTCGTCCGCTTCGGTTGGCCGGAGCAGTGGATCCGGATACTCGGCCCGCGAATCCTCAAGCTCGACATCAAGGAATACAGCCGGAAGCTCCAGAACGACGAAGGCCCGTGGAAGGGTTTCTCCGCCAAGCTCGGGGAAGGCAGCGTCGATTGGGCGGAGGTCATGAAGGCGCTGCGCGAGATCAAGCACCGCGGCGGCTGGGGATCGGCCGAGGTGGCCGGCGGCGCCCTGACCCGCCTGAAGGACATCTCGCGACGCATGGATCGCGTGTTCTCGATGTGAAGGCGCCGGGGGAGCGTCGGGTGGGGCAATTCCAAGTCCCGGAGGGACGAAAGAGGTTAGTTGGCGCCTGGAACCAATTTCCTTAACCGCATCCCGCCCGGCATTCGGGCTTACGGCATGGTCGACTTGTTCCACGAAGTCCGATAGGGTCCTCGAATGTCCTCCGTGGGGCCGGTTCCGGACGTGCGATCAGGCGACGACGATTCCCGCAATCTCGTGGTCGTTCGCGCCGTTCATGAGACGAACGTTCTCGGAACGTGGAGCCTGCCCGTCGGGGATCACGCGATCGGCCGCGAGGAGCGCGCGACGATCTACCTGCCGCTGCCGCAGGTTTCAAGGCATCACGCCACCCTCACCGTTGCCTCCGCCGGAAGGATCGCCCTCGTCGACCATCAGAGCAGTTCGGGGACGCGGCTCGCCGGCGAGGTGATCGAGGCCGCCGAAGATCTCGAACTCCCGACCACGATCCAGATCGCCGACGTTAACCTGGAGGTCGTCCGGTCCCACGAGAGCGATGCGACCCTGCCCGCGCCCCTGACGCCGACTCCCCGGTGAGCGGGGAGTCGGCGTCAGGGGCGCGGGGGCGGGTCCGTGGACGTGACTTCGTTGCGCCGCCGGAGACTGGCCGCAATCGGCGAGACAGCGACCTCGGGGACGGCTGCCCGCGACGTCAACCTGGAGCGTCTGACGGAATTGCGCCAGTCCGGGGGCGCGGTTGACGAGGAGGACCGGTTTCTTCGCGAGGTCAGACTGCTCGCGCGGCTGGAGCATCCCAACATCCCGCCCGTCCACCAATTGGGAAGGAACGCTGAGGGGCGATTGTTCCGCACGGTCAAACCGCCCTCGCAACAGACTCTGGAATCGAAACTCGAAGAACTCGCCGCGGGAGCGACCATGGAAACGGAGGCGCGGCTGGGCTTGTTTGAAAAGATCGTGGACGCCGTCGCCTTCGCGCACGACAAGGGCGTCATTCACGGGCGCCTTTATCCGGCCCGGATCCATCTGGGAGACCACGGCGAGGTTCTGGTGGACGATTGGGAACAGGCCCGCGACCTGTCAGCGGATTCCGACAACGGAACATCCGTCGAGACCGGGGAGGCTTTGCCGGCGGAAGGCTTTGGCGCGCCGGAATCCGAGGCTTCGCCCGGATCGGACATCTTTTCGTTGGGAGCCCTGCTGCACTGTCTGTTGCGGAGCCTCCCGGCCGCGGCGTTCGATCCCACGACCCTTTCGAAGTCCGCGCCGAGGGGCGTTCCTCCCGCCTTGCATGCCGTCGCGTGCATGGCCATGTCGGACGAACCGGACGATCGCTATGATTCGGTTGCTGAATTGCTCGCGGACATCGGACGCTGGAAGAAGGGCTACGCGACCGAGGCGGAAGGAGCCGGCTTCATCCGGGCGTTTCTGTTGCTCGGATTGCGCAACAAGGTCTTCGCCGCCACCGGGTTGGTCATCGGCGCAATGGTCGTCTGGTTTCTCGGCAATCTCTGGAACAGTTGGACCGCGGCCCAACAACACGTCAAGGAACTCGAGAAGCACGCGCCGCTGCTACATCAGGTCGCCATGGGGCACGCCGAACGCCAGGAATGGAAGGAAGCTTTGGACAAGGTCAACGCCGCCATCGCTCTGAACGAAAGTGTCGCCGACTTTCATCTCCTGCGGGGCGAGATCCATTTGGCCCAACTCGACGCCAAGGCGGC
>CAZFLK010000087.1:3441-21907 GCA_964519245.1 uncultured Verrucomicrobiota bacterium
CGCGAACAGGCGGAGGCGTTTCTGGAATCGACCACATCCGCTTCGGCGTTTCCTTTCCTTGAGGTCGACAAGCTGCGTCGCGAACTCGTCGCCAAGGGGCGCACGCTTGTCGCCGCCGGCGTTCAGGACAGGTTGATCTCCGAGGTGAAGGCGAAAGGTGAAAGTCTGTTGGAGCAACTCCGCCCCCTGGATCCCGAGGTGAAATTCGAGCTCAACGAGGATTTCACGATGTCGCTGACGATGCGCGACGGCAAGAAGCTCACATCACTGGACGCCATCGCCGGACTGCCGTTCAAGTCGCTGACCATCAATTACAGCCCGGCGACAAACCTGGCCTCCTTGCGCGGCATGCCCCTCGAGTGGTTGAACCTTGAAGGCACGAAAGTCGCCGACCTTTCTCCGCTGAAGGGCCTGCCCATCAAGGCGCTCAGCCTGACCCGCACCGCCGTGACAAATCTCGCGCCGTTGAAAGGGATGCCGTTGGAATCCTTGGTTCTCATGGACATGGCCGTCGCCGATCTCGCCCCCTTGAGTGGCATGACGAATCTCACCTACCTCAATCTCTACAATGCTTGGAATGTGGAGGATCTCTCCCCCTTGGAAGGCCTGCCCATCGACAACCTGACGCTCTATTACAACAAGGTCTCCGATCTTTCACCGTTGAGCCGTTCCAAGATCGGCGTCATTGGCGCACGCGCAATCAAGATCGACGACATGTCCCCGCTCCGCGGCCTGCCGGTCGACTGCGCAGATTTCTCGCACAACAAGGTCACCGACATCTCGCCCTTAGCCGGATCTCCGGTTCGCACGCTGGGGATGCATTACACGCCAATCACCGACATCAGACCTGTCGCCCGAATGCGACAACTTGAGGAGCTGACCCTGCACAACAGCCAGGGCGCGAGGGATCTCCGACCGTTGCTCAACGTCCCTACCTTGAAACGCCTGACCGTCCCCGAAGCCGCGATGCAGATCCCGGCCAATATCGAGATCATTCGCCGACTGCCGCGAATTGAACAGCTGGGTTCCGACCTTGTCCTGGACAAGAACAATCGGGTGGCCCTGCTGCCGATCAACGAGTTCTGGCGCGCCTACGCGATTGCCCGCGCGAAGCAACGCAACCAGTGACGCCATGACCTTTCCTCCGGATTATCCCTATGAAGTGGGCGACGAGATCGCCCGCGGCGGCATGGGGGCGGTCATGGCGGCCCGGGACACGCTGCTGGACCGCGAAGTCGCGCTCAAGGTCGCGCTGCCGCGCATGATGAGCAGCGACGATGCCATCCGTCGTTTCCAGCAGGAAGCCCGTATCCTGGCCCGGCTGGATCATCCCAACATCGTCCCTGTTCACGACCTCGGCGTGACCGACGAGGGCCTCCCCTTCTACACCATGAAACGCGTCCGAGGGCGGACCTTGCACCAGATTCTGAGGGCTGTCGGCGATGGAGATGAGGAGACGCTCCGTGAGTATCCGCTGTCCGCGCTTCTGACCGTGTTCCAGAAGATCTGCGACGCCGTGGGCTATGCGCATTCGCAGGGGATCATCCATCGCGACCTCAAGCCGGAGAACATCATGATCGGCGAGTTCGGCGAGGTCCTCGTCATGGACTGGGGGCTGGCGAAGTCGCTTCGCGACAGTTTTCAGTTTTCAGTTTCAAGTGTTCAGTCAGAAGACGGCGAAGGGACAGGTCAGTCTTCGGAGTTATTCGAGAGCGACTCCGCCTTGACCATGGACGGGCAGATCATGGGCACGCCGCAGTTCATGGCGCCGGAACAGGCGGAGGGCCGGATCGACGAGCAGGACGAACGAACGGACATCTTTGCCTTGGGCGCCATACTCTACTCGACCCTCACCCTGCGCGCGCCAACCATGGGAACCACCGTGGGGGAGATCCTGGACGACGTTCGCGCCGGCTACATTCCGCCGCCGGTCTATTACAACCGGATCAAGGGCTCCGGCGACGACGTCGACGGGGGCTTGGATTCACACCCGATCTCCTTGAGCCATTGCCCGAAACAGGAGATCCCCGAGGCGCTCTCGTTGGTCACCATGGCGGCCATGGCCTTCGACCGCGAGGAACGCTATGCCTCGGTCGAGGATCTGAAGGCGGAGATCGCGGCCTGGCAAAGCGGGCAGGTTACCGCCGCCGAGGAGGCCGGCCCGATCCGGAAGCTCGCCGCCCTGTTGAATCGGCATCGCGCCATCGCTGTCGCCGCCGGCGCGGCCATGATCGTTGCGCTGGTTTTGACGGGCGCGTTGATCCTCAGCGAACGCGAGGCGCAACAGGCCTTCGAGGATCTGCGCGAAAGCGCCCCGGTCTTCCGCGATGTCGCCCTGAGCCTCCGGAACGAAGGCAAGTTGGAGGAGGCATTGGTTCAACTCGAAGCCGGGATCAATCTCCAACCGGACAACGCGGAGTTCCAACTCATCAAAGGCCACCTCCTGCAGGCCGGGCTCCGACTGAACGAGGCCGGACAAGCCTACAAACGCGCCCTGTCTCTCGATGCGTCGCTCCACCTCGCCGAGACCAACGCCGCGCTTTGCGAGGCGGTGGCATCCAAGGCCTCCGGCAATGGCGAACTGCCCGCCGAGTTGATCGACGAGCTGCGTCACGCCGCCGTCATGCAGGACCGCCCGATGGACGGGTTGATCCTGGCGGAGAGGATCGAAAAACCGACACCGGTCTACGAAAAGCGCTGGCAGGAGGCTTTCAACACGACCGGCATCAAGGGCACGATGAACAAAGCGGGGGTGGGATTTCAGATCCATGGCACACATCCTTACGCCGTTCCCAGCTTCGATACCTTGAAAGGCTTTCCTCTCACGGACCTGAGTCTGAATGCCAAATCCGACGACATCTCCGCCTTGGCCGGAATGCCGTTGCGATACTATAACGGGCCCGGAACAGACCTCTCACCGCTTCGAGGCTCTCCCCTCGAACACTTTGTGACAGGTCATTCCGAACTCGCCGATCTCTCGCCCCTTCAAGGCATGCCGCTGAAGGTCTTCAACGCGCCCGATACCCACATCAGCGATCTGAACCCGCTTCGCGGCGCCCCTTTGGAACACCTTGAGATCGGCGCCACTCGCATCTTCGATCTGGAGCCGTTGCGAGGCATGAAGCTCAAGTTCATGCGCATCGAGCAGACCAAGATCCGCGCTCTTTCCCCCTTGAAAGGAATGCCGCTGGAATATCTCTCCGCCTACAACACGCGGGTCTCCGATCTCTCCCCACTGAGAGAAATGCCCTTGGGCACGTTGCTGCTCGGGAAGACCGAGGTCACTGATCTCTCCCCACTGCAGGGCATGAAGCTGGCTGAACTGCACATCGACGGGACAGAGGTGACTGACCTTGCCCCGATTGCCGGGATGCCTTTGCGGCAACTTGGCATGCGCAGCAGCTCAGTCGGGTCGCTCGCTCCATTGGCCTCCCTTGCGCAGTTGAGGAAACTCGAAGCCGGAAATACCAAGATCACGGATCTTTCCCCGCTCAGCGCGCTGCAGTTGGACTACCTGTCGCTCCAGGATACGCAGGTTTCCGATCTGGAGCCGCTGAAGGGCCAGCTCCTGAAGAACCTCTATCTACGCGGTTGCCCCGTCAGCGAAATCTCGCCGCTGGAGGGGCTGCCGTTGACCTGGTTGGAGCTACAGGAAACCTTCGTCGAGGACATCGGTTCGCTGGCCGGGACGCCTTTGGAGGTCCTCCTGCTTTCCGGAACGAGAGTGAGCGATCTGTCGCCGCTCGCCGACAGCCCCGTGAGAGTCCTTTCCCTGGATGAATGCCGGAATCTCAAGGATCTGAAACCGCTCGCCGGATTGCCGAAGCTGGAAACAATCAATCTGCGCGGCTCGGGCGTGACCGATGTGTCTCCTCTGGCCGATTGCGCGAAACTGCTCTCAGTGGTCCTGCCCGAGTTGGCGTCAAGGCGCGGCGTGGAGAAACTGCGCGACCACCCGACCCTGAAAGTCATCACCTTCCGCGCGCCGGCGTCCGGCGTGAACCCGACCACCGCCGAAGAATTCTGGAAGGCCTGGGACAAGGGCGAGCGGAAGTAAGGCGGTTGATCACGCGTATACCCCTCAAGAAGGAATGGCCAGGGAAAGTCACCGTTGGTTTCAACCGGCGGCTAGTGCGCCGCTTCGCGGCGGACGGGCGGGGAAGTTCTCCGCTCGGCGCTGCCAACAGGGGCGACTTTGCGTCATGGATCCTACCCCG
This sequence comes from uncultured Verrucomicrobiota bacterium, assembly GCA_964519245.1. Lineage (GTDB taxonomy): Bacteria > Verrucomicrobiota > Verrucomicrobiia > Limisphaerales > JAYPEY01 > JAYPEY01. Next base: position 7,659 of record CAZFLK010000087.1, read on the forward strand.
CCACGCACGAAAGGCTTGCGTTGCGGGGCGCAATCGATATGGGTCGCATGATGAAACTGAAACGGCGCGAATTCTTGCAACTGGCTGGAGCATCGGCCCTGGCGGCGGGCATCGGGACGGACACCCAGGTTGATACCTTCAAACGCCCGAACATCCTTTATCTTTTCTCCGACCAATGGCGCGCGTCGGATCACGGCTATGCCGGCAACCGCGAGGTCCAGACGCCGCACCTGGATCGGTTGGCGGCGGAGAGCCTGAATTTCACCCATGCGGTTTCGGGCATTCCGGTGTGTTGTCCGCATCGGGCCTCGTTGTTGACGGGGAAACGGCCGTTGAGCCACGGCCTTTATCTCAATGATCTCGCGCTGACCACCGATCACCGCTCCATCGCGCACTGCCTCAATGACGCGGGCTACTCGACCGGCTACATTGGCAAATGGCACATCGATGGGCGCGGCCGTTCCAATTTCACGCCGCTGGATCGTCGGCAGGGCTTCCAGTTCTGGCGGGGGTTGGAATGCACGCACAACTACAACAAGTCGTTTTACTACGCGGACACGCCCGAGCGGATTCCTTGGGAGGGTTATGAACCCTTTCCCCAGACGCGGATGGCGCAGGATTATCTCCAGGATCACGCCAAGCAGGAGGATCCGGATCCTTTCGCCCTTTTCGTCTCCTGGGGGCCGCCGCACGCGCCCTATCACACGGCTCCTGCGAAATACCGGAAGATGTATGCGGGCCGACAACTCACCTTGCGTGACAATGTTCCGGCAGACCGACGCCGACAGGCGCAGAAGGATTACCTGGGCTACTACGCGCACATGACGGCGCTGGACGATTGCGTCGGCGACCTGATGAAAACGCTGGAGGCCACCGGTCTCGCGGAGAACACCATCGTCGTCTACACCTCCGATCACGGGGACATGCTGCACTCCCATGGCTTCATGAAGAAGCAGCAGACCTGGGACGAGTCCCTGCGCGTGCCGTTTCTCGTTCGCTGGCCGGCGGGGATGGGGAGGCAGAAGCGCGAGACTGCGGCGCGGATCGACACCCCGGACATCATGCCGACCTTGCTCGGTCTTTGCGGCGAGGGTGATCGCATCCCCGATGCGGTCGAGGGACGCGATTTGTCCCGGGTCGTGCGCGGGACGGAGCGTCCGGACATGGACCACGTTCCCATCATGACCTGCCCCGCGCCCTTCGGGCAGTGGAGTCGATTGCGTGGCGGCCGCGAATACCGCGGCGTGCGCACGCCGCGCTGGACCTATTGTCAGGACCTGAACGGTCCGTGGCTGCTTTATGACAATGAGGCGGATCCGTTCCAGAAGGACAATCTCGTCGGCAAGGCGGGGCAGGCGAGGAAGCAGCGTGAACTGGAGGACCTGCTGACGAGCCGATTGAAGGAAACGAACGACGAGTTTCTGCCCGGCGGGGAATACATCCGCCGATCCGGCTACGTGATCAACGAACGCTCGGGAACGGTGGATTATCACAAGCCCTTCGACGAACGGAACAACACCAAGAGTCCGCTCTGAAGAGTTCAACGACGGGGCGCGTCGTCCTTGAACTGGCATGGGGCGCAGGAATCGGGTAGATTCCGCCCAGTCGAAGTTGATCGCACTCAATGTCCCGGGACTTTCAACCAGGTCAGACCATCGGCCACGGTCGCTACACGCTGGAGCGCGAGCTCGGGCGCGGCGGGATGGGCGTGGTGTGGTTGGCGATGGACACCCACCTGGACGAACAGGTCGCCTTGAAGTTTCTGCCGCCGGAGTTCTCCGGCGACAAGGAAGCGGTCGACAGTCTTCGGCGCGAGGTGTCCAAGAGCCGCCGTTTGTCGCACCCGAATATTGTCCGTATTCATGACCTGGTCCTGTCTGAGGACGAGCCGCCCTTCGTCTCATTGGAATACATCGACGGCTTGAACATGAGCGACGTGAAGGTGCAGCAGGAGGACCGCCTGTTCGCCTGGGAGCAGATACGTTCGATCATCCGGCAGCTTTGCTCGGCGTTGGACTATGCGCATTCGCAGAAGGTCGTTCATCGGGATTTGAAGCCGGGCAACATGATGCTCGACCGGGAGGGGCGCCTTAGGTTGGCGGATTTCGGGTTGGCCGCGACCTTGAATGAGTCCATGTCACGCATGACGGCCGACCTTGGCAGCAGTGGCACGCCCCCCTACATGAGTCCGCAGCAAATCGATGGACGGGTGCCGAAGGCCGCCGACGATATCTACGCGCTCGGCGCGACGATCTACGAATTCCTGACGAGCAAGCCGCCGTTCTACGCCGGCGACATCCTGCATCAGGTTCGGTCCCTGCCGCCGCAGCCGATGGACGAGCGATTGGAGGACTTGGAACTGGAGAACGAGATTCCTCTGGATGTGGCGGCCTTGGTCATGGCCTGCCTGTCCAAGGATCGCGAGCATCGACCGCCCTCGGCCCGGGCCGTGGCGGAATGGATCGGTTTGGACACCGGCGATTTTGCCAATGCGCCATCCGGGGCATCCACGGTCAGCGCAACGCCGGTCGCAACGCACACGACGCCGGAACTTGAAAGTTTCGTGACGCCTCCCGAAGAGCCGGACGGCGAGGTTTCGGCGATTGACTCGGCGGCCCCGACCGTGGAGGCTGGCGTTTCTCAGGAGGAGTGGGAGGCAGCCTTTCCCGAGGACGCGCCGGCGAAGGGCGGGTTCGCCGCGAAGTTGAGGAAGCTTGCCGGCGTCGCCGCGGCGTTGTTTGTCCTGCTGGCGATTGCGGGAGTCCTTGCCAAGAAGAAGGCGCGTCGGGCCGCCGCCGCCGCCGCCAATCAAAATGACGGCGTCGCCGCCTCGATGGGCATGGGGCCGGAGGAGAGCGCAGGCGAGTGGATCGATCTGATGGGGGGCAAGGTCAGACGCAATTGGCAATCCTCGGTCGCCGGAAAATCGCCCAGCGCCAGTTGGGACCTGACGCCGGGCGCGTTCATCACGAAGGATCCCGGCCGCGGCGGCCGACTGAGCCTGGTCACCTTGGAGAAGTTCACTGATTTCGAGTTGGTCCTGGATTTTCGCCTGCCGCCCAACGGCAACAGCGGCATTTTTTATTTTGCGCCCTCGCCCTATGTGACCAGTGGCGGCGTGTGTCCTGAGTTTCAGCTTGTCGACAATGACCGAAGCGATGACGGCAATCACCCCACGAGACAGACCGGATCGGTTTTCAACATATTGCCCGCCCTCCAGCGTCTCGGGGGGCTGACCACGGACTGGAACAGCCTTCGGTTGGTCGCGAAGGATGGATACGTGTCCCACGAGGTCAACGATGTCACGTTGTTGGAATACAACATGAACAGCTTCGAATGGAGAAACGCCGTGAAGAAAGGGACCCCCTCGAGTCCCTCGAAGTGGACGCCGGGCCGCCCGGGGCACATCGTTCTTCAGAATCATGGTTCCACCGCGGGCGTCATGTTCCGCAACATACGAATTCGTAGGCTGAATTGAACGAGCCGCCTTCGCATTATGGCGTGACGATCTTCCTGAACGGGGTCTCCGACGATCCCGAACGCCGGAGACGGGTCCGGACGCGGGACACGGGCGCTTCATTCCTCCCTGCAACCCTCCGGTTGCGCCTCGCGCTCCTTTTTTCGCTTGAGCTTGGGCGTCGATTGCAAGGACGTTGGCGTTGTGCGTTTTCTCATGCTCAACTGGCGCGATCCGAAGAACCCCAAGGCGGGGGGAGCCGAACGGGTGACCCAGGCCTACCTGGAGGCCTTGATCGAACGGGGGCATGAGGCGTGCTGGTTTGCCCACGAGTTTGATGGCGGCGAACGCGAGGAGACCATCAACGGCATTCGCATTATCCGAGAGGGCGGCGCGGCTTCGTCCTGGCGGAAGGCGAAGGCATGGTTCCGCTCGCAGGAGAGATTTGATCTCGTTATCGATCAGCATCACGGCATTCCCTGGTATGCGCCCTGGTGGTGCCGGACCAACTGTGTCGCCTACATTCACGAGGTGCTGGGGCCGATCTGGAATGCGTTCTACCAGTGGCCGCTGAGTTCGGTGGGTAGATTTCAGGAGCGCTGGACGCATTGGTTCTATCGCAACACCCAATTCTTCACGGCCTCCTCCTGCACGCGGGAGAAGCTTGTCGAACACGGCGTCAAGCAGGTGCAGATCATCCCTTATGGCGTGCATACGAAGGCCCTGCCGGATTTGCCGAACAAGCCGTTGACCTCCCCGGTGCGGTTGATCGTGGTTTCCCGACTGGCCCCCAACAAACGCATCGATCACGCGGTCCGCGCCTTGCGCGAATTGCTTGACCGTGGCGTCAAGGCGCAGTTGACCATTATCGGTGGCGGGGAGGAGGAAGGCCCCCTGCGCGAGCGGGTGGCGGATCTCAACATCGGCTCCGAAGTCGAATTCGCCGGCGTGCTCTCCGAGAAGGAGAAGGACGCCCGACTGCGCGATTCGCACTTCCTGTTGCACACCTCGCAGCGCGAAGGCTGGGGATTGAATGTCATCGAAGCCAACGCCATGGGCGCGCCCGCGATCGTGTATCCCGTCGAAGGCCTCATTGAATCCACGTTGCATGAGAAGACCGGGTTGGTCTCCCGGGAGCAGACGCCCGGGTCGTTGGCGGACGCCATTCAATCCGCCATCCAGCGGGAGGAGGATTACCAGCGTTGGCGGGTGGCGGCTTGGGAACGCGCGAAGGAATATCATTGGGACAACGTTCTGCCGCAGGCCAGCGATTGGCTGGAGGCGATGGCCAGGCGTCCAATCCCTTGAATCTTTCCTTGTTCGGCCGCGTCGGGAAGGTAAAGAATTCCCGTCATGTCCAAATCCCTGAAGAACGCTTTTCGGGGCGCGCTTTGCGCCGCTCTTCTCACGACCGCATCGGGCGTTGACGCCGCCGAGGAAACGCTGGTTCCCGCCGATCTTTTTGCGACCCTGCCCGGGTTGGAGGTTATGGTTTGGGCCGCGTCGCCGATGTTGCGCAATCCGACCAATATCGACATCGACAAGGACGGTCGCATCTGGGTCGCCGAGGGCGTCAACTATCGTGGTCGTTACGGTCGTCGCGCCGAGGGCGACCGCATTGCCGTGCTGGAGGACACCGACGGCGACGGCAAGGCCGACAAGAGTTGGACTTTTGTGCAGGAGAAGTTCCTCGTCGCGCCGTTGGGGGTGGCGGTCTTCGACAACAAGATCGTGGTGTCGCAGACGCCCGACCTGATCGTCTACACCGACGTCAACCGCAACCTGAAGTTTGACGAGGGGACGGACAAGCGCGAGGTTTTGCTCACCGGATTCAACGGCCGCAACCATGATCACAGCCTGCATAGCGTCTACGCCGGGCCGGACGGCAAGTGGTATTTCAGCGCCGGCAACTGCGGCGCCAAGTTCACCGACAAGTCGGGCAAGACCTTCCGCATCGGAGGCCCCTACAACCCGCGTTCCACCCACAAGGAAACGCCCATGCTGTTCAACAACAACGAGCTCGCGGGGCAGGTGAGCGACGACGGGCATGTCTGGGTCGGCGGTTTCGTCGCCCGCATCAATCCTGACGGAACGGACTGCGAGATCCTGGGGCACAACTTCCGCAACAGCTATGAGCAGACCGTTTCGTCCTTTGGCGATATCTTCCAGAACGACAATGACGATCCGCCGGCCTGTCGCGTCGCGTATGTGATGGAGGGCGGCAACGCCGGTTTCGCCTCGGTTGATGGCAAGCGTTCCTGGCGTGCGGACAAGCGGCCCGGTCAGGATGTGCCCACGGCTGAATGGCGTCAGGAAGATCCGGGCTCGATGCCCGCCGGAGATGTCTACGGCGGCGGCTCACCTACCGGTGTCGCCTTCTACGAGAATGGCGCCCTGGGCCGGGATCATGAAGGCATGCTCCTGACCTGTGAGGCCGGACGCAATGTCGTCTTCGGCTACAAGCCGCGACTCGACGGCGCCGGCTTCAAGCTGGAACGCTTTGACTTCCTCACCTCCAACAAGGAGAAAGACTTCGCCGGTTCCGACTTCCTCGGCGGCAACAACAGCGTCACCAAGGAGTTGAAGACCTTGTTCCGTCCGTCCGATGTCTGTGTCGGTCCGGATGGCGCGGTTTACGTGTCTGACTGGTTCGACGCGCGGGTTGGCGGTCACGCCGATTTGGATGCGACCACTTCCGGGGCCATTTACCGCGTCGCGCCGCGCGGCTTCAAGCCGAAGATTGCCAAGTTGGACCTCTATAAGTCCAAGGGGCAGGTTGAGGCCCTGAAGAGCCCCGCGGTGAATGTGCGCACGCTGGGCTTCAACGCCCTCAAAAAAGAGGGCGGTCGCAAGGCTGTCTCCGCCGCATCCAAGCTGCTTGGTGACAAGAATTCCTACATTCAGGCCCGTGGGGTCTGGATGCTCGCGAATCTTGGCAGCTCCGGACTGGCCAAGGTTGAGAAGGAATTGGGGAACAAGGACGCCAACATTCGCGTCGCCGCCTTCCGCGCGCTGCGCCAGCACGATTTCAACGTCCTGATTCATGCGCGTCGTCTGGCTCACGATCCTTCGCCCGCCGTCCGGCGCGAAGTCGCCCTCGCGATGCGCGACGTCGAGCTTAAGGACGCCCGCGAGATTCTGGTGAATGTCGCCAAGGGATACGATGGGAAGGATCGCCATTACCTCGAGGCCCTCGGAACCGGTTGCAAGGGCAAGGAGGCCGAAATGTTCGAGGCCTTCGCCAAGCCGCTTGGAGGCGACGCGGCCGGCCCGCGATGGTCCCCGGAGTATGCGAGGATCGCCTGGCGCCTTCATCCGGACGCCGCGGTCTCCGCCTTCCGCGCCCGGGCGCTCGCCACCAGCCTTTCCGCAGCGGATCGCAAGGAAGCCCTGACCGCGCTCGGTTTCATTCACAACCAGGCGGCAGCCGACGCCGTGGTGGACGTCGCGACCCGCGCGACCGGTCAGTTGAAAGCGACCGCGGTCTGGTGGCTGCTGAATCAGAGCAATCACAATTGGAAGGAATTCGGACTGCAGGCAAAGCTGAAGGAGAGTGGCATCTATGACCCCGCCAGCGTGCAGCTGATGACCCTCATGGTTCCGAAACCGGAAGGTCCGACCAAGATGAAGATCGAGGACGTCGCCAAGCTGACCGGCAATCCGCAGACCGGCAAGCAGATCGCCACCGCCTGCGTCACCTGCCACCGCATCGAGGGCGTCGGCGTCGATTACGCGCCCGACCTGACCGCCTGGGCGAAAACCCAGACCACGGATGTTGTCATCCGCTCGATCATCGATCCCTCGGCCGATATCGCCCACGGGTACGACGGCTATGAAGTCGTCACCAAGGATGGCCAGACGATTCACGGGCTGATCTTGTCCGACGGCAATCCCGTGATCATGCAGTCCATGGGCGGGGTGACTCAGATGATCCCCAAGAACCGCATCAAGGCCAAACGCAAGCTCGGCCGCTCCCTGATGATGTCCGCCGAACAACTCGGCCTCACCGAGCAGTTCGTCGCCGATATCGTCGCCTATTTGAAAGGGTTGTGAGCCGCGGTAATCGTGGGGTGGATGTGACTTGAGAACGGGGTGACGCCACCGTGTTTCACTGACGCTCGGCGTGCATGAATTCACTTGCGCGCAGCCGCCTCTCACGGAGAATGTCCATTATCCACAGGTCCATGCGATTTCAGGAACGAATCATCCTACTCACGGGGCTGCTCATCCCGGCTGGCATCACTGCGAGCGCTACCGCCGCCGCCGACACCGTCCTCTACGAACGCGATGTGCGGCCGATTTTCAAGGCGCATTGTTTTCATTGTCACGGGGAAGCGGGGGTGAAGAAGGGCGGTTTGGATCTGCGGCTTCAGCGCCTCGTTCTCCAAGGCGGCGAATCCGGCTCTGCGATCACCGCGGGCAAACGCGACGAGAGTCGACTCTTCAAGCTTATCAGTTCCGGCAAGATGCCGCCGGAGGACAAGGCCCTTTCATCTGAAGAGATTGCGACCATTGGCCGTTGGATCGACCAGGGCGCCCGCGCCTCCCGTCCGGAGCCGGCCGACCTCAATCCGGATGATTACATCACCGAGGAGGAGCGCTCCCATTGGGCCTTTCAACCGATTGCCCGGCCGACGCCTCCGTCCGTGAAAGATAGCGATCGAGTCCGTTCGCCTATTGACGCCTTCCTCCTGCGTCGTCTTGAAGGCGAAGGGCTCTCCTTCTCCCCCCAGACCGACAAGACCACGCTGGCACGCCGCGCGTACTTCGATCTGATCGGTTTGCCGCCTTCGCCCGCGGAAGTGGAGGCATTCCTGGCCGACGAATCGGACGGGGCCTGGGGGCGGTTGATCGATCGCCTGCTCGCCTCACCGCAGTATGGCGAACGTTGGGCCCGGCATTGGCTGGATGTCGCCGGTTATGCGGATTCCGAAGGCTATTCCGCTGCGGACCCCGAGCGCAAGTGGGCCTACAAGTATCGCGACTACGTCATCAAGTCGTTGAATGACGACAAGCCCTACGATCAGTTCATCCAGGAGCAGTTGGCCGGCGATGAGATGGTGGCGGCGAAGCATGATTCCTTCAAATCCGCGATCCTGGATCCCGACGCCGTTGAGAAACTCACCGCCACGGGCTTTCTGCGCATGGCTCCGGATGGGACGGCGTCAGGCGGCGTGGACCGCAACCTGGCGGCCAACCAGGCCATTGCAGATTCCATCCAGGTGACCTCCAGCGCGCTGCTGGGTTTGACGCTCTCCTGCGCCCAATGTCACGATCACCGTTACGATCCGATTTCCCAGGTGGATTACTACCGTTTCCGCGCCATTTTCGAGCCGGCGTGGAATTGGAGGAAATGGCGCACGCCGAACAGTCGGGCAATCACGCTTTACACCGACGCGGATCGCGCCAAGGCGGCCGAGATCGAAGCGGAGGCAAAGAAGATCGACGCGGAGCGCAGCCGGAAAGTCGCCTACTTCATCGACCGTACGCTTGAGTGGAAACTGGAGGCCATGCCGGAGAAGTTGCGCAAGCCCCTGCGCGAGGCATACAAGACGCCAGCCAAGGAACGCAGTGAGGAGCAGACCCAGTTGCTGAAGGACAACCCGAGCATCCGCAACATCACCTCCGGATCGCTTTACCTCTATGACCGCGAGTATCGCGTGGAGATCAGCAAGCTGCGCAACGAGCGGAAACAGAAGTTGGCCGAATTCCTCGCCAATGCCCGAAAGAAGCATTCCGGCGTGTCTATTGACGAGAAGAGCCTGGTGAAGTTCGCCCCTGCGGGCGCAGCCGAGTTGAAACGCATCGATGAGCGTATCGAGTATTACAACGGGTCGATGTCGGAGAAGATCCTCAAGGACTTGGCCGCGAAGGCGAAGGCGGTTCGGGCGACGAAGCCGGAGGAGCAGTTCATCCGCGCGCTGACCGAGCAGCCGGGCGTTCTTCCGGAGACGCATTTGTTCCACCGCGGCAGCCATGAGAATCCGAAGCAGGCTGTCGAGCCCGCCGAGTTGCGTATTCTGGTCGCTCATCGGCAAACGGATTTCCCCCCGCAGGACGCCAAGCGGCGCAGTTCCGGCCGCCGCCTCGCCTATGCCCGTGATCTCACCGATGGCGATCATCCGCTGATGGCGCGGGTATTGGTGAATCGTGTTTGGGCACACCACTTTGGCCGCGGCATCGTGGGATCGCTGGGGGATTTCGGGGCCTTGGGCGAAAAGCCCACCCACCCGGAGCTGCTGGATTGGTTGGCGACTGATTTCATGGCCAACGGTTGGAAGCTCAAGCGTCTCCACAAGTTGATCATGACCTCCGCCGCCTACCAGCAGGCGTCACAACGCACGACCGAACTGAATCGCATCGACCCGGATAACCGCCTGCTCGCCCGGATGGCCGTCCGGCGCCTGGACGCCGAGGCCCTGCGCGATTCCATTCTGGCTGTCAGCGGCAAGCTGAACACCGACCTCCATGGCAAGCCGGTTCCCGTGAAGGAGGACGAGGTCGGGCAGATTGTCATCGGGGTCGAGAACAAGGACGGCGAGGGCAAGCCAGGCAAGGAGATCCCCATCGGCGGGCAGGAGTATCGCCGCAGCATCTACGTGCAGGCGCGGCGCAGTCGCCCCTTGGCTTCCCTGGACACCTTCGACCTGCCGGCCATGGCGCCGAATTGCGAGGAACGCAGCGCGTCGACGGTGGCGCCTCAGGCGCTGATGCTGATGAACAGCCGCTTTGTCGCTGAGTTTGTGGGCCTTTTCGCGGAGCGTGTCGCCGATGACACGAAGGGCGGGGACTTGGACGCCCGGATCAAGCGGGCCTGGGCCTTGGCCTACGCGACGGAGCCTGACGCCAGGGAGTTGGCTGAGGCGCGGACCTTCATCACGGAACAGAAGGAAAGCGGCGTCGACGAAACGCGCGCGCTGCAGGTCTTCTGCCAGGCGCTTTTCAGCGCCAATCGGTTTCTCTACGTGGATTGAATGAGGGGGGGCTCGCCGGCTCGAGCTTGGAGAGCTGTGGCCGCTGCCTTATCGAAGCCCCATTTCGAGGGCCACTTCCTTGATCGCGTCGAGCAGCGCGCGCATATGGGATTCATCGAGGCGTCCGATGTTCCCGATGCGGAAGCAGTCGAGTTCGGTCAGTTTTCCCGGATAGATGACCATGCCGCGCGCCGATAGATTCTCGTAGAAGGCGTTGAAATCGAAGGCGGGGTCATCAGGATAGAGAAAGGTGGTGATGATCCAGCCTTGGTGTTCGCGCGGAACGTATTCCTGAAATCCCAGCTCGCGCATTCCTACGAGCAGGATCTCGTGGTTCCGACGGTAGCGGGCCGCCCGCGCCACGACACCGCCTTCCTCTTCGAGTTCCTTAAGGGCTTGATTGAAGGCCAGCAAGGCATGCGTTGGCGGGGTGAAGCGGAATTGTCCGTTCCTCTCCAAACCCTCCCATTGCGCAAACAGATCCAGACTCACGCTGAGGGCGATGCCTTCCGCCTTCAGTAGTTCCTCCCGTCGCGCGATCACGAAGGAGAAACCGGGAACGCCCTCGATGCACTTGTTTGAGGAGGAGACCAGGAAATCGATGCGCGCGCGGCCGACGTCCAGCGCTGTGCCGCCAAAACTGCTCATGGCGTCGACAATGAAAACGCGCTCCGCCGAGCGAACGACACCCCCGATCTCCTCGACCGGGTTCATCACGCCCGAAGTGGTTTCACAATGCACGACGGCGACATGAGTGACGTCGGTTGCGCGGCCGAGGGCGCGCTCCACTTCATCGGCAGGTATGGGTTCGTTCTCCGGCCATTCGATCGATGTCACGACCACGCCGCACCGCCGCGCGATGGTTTCGATTCTGCGGCCGTAGGCGCCGTTGATGAGGACGAGCAATTTGCCGTTGTCCGGCACGGCGGAGGAGATGACGGATTCGATTCCGAAGGTTCCGCTGCCCTGCATCAAAATCGCCTCGAAACCGACTTCCTTCGAAACGCCGCCGATGTCGAGCAGTCGCTCACGGATGGAGCGGACGATCTCGATGAACGCCGCGTCGCGCGACCCCAGATCGCGCAGCATCGCCTCCTTGACCGATCGACTGGTCGTCAAGGGGCCGGGCGTGAACAGCAGTTTGTCGTTCAGAGACTCGGGCTCGTTCATGAAACCTCCTTTCGCACGAACTCCATGAAACGCTCCTTGACCTCGTGGGGCTTGACGGTGGGGCGGCCGAGGTTGGCCAGGGAGCCGGGTTTGATCTTCACGTGCAGGAGCGAAGGGCCCTTGCGGCGGCGGAGTTCGCGTATGCACTCGCCTATGTCGTCCTTGGCGTCCGCGGACCAGGCGTTTCGGTAATTCGTGGCGGCCGCGACGTCCGCAAAGCGCACGACGCCCGAGGAGGTCTGCTGCCCTCCGGTGGAATCGTGCTGCTCGTTATCGAGAATGATGTGAAGCAAGTTCTTGGGCTGATAGAACCCGACCGTGGCCATCGTTCCAAGCTTCATCAATGCGGCGCCGTCGCCGTCAATGACAACCACGGGTTGGTCTGGCTTGGCGTGAGCGAGGCCGAGGCCGATCGCGGAAGCCGTGCCCATTCCGCCGACGACGTAGAGGTGGCCGGGGCGGTCGGCGATGGTGAATAATTCCCGTCCCGTTTTGCCCGTGGTCGCGATAATTGCTTCGTCGCCATTGAGATTCTCCAGAATGAGGTTGAGCGCTTCAGTGCGTATCAAACGGTTTGCGCCGGGACTCCAACCGCAGTCGCGTCGATCGGTTTCCCCGAGGTTGACTTCCGGCGTTCGGGACAGGGCGTGCGGCGCGACGGAGTCCTTGGACATGATCAGACCGAAGGGCAATTGGCGTTCCTGCATGCTGGCCTCCGCCTCGTCGAGGGTCGGCGCAATCTGGTCAACGTCGGAGGGAAAGGGTTTCCAGGGAATCTCCAGGGTGTCGAACAGATCGGGCATGATGCGGCCCATCTGTTCGTGTTGGGGCTCATCCTTGACGCCGGGTTCGCCCCGCCAGGTGGAGATGAGCAGGGTCGGAATCCGGAAGGGGTAGTTCAGCGAGGTCAGGGGATTGACCATGTTGCCCAAGCCGGAGTTCTGACACATGGTCACGGTCTTGCGTCCGGCCAGATAGGCTCCCATGGTGACGCCCACCGCCTCGCCTTCGCTTGCGGCTCCGACGTAGTCCAGCCTTTCGTCGTCGATCACGTAGTTGATGAACGGCTTGAGAAAGGAGCAGGGCACCCCGGAATACTGGGAGTAGCCACGGTCCCGTAGGGCTTCAATAAACTTGGCGGCTTCAATCATGATCGCGGAAAACCAAAGAAATGAACGAAGCGGGCGCAGGACCTGCGGAACGCCAAGCATGGCTCGGCATGAATTCGAAGCGCAGCAGGCCGGCCGAGCCATGCTCGGCGCTCCGATTCCGCCTGTCCTGTTCCGCTATCGTGCATCAGAAAGACTGCGCCCGGGAAAGGTCGTCGAGATTGTCGACATCCAGCCAATGCCCGGTAATGAACAACACGCGCACTTTGGCCCCTTGATTAACTAAATGGTTAAACAAATCCAGCAGGCCTAATTGGTTGAAATCCTCGTGGGAGCCGAGCGCGTCCAAGGCCTCGACGAGTTGTCGGGTCCCGGCTTCGGAGGTTTTGACGAGTCCGATCCATTCGCCGTTGACCTGGTCGCGTTTCAGGGCGGGGTTCATTTCCTCCAGCCAGACTTTCTCCTGGGAGTAGGAAAGCGAATGGGGTTGGGATGTCCGGACGAGGTCCTCGGCGCCATTGGCTGATTTGTTGCGATCTTCCCAGGCCGCGTCCACGGCGATGGCGATGTCGTCCTCCGCTGCGAGGAGGCTGCTGAGGATGTAGCGGCGGAACAGGATATCGCCATAAGAAATCACGAGTTCGCCGGTCAGGCTTTCCCGGGCGGCTCGGAGGCTGAACAACTCGCCGGTGCCTTCGTAGTCGTCATTGTCCACGAAGCGCACGTCGGGGGCATTGACGGCGTCCTTGGCGAAACCGCGCACGACAGCGATGTCCTTGACCTGTTCCTTCCGGAACTGTTCGACAAGACGGTGCAGCAGGGGGCGTCCGCCGATGGAGACCATGGCCTTGGGCATGGTTTCGGTCAGTTCGCCCAGTTCGCTGCCTTGGGAGGCCGCAAGGATCAGGGCGCTCAGCGATTCCTCGCGCTTGGGCAGGTAACGTTCTTCCGCCTCCTGCAGCTCCTTCGCATCCTGAAGCCGGAAGACCTCCTTCACCGGAACGACGTTGTCCTCGACATTCAGCAGTGAGCGCTCCTCGAAGATCTGACGGGTTGTCTCCTGCATGGCGCGAATGGCGGAGCGGCAATTGTGGTTCGCCCAGATGACCAGGCTGATGCCCGCCTCCTCGAAGACTTCGACCGGCGTGCTGTAGTACATCGTCGGCACGATCACCAGGGGGCAGCGTTGGTCCGCCGGGCGTTTGCGCCATTCGGCGGCAAAGGCGAGAATCTGATCGGGCGTCGATTTCTTGCTGTGCACCAGCAGCGCGTCGGCCCCGGCCTCGTAGTAGGCCTCGCCGCGCCGCAGCATCTCGTCGAGGCCCCAGCCGGCAATGAAGGCCTCCAGGCGCGCGATGACGCAGAAGTCGGGATCGGTCTGGCCTTCCTTGGCTGCCTTGATCTTCAGGGCGAACTCATCCACATCGGCGAGGGGTTGGGCCTCGCCCTTGATGAAGGAGTTGGTCTTGGGAAACAGCTTGTCCTCGATGCAGACTGCCGCGACGCCGCGCTGCTCGAGCTTCCGCACCAGGCGGCGCA
>CAZFLK010000088.1:0-21752 GCA_964519245.1 uncultured Verrucomicrobiota bacterium
TGCGTTCAAACTCTGGTCTGACTCATTCGTCGGCAAGCTGGTTTTTTTCCGCGTTTACAGCGGTTCGCTCAGCAAAGGTGACAGTGTTTACAATCCTCGGACCCGCAAGCGGTCCCGCGTGAGTCGTCTGATGATGATTCAGGCGGACAAGCGTGTCGACGTCGACACCGTTCACGCGGGCGATATCGCGGCGCTTGTCGGACTGAAGCACATCACGACCGGAGATACTATCGGCGATGAGAAGTTGGGACTCATGCTTGAGCCGCCGACCTTTCCGGAGCCGGTCATTTCCATGGCGATCGAGCCGAAAACGACTGCTGATCGCGACAAGTTGTCGGAGGGGTTGATTCGTCTGGCCGAGGAGGATCCCACCTTCCGTCAATACACCGACGAGGAGACCGGACAGTTGATCGTCTCCGGGATGGGTGAACTGCACTTGGAGATCATCCGTGACCGCTTGTTCCGTGAGTTCAAGGTGCAGGCCAATTCCGGCAAGCCCACCATCGCTTATCGGGAAACCATCACCCGGGCGGCCGAAGGCGAGGGCAAGTTTATCCGTCAGTCCGGCGGCAAGGGGCAATACGGGCACTGCGTGATCGACATTGAGCCCAATGAGCGCGGTCAGGGAGTCTCGATTGAAAGCAAGATCGTGGGCGGCGTCATCCCGAAAGAATTCATTCCGGCAATCCAGAAAGGAATCCAGGGGGCCATCGACAGCGGTGTGTTGGCTGGCTACCGGATGGTCGATGTGAAGGCCGTCATCAAGGATGGTTCCTTTCATGAGGTCGACTCAAACGAGCTCGCCTTCGAAATGGCCGGAAGCTTCGCCTTCAAGGACGCGGTCAGCAAGGCAGGCGCGATCTTGTTGGAGCCGGTGATGAGCGTCGAGGTCACCACGCCGGACGAGTACCAGGGCGACATCATGGGTGATCTGAACCGTCGCCGCGGTAAAATACAATCCATTGAAACCAGAAATACAGCGACCAGCCTGAAAGCCGAAGCTCCTTTGGCCGAAATGTTCGGCTATTCCACGGATGTGCGCTCGCTTTCAAAGGGCCGCGCGGATTACTCGATGGAGCCTCTGCGCTTCGACGAAGTGCCGTCGAATATTACCCAGCAGATTTTGGAATACAACTGAGACCGGGCTTACTCGGCGCGGCTCAAACCCAGAAACACTTATTATGGCAGGACAACGAATTCGTATACGGCTCAAGGCTTACGATCATCGCGTCGTCGATCACTCGGCGGCCGATATCGTCGAGACGGTCAAGCGCACCGGCGCGCGTGTTGCGGGTCCCATCCCGTTGCCGACCCGCGTGGAGCGCTACACCATGACGCGCTCGCCTCACGTGGACAAGAAGTCGCAGGAAACCTTCGAGATGCGCACCCACAAGCGTCTCCTGGATATCCTCGACCCCACCGCCAAAACCGTGGATGAGTTGAAGAAATTGAACCTTCCCGCCGGCGTCGACATCACCATCAAAATCTAAACGCCATGATCGGATTGCTTGGAAAAAAACTGGGACAGACCCGCGTCTACGACGACAACGGCAAGCTCACTTGTGTGACGGTCGTTCTCGCCGGCCCGAATCGCGTCATTCAGAAGAAGACCGAGGAAACGGATGGCTACAACGCCGTTCAGCTTGGTTTTGACGATCAGAAGGAACAGCGGGTCAACAAGCCGCAGACCGGCCATTTTGCCAAACACAAGGCTGCGCCTGTGAAAAAGCTGAAGGAATTCCGGGATTTCGCGCTCGACGTCAATCCGGGCGACGTGATCGGTCCGGATGTCTTTGCGCAAGGCGATTATGTGGACGCCATCGGCGTGACCAAGGGGCGCGGGTTCCAAGGCGTCGTCAAACGTCACAACTTTGCCAAGGGCCGCCGCACACACGGTTCCAAGGGGTTCAAGCGCCGTCCGGGCGCGATTGGCGCCTGCGCCGACCCCGGGACGATCGACAAGGGCAAGCGCATGCCTGGGCACATGGGCCAGGTGAGGCGCACCAACCAGAATCTGAAGGTCATCCAGGTTCGCAAGGACGACAATGTGTTGCTGATCTCCGGCGCCATTCCCGGCGCCGATGGGGATTATGTCATCATCCGCGAGTCAAAAAAGCGACCGAAGAAAGCCTGATAACCGTTTTCACCGATGAAGATTGAACTGAAAGACAGCAAAGGCAACGCCGCGGGCGATTTGGAAGTGGCCTTCTCCGTGATAGAAAACGGGAAGGGAACCCAGGCTGTGCATGATGTTGTTGTCGCTTACCAGGCGGCGCAGCGCAGTGGCACGGCCTGCACCAAGACGGTCGGCGATGTCGCCGGCAGTGGCAAGAAACTCTGGCGTCAGAAGGGGACCGGCCGCGCTCGCACCGGCCAGAAACGTTCGCCGATCTGGCGCGGCGGCGGTGTCGCGCATGGCCCGAAGCCGCGCGATTTCCGTAAAACCGTCACCAAGAGCACTCGTCAACTTGCCTTGCGCAAGGCCCTGAGCGAACGCCTCAAGATGAACGACGTGATCGTTGTGGACGATCTCCAACTCGACGCTCCGAAAACCAAACAGTTTCTCAGTGTGCTCGCCGCCCTCGGGTTGGACCCCAAAAAGAACACGGTCCAGGTCGTGGTCGATGGCTCCAATGACAACGTGGCCCTCGCGGCGCGCAACATCGCCCGGGTCTCACTGACTACCGGCGACACCTTGAACACATACGACGTGCTTCGCAGTGACAAGTTGGTGTTCTCGAAAGCAGCGTTCGAGAAGGTCACCACCCGCGTCGCCAACAAGTAAGCAAGCAAGAACATGAGCCCTTACGACATCATCAAGACTGTCCGCCTGACCGAGAAAGGCACGATGCAGTCCGAACTGCACAATCAATACACGGTTGTCGCGGACCGGCACGCCAACAAGCATCAGATTCGCTCGGCGGTCGAGGAAGTATTCAAGGTCACCGTGACCGACATTCGGACAATGAACGTTCGCGGCAAAGCCCGGCGTAAACGCACTGCACAAGCCGGAACGACGCCGGCCTGGAAGAAAGCGATTGTCACCCTGAAAGAAGGCGAAGCCATCAGCCTGACCTGAGCGAGAGGATTATCATGGCGGTAAAAACCTACAGACCCATTACTCCGTCGTTGCGCTACACCGCAACGGCCTCCTTCGAGGAAATCACCAAGAAGAAGCCGGAGAAAAGCCTCGTCAAGATTCGCAAGAAGACCGGCGGACGCAACAACCGCGGACGCATCACTTCCCGTGGTCGCGGCGGCGGCCACAAGCAGAAGATTCGCCAAGTCGACTTCAAGCGCAAGAAGCATGGCGTGAAGGCCAGCGTGATCGCGATCGAATATGATCCGATTCGCACGGCTCGCCTCGCGCTTCTGCAATATGCCGACGGCCAGAAATCTTACATCATTGCGCCGAATGGCCTGAAGGTCGGGTCCATGGTGGTCAGTGGCCCGGGTTCACCCGCGGAAGTGGGGAACAGCCTTCCGTTGAAGGAGATTCCGACGGCGATGCAGATCCACAATATCGAGTTGACCCTCGGCAAGGGCGCGCAACTTGTGCGTTCGGCCGGTGGATCGGCCACGTTGATGTCGGTGGCCGATGGTTACGCTCAGGTCAAGCTGCCCTCCGGCGAGATTCGCAAGATTCACCAGGATTGCAGCGCCACGGTTGGCGCGGTCGGCAATTCCGAGCACGCGAACATCGTCCGCGGCAAAGCGGGCCGCACCCGCTATTTGGGGCGTCGCCCGATTACCCGTGCTGTCGCCAAGAACCCGGTTGATCATCCGATGGGCGGCGGCGAAGGCAAGACCTCCGGCGGCGGACATCCGGTCACTCCATGGGGCGTGATCACGAAGGGCTATAAGACCCGCTCGAAGACGAAGCCGTCCAACCGCTTCATTGTCGAGCGACGCACCAGCAAGAAGAAGAAACGATAATCTGAGTCATGGCACGTTCCATCAAAAAAGGGCCTTTTGTGGAGGTTAAGCTTCTCCAGAAAATAGAGAAGCTCAACGAAACCAAGCAGAAACGACCGATCAAGACCTGGTCGCGTCGCTCCACCATCACGCCGGATTTCGTCGGGCACACCTTTCACGTTCACAACGGACGCGCGTTTGACGCTGTGTTTGTGACGGAGAACATGGTGGGGCACAAGCTCGGTGAATTTGCTCCCACCCGTAAGTTCAGGGGCCACGGCCATCACCCGGATAAACAAACCAAGTAAGATTTCATGGAAGCGATATCGATCACCAAGAACGTGCGCATGTCCCCGCAGAAAGTCAGGGAGGTGACGCGCGAGATCCAGGGCATGAAGGCGCTGGCGGCCCAGGCGGCGTTGGCTGTTGTGCCGCGGAAGTCCGCGCGCCTGATCGCCAAGACGTTGAGGTCCGCCATTGCCAACGCGGAATACCTCGCCTCCCAGAAGCCCGAAGAGCATTCGGACTTCGATGCCGAGAACCTCGTCGTGAAGGAAGCGGTTGTTGGCGACGGCGTCACTCAAAAACGCTGGCAGCCCAAGGCTCGCGGCTCCGCGGGCCCGATCCACAAGCGCAGCTCCAACATTCGCATCATCGTATCCGACAACAAAGCCTGAATCGTTATGGGACAGAAATCACATCCCGTCGGCCTGCGGGTCGCCGTCAACAAGGACTGGCGCTCAAAGTGGTATGCCGACAAGAAGGACTACGGTCGTCTGCTGGTTGAGGATCGGAAGATCCGCGGCTTGCTCAAGAAGAAGCTTGAATCGGCGTCCGTGCCCAAGATTCTGATCGAACGCGCCGCCACCCGTTGCCGCGTCACCATCCAGACCGCACGTCCCGGCGTGGTGATCGGGCGCAAGGGCGCCGAGATCGACAAGATCAAGGAGGACCTGAGTCAATTGACCGGCAAGGAGATTTACGTCGACATCCAGGAGATCAAGCGCCCCGAATTGGACGCTCAGTTGGTCGCCGAGAACGTCGCCTTGCAGTTGGAACGGCGCATTTCATTCCGACGCGCCCTCAAAAAGGCGGTTCAGACCACGATGGATCAGGGAGCCAAGGGGATTCGGATCCGGTGCGCCGGCCGGTTGGGCGGCGCCGAGATCGCCCGGGTCGAACAGTACCACGAGGGCAGCGTCCCGTTGCACACCTTGCGCGCCAACATTGATTACGGTTTTACCGAGGCCCGGACGTTGGCCGGCACCTTGGGCATCAAGGTCTGGATCTGCGTTGATGAATCCCAGGCCGAGTCCTCCAATGGACGACAGGGCGACGCCGGTTCGACGCCGATAGGCCGATAGAAACGTTTACCGCAGCAATTATCAGAAAGGTTTAAGTTATGCCATTGATGCCAGCCAGAGTTAAGCATCGCAAGATGCACCGCGGCAGCCGTAAAGGGACGGCGCAACGGGGAAACACCGTCGCCTTCGGGGCATACGGACTGCAATCGCTTGAGCGTGTCTGGCTGGACACCAAGCAGATTGAAGCCGCGCGAACTGCGATCACCCGTCACATGAAACGACGCGGCAAGGTTTGGATCCGGGTCTTTCCGGACAAGTCGTTCACCAAGAAGCCGTTGGAAGTTCGTATGGGAAAAGGCAAGGGCCCGGTGGAATCCTGGGTGGCCGTTGTGCGCCCCGCAACCATCTTGTTTGAAGTGGACGGCGTGTCGGAAACAGTGGCTCGCGAGGCGTTGCGCCGAGGCGCGAACAAATTGCCGATTCGGGTGAAGTTTGTCGCGCGTCGCTAGTGTTGGATCAGAACGGAGACGCATTATGAAGATGTCGGAAATCAGAGAAATGACTCAGGCTGAGTTGGTGGCCAAAGGGCGTGACCTGCGGGCGGAACTCTTCAACCTGAAACTGCAGAAGGCCAGCTCGCAGCTGGAAAAGCCGTCGCGACTGCGCAACCTGCGTCATGACATCGCACGTGTCGAAACCCAGTTGTCCGCGCTGCGGAACAAGGAAGCAGCCAACGCATAGGATTTAGATCATGTCGGAAGAAACACAAAAACGAGGCCATCGCAAAGAGCGGCAGGGCACTGTCGTCTCAAACAAGATGGACAAGACGATCGTCGTCCGGGTGGATCGCCGGTTTCGGCACCCTCTCTACAAGAAGGTTGTCACCACCCATCGCAAGCTCTACGCCCATGATGAAAAGGGCGAGGCAAACATCGGTGACGAGGTGAAGATCATTGAGACCCGCCCGTTGTCAAAAACCAAACGTTGGCGTCTCCTCGAGATCGTCAGTCGCAATGTTGACGCGTTGGCGTCGGCCGAAAGCTGAGGAAATACCATGCTGCAACTACGCTCCAAACTCCAGGTCGCCGACAATTCAGGCGCCAAGAAGGCCGCCGCCATCCAAGTGCTGGGCGGCAACCAACGCTACGCCGCGGTGGGTGACATCATCAAGGCTCACATCAAGGAAGCGACCCCGGAAGGCAATGTCAAGAAGGGTGAGGTCGTGGACGCCGTGGTGGTTCGCACAAAGGCGCCCATTCGTCGGGCCGACGGCAGTTGCCTGCGCTTCGATAGCAACGCCATCGTCATCATCGACAAAGAAAAGAACCCGCGCGGCACGCGCATCTTCGGACCGGTCGCCCGCGAACTGCGCGAGCGCAAGTTCATGAAGATCATCTCGCTTGCGCCGGAAGTCATCTGAAAGAAGCCATGTCCAACAAACGCCATGTCAAAAAAGGCGACGAAGTCGTCGTGATCGCCGGGGCCGAGAAAGGCAAGCGCGGCAAGATCATTGAGACGCTGCCCCGCAAGGAGCGGGTCATCGTGGAAGGGGCGAACATGATCAAGAAGCATGTCCGCAAGAACCAGCAGCAACCCCAGGGCGCGATCCTCGAACGCGAGGGCACGATCCACATTTCAAACGTTATGCTGGCTGAAAAATATGACGCCCGTGTCGCTAAGCGCGGCGGCGGCGCGGCTGCAGAATGAGGATGGAGATGAAACCGCGACTTTACGACAAATACCAGAACGAGATCAAACCCGCCCTCAAGGAGCAGGGCGGCTACGAGAACGTCCACCAGATTCCGAGGATTGAAAAGATCGTGCTCAACATGGGTGTGAGCGCAACCTTGGAGAAGGGCGCGTTGGCAGACGCGGTCAAGGACATGACCATGATCACCGGGCGCAAGCCGGTGACCACGAAGGCGAAGAAGAGCGTGGCCAACTTCAAACTCCGCGAGGGGCAGGAGATCGGCTGTCGCGTCACGCTCCGTCGGGACGTCATGTATGAGTTTTTCGACCGGCTGATCTCCGCGGCGTTGCCGCGCATTCGCGACTTCCGGGGCATTTCCGCCAAGTCGTTCGACGGCCGCGGCAACTATTCCCTCGGCGTCAATGATCAGACGATCTTTCCCGAGATTGAACTGGACAAAGTCAATCGTACGCAGGGCATGGACATTACGATTGTCACGAGCGCCAAGACGGACAAGGAGGCTTACGAGCTCCTCACCGCCTTCGGCATGCCGTTCGCGGGCAAGACTGCAAATTGATTTGGACACATATTAAGGACTGTTATGGCAAAGAAATCCTGGGTTGAACGCAACAAGCGCAAGGCGGCGGTCGTGGAGCGCTACCGTGAACGTCGCGCGGAACTGAAGGCGAACCGCGACTATGAGGGGCTGGCTCAGTTGCCCCGCAATGCAAGTCCGGTAAGGCTGGTCAATCGCTGCGCCGTGACCGGACGGCGGCACGCCTACATGCGCAAGTTTCAATGCTCGCGTCTCGTCTTCCGTGAGGCGGCATTGGCCGGACTGATTCCAGGAGTAACGAAAGCAAGCTGGTAAGCACCATGATGACCGACCCGATAGCCGATATGTTGGCGCGTGTTCGCAATGCGAGCGCGGCGCTGCTGCCCACGGTGGATATTCCGCACTCCCAGATGAAGGAGAGCATCGCCAAGATCCTGGTGAAGGCGGGCTACGCCGAAGATTCCAAGATCAGTGGCGACCTGAAGAAAACCATCACCATCACGTTGAAGTATGATGGACGCGAGGGCGTCATCAAGGGGTTGAAGCGAGTCAGCCGCCCCGGGCTTCGGCAATATGTGAACGCCCAGCACATCCCGCGCGTCCTGCGTGGTTTGGGCACGGCCATCCTGTCAACCTCGCGCGGCGTGATCACCGGTCAGGATGCGCGCAAGGAAAACGTTGGCGGCGAAGTTGTCTGCTACGTCTGGTAAGAACGGAGAATATCATGTCACGTATAGGAAATGCACCGATCAAGGTTCCGGGCGGCGTCAAAGTCGCCATCAACGGACAGAACGTTTCGGTAGAAGGCCCGAAGGGCAAGATGTCCTGGGAGCTGCCAAGCCGCGCCAAAGCGGAGCTCAAGGACGACGAGGTGGTCGTCACTCGCGAGAACGACGAGCGCCAATCGAGGGCCATGCACGGTCTGAGCCGTACCCTGGTTGCCAACATGATCCAGGGCTGCAGCGAAGGCTTCGTCAAAGAGTTGGAGATCGAGGGCGTCGGTTACAAGGCGGAGATGAAGGGCAAGACCATTGCCCTCTCGCTGGGATTTTCTCATGTGATCGATTATCCGATACCGGATAATATCACCGTGACGCTGGACGGTCAGACCAAGGTGAAGATCGAAGGCGCGGACAAACAGAAGGTCGGCCAGATTGCCGCCGAGATACGCTCGTTTTCACCCGCTGAACCCTACAAGGGCAAGGGCGTGAAATACAAGGGTGAGCGCATCCGCCGCAAGGAAGGCAAGACAGTCAAGTAATCGAATTTTACCTGCGAACGAAGATGAGAACCGAAAAGAAACACAAGCTTCGGAAGCTGCGTCACTTGCGTAATCGCCGGAGGATCGTCGGCACCGCCGACCGTCCGCGCATGAGTGTCCGCTTCACCAACAAGAACATCTACGTGCAGTTCGTCAACGATGAGGCGGGCGTGACGGTGGCCTCCGTTTCGACCATGCACAAATCCACCCCGGAACGGGACGCGCTGGCGGCCAACGTCGAGAGCGCTGAGAAGATCGGCAAGCTCGCGGCGGACGCGGCCAAGGCGGCCGGCGTGGAGAAGGCGGTCTTTGATCGCAGCGGCGCCAAGTATCACGGCAAGGTGAAAGCCTTGGCCGATGCCGCTCGCGAGGGCGGCATTCAGATTTAATCGAGAACCAGGAGACCGACAGTGGCTGAAAATAAAACCAATCAGAATCAACGTCCGGGCTCAGGCCAAGGGCAGGGTCAGGGCCAGGGCGGACGTCGCGGTCCCGGAGGACGTGAGCGCGGACCGCGCCCGGCGCCGGTGACGCTCGACGCGCAAGGCCGTGAAATAACTGAAAAGATCGTTCATATCAATCGCTCGTCCAAAGTGGTCAAAGGCGGTCGTCGGTTCAGCTTCAGCGCCCTCGTGGTTGCGGGAGACAAGAACGGCCGCGTGGGACTCGGTTTGGGCAAGGCCAGCGAGGTCGCCGATTGCATCCGCAAGGGGAGCGAGGCGGCCAAACGGCAGATGGTCGACATCTCCCTGCATGGCGCGACCATTCCCCATGAGATCGTGTGCGTCTACGATGGAGCCCACGTCATCATGAGGCCCGCGTCTCCGGGAACCGGCATCATTGCCGGCAAAACGGTACGCGCGGTGGTTGAATCCGCCGGTGTGCGCGACCTCCTCACCAAGTCATTGGGATCCAAGAATGCGGCCAATGTTGCCAAGGCAACCCTGAAGGGCCTCATGGAGCTTCGGTTGCGCGAGCAGGTCTACACCACCCGTGGCCTGGAGATGAAGTCCCGTTCCGAGACGCCGGCGGCCGCGGCTGAAACGGCTCCCGCCGAGGCCGAGACTACGGCCGCCGAATCGACAACTGAATAACCACACTTACGATCATGCGTTTACATAATCTGAAACCCCGTCCCGGCGCCAAGAAGGCGCGCAAGCGCATTGGGCGCGGCGACGGCAGCGGTCACGGCAAGACGTCCGGTCGCGGTATGAAGGGCCAGGGGTCGCGTTCCGGAAGTTCAACGCGCCCTGGGTTTGAGGGCGGTCAGCTTCCCCTGATTCGGCGACTGCCGAAGCGCGGCTTCAACAATGCGCGGTTTGCGACCACCTACCTGCCCGTCAATCTCGGCGATCTGGAGCGTTTTGAAGCGGAGGCGATCGTGGATGAAGCCGCGATGAAGGAAGCGGGCCTGGCCAATGGAAAGGCCAATGGCATCAAGATTCTTGGACAGGGTGAGTTGACCAAGAGGCTGACGGTAAAGGCGACGGCGTTCAGCGCCTCGGCGCGGAAGCGCATTGAGGAGTTGGGAGGCGCCTGCGAGGTGGTCTCCAAAAAGGCGGCCGACGCCGCGCCGGCTGCGGAACAGGAATCCGCAGGAGAATAAGGATAGAGCGTCCGCTTAAACTCGTCGTTCCATGTTAGGCAACATCGCCAGCACCATTGCTAACTGCTTCAAGATCCCCGAGTTGAAGTCGAGGATCTTCTTCACCCTGGTCGTGCTCGTCATCTGCCGTTTGGTGGCGATGATTCCGATTCCGGGTTTGGACGGCCAAGCGCTCGCCGAGTACTTCAAGCAGCTGGGTGAAAGCTCGGAAGGGACGGGCATACTGGGAATGTACAGTCTGTTCACCGGCGGCGCTTTGGAAAAATGCGCGGTGGGATCGCTGGGCATCATGCCTTACATCAGCGCCACCATCATCATCCAATTGTTGACCGCGGTGATGCCGAGGCTGGCCAAGCTGGCCCGCGAGGAGGGCGGCCGCACCAAGATTGTGCAGTATGGCCGCTACGGAACCATCCTGCTTTGCTTGGGACAGGGATTGGTGATGGCCTATGGATTTGAAAACGCCGGGAAAATCTTTCAGGGCCTCGACAAGGATTTGGTGCTCTACAGCGACAAGTGGATCTGGTGGTATCGCATACAAACGGTGTTGATACTCACCTGCGGCACGGCCTTGCTGATGTGGCTGGGTGAACAAATCACGGAACGCGGCATCGGAAACGGGATCTCCCTCGTCATCACCATCGGCATTCTTGCCCGCTTGCCGCAGGCGGGACAGGGTTTGATGGACATGTTTCGCGTGGATCCGTCCACCGGGGAGCGCGCTTCCCTTATCGAATTTGCCTTTCTGGCGGTGGTCTTTGTCTTCGTGGTCGCTGGCATTGTCGCCATCACCCAGGCCCAACGCAAGATACCCGTCCAATATGCCCAGCGCTCCGTTGGCCGCAAGGTTTACGCCGGCGGCAGCTCTTTCATGCCGCTCCGTGTCAACTATGCGGGTGTGATGCCGATCATCTTTGCGCAGGCGATCCTGATGCTGCCCGGCCAGGTGCTCGGGTTCGCAGGCAATGCCTGGGACAAGCGTTTCCTGCAGGAAGCCGCGGTTTGGTTCCAGTATGGCAAGCCGTTCTACATCGTTTCTTTTGCGCTGATGATTCTGTTCTTCTCCTACTTCTGGGTCGCGACCCAGTTCAACGAGATTCAGATCGCCGACGATCTGAAGCGCAACGGCGGTTATATTCCCGGCGTGCGCCCGGGGCAGGCCACTACCGATTTTCTGCACCGCACCATGAGCCGCATCACCTTGTCCGGCGCGATTTTCCTCGTGATCATCGCAACCGCGCCGATGTTGATGAGCAATTATCTGGAGATCTCGCCGGCTGTGGCGGAGTTCTTCGGCGGCACCAGCCTGTTGATCATGGTGGGTGTGTTGTTGGACACGATGCGTCAGATGGAGTCTCATCTCCTGATGCGGCACTATGACGGTTTTCTCAAGAAGGGCCGTATTCGCGGTCGCTTCTGAATGTCTCGTCGCCAGCGGTTGAAGAGGGGATGACCGCCTCCTTTACCCAACGAATTTTTGATACGTTCTTTGATTGGAAGGCCAGGTCCGCAGCGGACATGAGCAACATAAAGACTCCAGCGGAGCAGGAGTTGATGAGGGCAGCCGGCCGGGTTGCCGCACGCACGTTGCGCGAAATGGCCGATGAAATTGCGCCCGGAGTCAAAACACGGGAGCTGGATGAGTTCGCCGCCCGGCGCATGCAAGCGCTGGGAGGGGAAAGCGCTTTTCTGGGCTACCGGAAGTATCCGCGCCACACCTGCATCTCGATTAACGAAGAGGTCGTGCATGGACTGGCCGGCGACCGTGTTGTCCGGGAAGGCGACATCGTCAGCATCGACGTCGGAGTCAGGGTAGCAGGCTACATTGGTGACAATGCAACCACAGTCGTCGTTGGCGAGTGTGATAAAAATACGCAAAAACTTGTTGAAGTCACCGAGCAGTCCCTATACGCTTCGATTTCTTGTGCCGTTGCAGGAAATCGGGTCGTGGACATCTCTCGAGCTGTTCAGGAACTGGTTGAAAGCAACGGTTTTTCCGTCGTTCGGGAGTTCGTCGGGCACGGTGTCGGTCGGAGTGTTCACGAAGAGCCTCAGGTTCCGAACCATGTCAATGTGCGAAGGAAGTCGCCGGAATTGGTCCCGGGAATGATCCTGGCGATTGAGCCGATGGTGAATGCGGGCGCGCCGGGTGTCAAAACCCTGAGCGATGGCTGGACAGTCGTTGCACGTGACGGCAAACCGTCCGCTCACTTTGAGCATACGGTTATGATTCGGGACGGCGAACCCGAGATACTGACATGGCCGGGCGAGAAGAAATTAGATTAAGCGGCCGTGTGGTCGAAATGATTTCCGGCACGGCTTGTCGGGTGGAATTGAAAAACGGGCACCGATTGGTCGCCCATACGACGCGCAGGAACAGCCTGGATCTTTCCGGCTTGAGCCTGGGTGTCAGTTTGAGTCTGGCGGCGTCGCCTTTCGATTTATCGAAGGCGCGCATTATTGGAACAAATTAGCAACGAAAGCGTTTATGAAAGTCCGCGCATCAGTCAAAAAGCTTTGTGAAAACTGCAGGATCGTTCGCCGCGAAGGCGTGATTCGGGTGGTCTGCACCAATCCGCGCCACAAGCAGCGGCAGGGTTAATCAAAACGAACTACTATTATGCCACGTCTACTGGGAGTTGATATTCCGGGCAACAAGAAGCTCGAGTATTCATTGCAATACATTTACGGGATCGGTCCCGCCATCGCGAAGGCGATCGTATCGCAGACGACAATTGACCCGAACATCCGGGCCCGCGACCTGAATGATCAGCAGTTGACCGAACTGTCGAAGGTCATGCAGGACGGCGAATACGCCTTGGAGGGCGATCTCCGTCGTGAGATCAGCATGAACTTGAAGCGTCTCAAGGCGATCAAGAGCTACCGCGGCATGCGTCACACTCGCGGCCTTCCCGTTCGCGGGCAGCGGACATCAACGAATGCGCGCACGCGCAAGGGACCGAAGAAAACCGTTGGCGTTACCCGCAAGGGGTGATCCCGGCACAGCATTAACCATCCCCACTGATCATGGCAGACGAAGAGCAAAAAGAGGAATTGGCCGCGGAAGCGGCAGCCGCCCCGGACACCGGAGCTGCGGCGCCCGAGGAAAAAGAAATCAAGCCGGACGCCGGAATTGCGGCGCCTGAAAAAGGCGAAACCAAGCCGACCGCCGGCGCGGCCGCGCCTGACAAGAGCGAATCCAAGTCGGACGTTGGTCCGGCCGCTGCGAGCGCGCCCACCGCGGCTGAGTTGCTGGCTGACGATTTTGCGGACAAGAAAATCGTCAAGGCGAAGAAGTCCAAGAACGTGTCCGCCGGCGTCGCCACCATTGCCGCCACTTTCAACAATACCCTGGTGTCGATCAGCGACATGCAGGGCAACGTCATCAGTTGGTCGAGCGCGGGCAAGGTTGGTTTCCGCGGTTCGCGCAAGAGCACCGCGTTCGCGGCTCAGCAGGTCGCCCAGGACGCCGCTCGCCAAGCCATGGCGCATGGCCTCCGTGAGGTCGAGGTTCGTGTGAAGGGACCCGGTTCCGGCCGCGAGTCCGCCATCCGCGCGCTCCAGGCGATCGGTCTGGAGATCACCTCCATCAAGGATGTCACGCCGGTGCCGCACAATGGCTGCCGCCCGCGCAAGAAGCGCCGCGTCTGAACCTGTCTTTTACAACTTCAGCATAGAGAAACGAAATGGCTCGCTACACAGGACCCCGCACACGAATCAGTCGTCGCTTTGGGACGCCGATATTTGGCCCTTCCAAATATCTTGAGCGCAAGAATTACGGCCCCGGAATCCACGGGCCGCGCTCACGCCGGAAATTGACCGATTACGCCATGGCGCTCGCTGAGAAGCAGAAGATGCGCTATTACTACGGCCTGCTTGAGAAGCAGTTCCGCGGCGTTTACGAGAAAGCCATTCGCCGGCGCGGCATCACTGGCGAGATCATGCTTCAGATCTTGGAGACGCGATTGGACAGCATCGTCTACCATCTCGGGTTCGCCCCGACACGCGCTTCCGCCCGGCAGTTTGTGTCGCATGGACACATCACCGTCAATGGTGGGAAGGTGAACGTTCCCAGCTATGCTGTGAAGGTGAACGACGTGATCGAAGTGAAGGATTCCAGCGTTTCGCGCCAGGTCGCGACCAAGAACATGGAATTGTCCACCAGTCGGGCGGTCCCGGAGTGGTTGAGCCTCAACAAGGACGCCTTCAAGGGCGCGCTTGAGCGCGAACCGACTCGCGAAGACATCCAGCCGATCGCAAACGAGCAAACGATCGTTGAGTTTTATTCCCGTTGATAAAGCCTGCTCCCGGGTGGGAATCAGGCCGGCAATTATATGGACCAAGGGCGATGACGGGAATCTTGCGCCGGAGGTCAGTTTAAAATTGCAACCCCAGAAAACACCATGCCAGTACGCCTAGCGCCATTTGAAGTCCCGAAGCGGTTGAAGAAAGACGAAGCAACCGCGACGGATACCTACACCCAATTCATCGCCGATCCGTTCGAGCCCGGCTATGGACACACCATCGGCAACTCGCTTCGCCGCGTTCTCCTGTCGTCCCTCGAAGGCGCCGCCATCACATCCGTGCGGATTGACGGCGCGATGCACGAGTTTGCGACCGTGGACGGCGTGGTTGAGGATGTCACCGACATCGTGCTCAACCTGAAGAAGGTCAAGCTCAAGATCCATGACACCCGGGATCCCCAGGTGCTGCTGATCTCGGTGAACAAGGCGGGCGAAGTCACTGCCGGCGACATTGAGTTGAACCACCACACCGAGGTGGTCAACCCCGACCAGGTCATCTGCACGCTCGACAAGAAGAAAAAGTTCATGATGGAACTCGAGGTGCAGATCGGTCGCGGTTTTCATCCGGGGGATGAGAACAAGAAACCGGACCAGGCGATCGGGGTCATCGCCATCGACTCCATTTTCTCGCCGGTGACGCGGGTGAAGTATGCCGTTGAGAGCGCCCGTGTGGGGCAGCGCACCGATTACGACAAGTTGGTGTTGGATGTGTGGACGGACGGTCGCATTTCACCGGACGACGCGCTGACTCAGGCGTCGGCAATCCTGCAGCATCACCTCGATGTGTTCGTTGGCTACGACAAGAACGCGATCCAGATCGAGGAGGTTGTTGACAAGCAGGACGAAGAGAAGGCACAGCAGAAGAAACTGCTGAACATGAGCGTCAACGAGATTGAGCTCAGCGTCCGCGCAGCGAACTGCCTCAACAATGCCAATATTACCACCGTGGGGCAATTGGCCCTGAAGACTGAAGCCGAGATGCTCAAGTATCGCAACTTCGGCAAGAAATCGCTCAACGAGATCAAGGACAAACTCACGCAGCTCGGCCTGTCGCTGGGTATGAACGTCGATTCGGCATTGCTCGACGGTTCCGTTGAAGAGTCCTGATCACATCCCTCTGACACGACATGCGACACCTTAAACGTAACGCGAAACTGGGACGGAAAGGCGAACATCGCAATGCGATGCTTGCCAACCTGGTCTGCAGCCTGATCAAGTCCTGGAAGGGCGGTAAATGCGTCACCACCACGTTGGCCAAGGCCAAGGCAGCGCGGTCCGTCGCCGAGAAAATGGTCACGCTCGGCAAGAAAGGCTCCCTCCATCATCGGCGTCTCGCCGCCGCGCGGCTGAAGCAACAGGCGCGGACGCACTTCAAAGGCCGCCTTCAGGGCAAGACTCCGGTTCCCGGCAAGCAACTGCGCGAGGCTTGGCGCGAGAATGAGGACGTCGTCCGGATCCTGTTCGACGAGATTGCTCCGGATTTCAAAGAACGCCCGGGCGGCTATACCCGCATTGTAAAGCTGCATCGTCGCCGCGGCGACGCGGCGGAAATGGCCATGCTGGAGTGGGTGGATGAGGACTTCACGGGCGAAGCGCCCGCCGCGGCCAAGCCGAAGAAGGAAGCCAAGCCTGAAGAACCGAAAGCGGAAGAGTCCGCAGCGGAAGAGCCCAAGGCCGAAGTTGAAAAGGCTGAAACCGAGGAGCCCAAAACGGATGCCGACGAGGCCACGGCTGAAGCCGAAGAGCCGAAGGCAGAGGCGGAAGACGCTGGCGACAGCGACGAAACGGAGAAGGCCAAGTAATCCTGACTCTATTTGCGATAAGACGCGAAAGCCCTCCCCGAGCGGGGAGGGCTTTTTCTATTCCGACTCCAAGCTGAGCCATTTTGGTGTTTCGGAAGTTTGGCTGCGGCTCGCGAGGGAGCAAGGCCGAACCGGTTCGAACAAAAGCGAGATCGGGCGTCAATGAATGACAAAATCACGTCGTTGCAAGTTTCCCTTCAACTGTGATCCTGAGTAAGCGGTTACGCTGGCGAGAGAGAGCATGAACACAATGAGGTGGATTGCGGCGGAATCCGGAGCTGATTGTCCGGCCATCAACCTGATCAGGTAGCCTGAGGCCAGCGCGGTGATCGCGGGCAGGAGGATGGCCATGCAGATCGTCTTGATCCAGGCTATCACGACGTTGCGCGCCCGCAACGAGTAGTGGAGTCCGATCGGCGCCAACGCCAGATAGGCGAGGAGCATGTAGGCGAGCTCAGAAAGGTCGAAGCGGAAGTAGCGAAGCGCGTAGGTTGTTTTGACCGCGGCAAGGGCGGCGATTGCTGGGAGGAATTGCGACCAGAGGCCGCGAATACGTCCCCTGATGATCTGACCGACGGACAAAGGCGCCACCAGGATCAGTTCCATCGCGCCGGATTCTCGTTCGCGGTGAAAACTGCCCGCGGCCGCGAAAGCCATGCCGCAGCTCAGCGCCAAGGCCAGGATCTCGGTTCCGCCGACGCGTGCGGAATACATGTAGAAGCCTCCGGAACAGACGGCCAGTGACCATAGCCACTTGGTCAACCGGGCGCTGGTGGTGCGCAAATGCAGCCAGCCGATCGGATTGTCCGTCAACTTGCGATCAACCGACCTTGCCAATCGTTCTCGGAGGATCATGGGCGAGGCGAAGATTGCCAACCAGCGCTCGTTCAGTCGCGGCGCTGAAATCCCATCGACGCTCTCGCGCAATCGGCGGGCGGTATGGTTGACGATCCTGGCAAACGCCGCGGCGGCGCAGAGGGTGAAGACGGCGGTCATCAGCATCCACGCAGCCAGATGCCCGGCATTCATCGGAGCTGTAACCACCGTCCAGGCGCCTTCCGCCCCGGTGCACAGGAGAGGTTCCATTCGAAATGAATCCCAAAGACTGCGGCCAAAACTCTCCGCTTGGAAGCGGCCCAGCTGGAAGGCGGCGAGAACACAGGAAAGCAGAGTATGGAAAGCGAAGCTCAGGAGGGTGAAAATGGCGCTGAGGGCCACCGATGCCGCCCCGGCCCAGCGCGCTTCGTTGATGTGGGACGACGCGATCAATCCGGAGCCGAGCGCGAGCATCATGGCGGTCGAGTTGTGCATCAGCGCCAGCAGGCCTTCCTTCCAACCGGCGCCGCCGAAGAGGAATGCGAGGCTGATGATGGGCAGGGCGGCCGCGGCCACGGTCACTCCTCGCAACGCGTGCACGAAACTCTTTGCGGCGACGATGCCGGTCGCGGTCAACGGGGTCAGGAACAGCAGGTTGAGGGTGCCTTCCCGCCGTTCGCGGCTGAGACAGTCGGCGGTGAGCAGCGGCGCGCCCAGCACGATTCCAAGAAACAGGGCGGCATTCAGGTTGCCGAACAACTCGGGCCCCAGCCGGGCAGCCGATTGGAATGCGTCGCCATGGCCGATGGCGCCTACCGCGATCATGGCGCCCGCGCCGAGCGCCCGCAGCCAGAAGTTCAGCGGTCGTCGCGATTCAACGCGCAGTTCGCGCGCAATGGCGGGGGGAATGTTCAGTTCTCTGGGGCCGGGTTGTTGGTTGTGAGCTTTGGGAGAACGCGCCGTCCGTCTCTGGGCCTCATGGTCGCATCAGACACGCCCAATCTGCGCTGTTTGGGATGGTTGATCAATCCACGAAAGAAACATCGCTCAGTCAGTCGGCGCGACTGCTGGGGATCGGTGACTTGGCGCTGATTCAGGTTGTCGGGCTGACGACGCAAACCCCAAGCGCAATCAGCGACTGCAGGCTCGCGAGAAAGTAGGTAAAGGCCGGGGCGACGCTGATCCGTCGTTTGATCCCGGCGTTACTGGGTCTCCCCGCGGGTGACCTGCATGAAGACCTCTTCAAGGCCGATCTCGTCTTCGCGGAGCATGGTGAGGCGGGCTCCCCCGTTGACGAGGGTCTCGGCAATGACGCTGGGATCGCCATCGGGGTTGGCGAGGGTGATCCGGAGGTCGCCTTCCTCATTCTCGACTTCGGCGATTTCGGAGCGGGCTTTCAGGATGCCGATGGCTTCATCGGGGTCGGTGGAAACGCGGACCCACCAGGCGGAGCCCCCGGCGACCTGGTCGCGCACGCCCTGCACGGGGCCGCTGTAGATCAACTTTCCTTTCTCGATGATGCACACGCGGTTGCAGAGGTTCTGCAGTTCACTGAGAATATGGGAGGAGATGATGATGGTCTTGCCCATGCGCTGGAGTTCCTCGAGGATCGCCATCATTTCAATGCGCGCCCGCGGGTCAAGGCCGCTGGCGGGTTCGTCGAGGAGGAGCAGATTGGGGTCGTGGATGAGCACGCGGGCCAGACCGAGGCGTTGCTGCATGCCCCGGCTGAGTGCGCCGATCAGCGCGCCCCTCTTCTCGCTGAGGCCGACCAGCTCCAGGACATCCGCCACGGTCTTCTCGCGTTGGGTTGAAGGGATCTTGTAGCAGGCGCCGAAGAAATCCAGATATTCGGTCACCTCCATGTCCTTGTAGACGCCGAAGAAGTCGGGCATGTAGCCGATCACATGGCGCACTTCATCGGCGCTGCGCACGACGTCGCGACCCAACACCTTGGCCGTGCCTGCCGAGGGGGCGAGAAAGGTGGCGAGGATGCGCAGGGTGGTGGTTTTGCCGGCTCCGTTGGAGCCGATGAAGCCGAAGAGGTCGCCCTGATTGACCGTGAGGTTCAGGTCGGACAAGGCGACCATGTCGCCGTAGTGGCGGGAGAGACCCGTGGTCTCGACTGCAGGAACGTTGGGTGCAACTTGAATGCTCATGTGCGAAGTCAGTTCTCGGGGCTGATCGAAACGCTCAGCCGGATCATGGTGTCGGTATGGCTCCGACGCGGTGTAAACTGGTTCATCTTGCCGGTGAGGCTGCCGCCCGCATCCCACGCCATGAGAACGGCCTGTCCCCGGTCAACGGCCTCGCTGAGCTCCAGGCCGCCGGGGGCGATGAAGCTGTTGTTGTAGTCATTCTGGCTATTCTGGCTGCCGCGTCTGAGTTGCTGGTTGAAGCTGGCGGCGATGACGCTGGCGGGGATGTTGGAAATCCGGGAGCGACGCGAACTGCCAAAGGCCTGGCGGCGCTGATTGATGACGCTGACAAAACGTCCGGCGTGGGATTGCACGAAGCTGCGCAGGCTCTGGCCGACGTTGAGGTCCAGTGAGATCGTCTTGGATTCGCCGGCGTTGAGGGGCCCGAGGGTGTGAATCTTGGAATTGTAGACGAGGTGGACTTCTTGAAGTTGCCGGTCGAGAAGGTTGGAGACGTTCCCCTCCAGTCTGAAGCCGTTGCGGTCGAGGGCGGCCTTGACGGGGGGCTCGCCTGACTGCCACCAGTCGTTCACGTAGAGTTGGCTGGTCCAGACGGGCACGTAGACGTCGGCGTCGTAGCCGTCGCCCTGGTGGGTGACGGTGGCGCGACTGGTGTCGGAGGCTCCCATGTGCGAACCGCTGTACTCGCCGCGAAGGGTGGCGGTCGGTTGGACGCCGGCCAGTCCATATTGCTTGTTGGAGGGGGAATAGATGGAGGCGTAGGTGCGGCCGCGGAGTTCGGCCCGGTCGCCCCGTTGATGGACGTCGACAAGGTGTAGCTCATTCCACTCCGTCTCGCCGGCGCGCAGCATGAAGCCAATCCAGTAGATCAGCACGGAAAAGAGCACGACGTAGCAGGGGAAGGTGATCCATGTGAGCATCTGGCGGTTGATCTTCTTGAGCCACCATTGGTCGAACGGGCCAATGACCAGGAGGTAGATCACCAGCAGCAACAGCAGCCAGTGAACGGGGAGCTTACGCACCTGTTTGCTGTCGATCATGCTCCCGAAGACGCCGTCGATGGGGTGGCCGCCGAAACTGGCTTGGGGGGGGGGGCGAGTTTCTCAGGCGCAAGGCGCATCATGTGCGCCCAGAACCAGGGGCGGAGCTTCCAACTGCGGAACGGTTCGCGTTCCGGGCTGAACGCGAGGGCGGTGATGATGCCGCGGCCGCGGGGGGCGGCGATGATCAGCGGCGAGCCGTCGATCTCAAGATGCACGACGCCGTCGCGCGGTTCGGCTTTCGCAATGGGGAAGTCCTGGCCTTCGAAATTGGCGTCAGGCTCCAATTTGGCATAGACATCCTCCGTGTTCTGAGAGGGTTTGCGCCAGTCGGGTTTCACGCCGCTGACGGCTCCGGTTTGCAACCATTTCTGGATTGCGCCGGAGGCGGTCACGGAACCGCCGCCGCTGACGTCGCAAGGCATGATCGCGTTGAGCCAGGGCGAGCCGGTAACGTCGTTCGGGCTTTCGATGGCGACGATCAGATTGCCGCCTGAGTGCAGCCACTTCTGGAGAGCTTCGATCTGGGGGGCGGTCAGGTCGAGGGCGGTTTCAGAGTTCAGGTAGAAGGCGTCCATGCCCTCGAGAGCGATGGGGTTGTCCGGAACGAGGGGCGCGCGAAATCGGGCAGTCCTGGGTTTGGCAGCGCTGTCGCCAGCGGGAATCTCGGGCAGGCGGGGAGAGCCCGGGAAGGTCCGGGAAAGGGCTCCCATGAGAGGCGCGCTCCAAGTCATGCCGACGCCGGCCCGGATGTCCTCCTGCTCGGCTACGACCCTGCCCCGTTCATCCAACAACCGCGCTTTCCAGGTCTGAAAGCGACTGCCGGCTGCAAAGACGGGGATGACGATGCGCTTGCGGGTTTCCGTCGGCAATTCGACCACGAAGCGTCGCACGTTGTCGCTGCCGGAATTGGAGGTCCCCAGTTCCACGACGCCGGTGAAGGCCGGGCCGTCGTTGTGGATTTCACAGGTGACGGGAAACCAGTTCGCCTCGCGCACGACGCCGTCATTGCCGTAGCCGAGAAACACGTCGAACTGGAATGCCCGGGCGCTGGTTGAGGCGATCAGGAATGCGCTCAACAACGCCGTGACACAAAACAGCTTCGACGATTGAATCGTCTGAATGGAATGTCGCCTGCCTCCCTGAGAGTTGGTCATAGTCCCTTGTGCAATTGGTGATGACTTGCGGGAAAACTAGTCGCCGCCGCGGTGATACGCAAACGGAATTCATTTGCGCCCGGGCGTCGCGCGTTGACTCAAATTAAATGACACCGGGGAGGTTCAGCTGAGCGGGGTGAGA
>CAZFLK010000089.1:0-21707 GCA_964519245.1 uncultured Verrucomicrobiota bacterium
GGTCTTCTCGCAGTATTGCTTTGTGGTCTATCCGATTGTGGCCCGCCTGTTTGGGGCGGACGTGGTCTCGGTTCCTGCGAAGGACCATGGGCACGACCTTCCGGCCATGTTGGATGCGGTGTCGGATCGGACGCGGATTGTGTTCGTGGCGAATCCGAACAATCCGACCGGGACCCTCGCTCCGCGGGAGGACGTCATTCAGTTGGTGAGCGGTCTTCCGGAACATGTGTTGCTGGTGATGGATGAGGCTTACGTGGAGTATCTGGACGACGCAGTGGACCTGTTGTCGCTGATTCGGCGCGGGGACCGGCCGAATTTGTTCGTGACGCGGACCTTCTCAAAGATCTACGGACTGGCGGGGTTGCGGGTCGGCTATGGGGTTGGTCATCCGGAGTTCATCGCCGGGTTGGAGAAAACCCGGGAGCCCTTCAACGTGAACTCCCTGGCCCAGGCGGGCGCCTTGGCGGCGTTGGACGACGAGGAACACGTGGCGCGAAGTCGGGCCGTGAATCGCGAGGGCCTGGAATGCCTCACGGTCGCGTTCCGGAAACTGGGACTGGACCATGTGCCGTCGCACGGAAATTTTGTCCTGGCGCGGGTGGGGGACGCTGGAGCTGTCTTCACGGAACTCCAGCGGCAGGGTGTCATCACGCGGCCCGTTGCGGGATACGGTTTGGCGGAATGGTTGCGGATCTCGGTCGGAACCGCGGAGCAGAACGGTCGTTGCGTCGAAGCCCTGGGGCAAATCCTGGGGAGCGCCAAAGGCTGAGGCCGTCGGCGCAGCGATGTGATTCAGTTCGAACCGCGGCGCGCGAGCAGATCGGCGATGTGATCGCGGAGGATGGCGGTTTCTTCGCGGCGTTGGGCGGCGACCAGCGTCTCCGTGAAACGGGCGTGTCCGGATTCTGCGGCCACGGACATGATGTTGTAGGCGAACTGCCGGATCTGGGCGTCGGGCTGGCGGACCGCGCCGGACATGATCTGCAGCAGCGCCTCCGGATGTTCTTCCAGCCCCCAGTGGTCCGAACGCGAGATGTTGCGATGGAGCGACGAGATCGTGGCCCGGATCAGCCCCCGGTCATCCGGTATCTCAGTCAGGAGTTCCGCCACGACGGCAAGGGCTTCAGCAGACGCGTCGGGGCGGTCGAGGAGGCGGGTGATCGCGTCATTGCGCGCATCGGCATGGTCTCCACGAAGTTGTTCGAAGAGGAAGTCGCGGGCCTGTTCGGGATGAAGGTATTCCACGTGGGTCATCAGCGCGCGCTTGATGAGTTGCAGGCGACTGGAGTCCGTTTCCAATGCTTCCAATTCCCGAAGCAGATTCCAACCGCGATGCGAGCGGGCGATGCCGACCAGGCTTTCATAGGCCAGATCCACAATCAGGCTGGAATCGGTCCGCCGGGCGTTCCGCTTGAAGAGCTGCAGCGCTTTCTCGTCCTCGTTGGCCAGATTCAATCGCAGGTGGTTCAACATGGCGTGCTGCACCGAGTGGTGAACGTCGTCGAATACGGTCATGATGAGGCGGCGGGCGAGCGATGGGTGCCTGACCGCGACGGTGTTGAACACGCCGGCGGCAAAACTCCCTTCTTCGTTGGCAATCCAGGCCGGGGCCAGGATCTCGATCTCGGGCAGTTCGCTCTCCTGGAGCAGCACGATGGCATACTGGCGGCGACGGAAGACCGCGGGGTCGTTGATCAGCTTCATGAAGACATCCCTGATCCGGGGATTGTCAAGATGGGTGCGAAGCGCATTGACCGCCTCCTCGGGGTAGATTCCCTCCTTGGGATGGTGGAGCAGCGAGAGCAGTGGGCGGTAGCCGCCGAATGCGGGATTGCCGGCGAGCAGCCCCGTGAGGCGTCGCTGCTTGAGGGTGTCCAGGTCGGGAAGAATGCGGGCGATCAAGCCGCCAAGGTAATCGGCTCCGGCGAGAATGGCGGCGCGGCAAATGTCCTCCTGGAGAAACGCATTCGAATCTTCGACCAACTGCGCGAAGCGTTCGAGGGCGACCTTGGGTTGGCCGTAGATGAGCGCCTGGGCCGCGGGGAGGTTCAAGCGGCCGTCGTCGTCGACCAACGGCGCATCGGTCGGGACGCCGGGGAAGAGTTCGAAAACGGGCAGGGATTGGAACACCTCGTTGAATCGCCGGAGCAGAGCCGATTGTCGATCGGCAATCAGGGAACTGGCATCGCGGGCTCCCTGATTCAGCAGGGGGTCGAGGCGCACGAAGTCCGGCACTTCAACTTCTGCCAGGAAGGCGGGCAGCGCGTCCCAGGATGTTGGGATCTCCGGTGTGCCGACGAGCGCGACGTTGACCTGCACTTGTCGGGGGACACGCGGCGCGGTGGCGTTCCGCGCCTGTTCCACTGTGTCGAGAATGCGGTTGGACGCGTGCGTCAAGTGGGTGCGCACGGCGATGGTCTTCCAGGTTGCGCTCTCCTCCCGACTGTCGAAGGGAGGCCCGAACACGATGCGGAACCCGTAGTGAGTTCGCCATTTTGACTCAATCGCGACGCGCATGGCCTGGTCGAAGAGGTCGGTGTTTCCGGAAAACGTGACCCGCACCCATTTGGCGGCGGCGTCCGCCCGGGCGAGCGCGATCTCCTCGTGGCGGGAGGCCCACATGGTCTTGAGTTCGTCGAAACCGTAGTAGGCGAAATCGCGGGTGAGAACCTCGGCGGTCTGCACGTCGAAATCGGACCGTTTGACCCGTCCGATGACCTGGTTGAAGTAGTTGGCGACGTCGCCGAGATAGCGGATTTCGAGCGCGTCGAACCATTCCCTCACGGTGACGCCGGGCCGAAACTCGTGATCAGGCCAGCGTTCGAGGTAACGCTCGGCCATCTCCCGGGCGTCGACCATGGCCTGGTAGACTTCCTTGGCGTCGTCGGTCTTCATGGCGTCGCGGCCCTGGATGATCCGGGCCTCGGCGCGTTGCGCCTCGAGCTCCATCTCGTGGATGCGCCATTCGGCGAGTCCCTTCTTGACGTTCTGGTATTCGGGGCTGGCTTGGACGTCGAGCCAGGAGAGCGTGACGTAGACGCAGGCGCCGAGGAAGGCGCTGACGCCGACGAGAATGAACCAGTTGACCCCGATCCGCGCGGGCTTCTTCGGCGGTGGGCTCTGCTCGTCCGGCTCGGGTTCCGGGAAGCTGGTGAAAAGGTCCACGGCGTTGGCGCGGCGCGCGGCGAGTCGAATGGGGCCGCCGCTCAGGCAAGTCCCAAATTCTCGAGAATGCGCTTGGTCGGGGCCGCTTTGTTCAGGGTGTAAAAATGGATGCCGGGCGCGCCGCGGTCGAGCAGTTCCTGGCACTGATTCGAGGCGTAGTCGATGCCGAATTCCGTGGTCGCGGCATTGTCGTCGCCAAGTTCCTGCAGTCGCTCCAGCAAGGGCTCCGGCAGCCGGGCCCCACACAGCGCGGTGAAGCGCTTGATCTGGGCGCCGCTGAGAATGGGTATGATTCCCGGCACGATCGGCTGGGTTGCGCCCAACTCAGTGCGCATGTGGTCGGTGAACTGAAGGAAGTCCGCATTGTCAAAGAAGAGCTGCGACAGGGCGAACTCGGCGCCGGAATCGAATTTTCCCTTCAGATGCTTCCAATCGGTGAGTTTGTCATCACTGGCGATGTGGCCTTCAGGGAAGCCTGCGCAACCGATGCTGAACCCGCCTTGCTCGCGAATGTACTCGATCAATTGGTAAGAGTATTCAAAGCCGCCGTCGGTGGGCGTCCAGTCACCGCCATCCGGAGCGTCGCCTCGGAGGGCCAGGATATTCTGGATGCCTCGCTCGCGGGCTTCGTTCAGCACGGCGGCGATCTGTTCCCGCGTCGAGCAGACGCAGGTGAGGTGGGCCATCGTCGGAATGCCGAAGTCGTTCTGGATGCGTTCGACGATCTCGAGCGTCTTATCACGCGTGCTGCCGCCGGCTCCGTAAGTGACGGAGCAGTAGTCCGGCCCCAATTGGGCCAATTCCGGCAAGGTCTTCGTGAAAAAGGTCTGTTCGCCCTTTTCCGTCTTGAACGGAAAGAATTCGAAAGAGATCGCCGGTTTCCCGGCCGCTTGCTTGGCGGCGATGATGTCCCGTATGTGCTTCATTGTGTGGGCTGACTATGGTGGCAACCCGCCGGCAATTCAAGCGGCGTGAATGGGCTGTCGCTACTTCCCCGCCTTGCGGCGTTTCGGAGTCGGTTTCATTTCCGGGATCGGCTGCGAGCGCAGATAGGGTTCTCGATGCGCTTTCTCGTCGTCGCCCTGCTCCCGGATCCAGGCGGCGAGCTCCTTCTTCATGACATCGATGACCGCCTCGTATTCCTGACGATCGATCTGGTTGTGCAGTTCCCTTGGATCGGCGTTCAGGTCGAAGAACTCCCATTCGGATCGGGTGTAGTAGCGATCGAGAATCTGTTTCGCGCTCGGATCCCGTTTGGCGGCGGCGTCCCAGGAGTTCCAGAAAGCGCCGGCCCCGTCCTTACGGAAGCGATCCGAGTGATTGGTGAACCAGGCATCGGGGCGAAGATTGTGAATGAGTTTGAAACTCTCGAAGCGCAGGGCCCGGATGGGAAACACATTCAAGGCCCCGTCGCCGGTGTGGGTGGTGTAGATCCGGTCGCGGTGCGAGGCCGCTTCTCCTGAAAGGACGGGCAGAAAGGAGCGGCCGTCGATTCCGTCGGGTGAAGGGACTCCCGCCGCATCAAGCAACGTGGGGAGCAGATCCACCCAACTGACCATGGCCTGGGAGCGGACCCCGGCCTTGATCTTGCCGGGCCAACTGACAACGAGGGGCACGCGCGCGCCCGAATCGTAGAGATTCCATTTGCCCATGTGCCACTGCCCTCCGTGGTCGCTGGAGAAGAGGAAGAGGACATCTTCGCCGAAGCGGCTCTTGGCAAACTCGTAGATCCGGCCCAGTTCCTCGTCCATGCCGGTGATGTCAGTCAGGTAACGCGCCCAGTGCGCGCGTGTCTCCGGCGTGTCGATGAAGTAAGGAGGGAGGGTGATCCTGTTCGGATCGTAGGTGGAATCCTGGATCCAGGGCACGTGCGGCCGACGGTCGCCGACCAGCAGGCAGACCGGGCCGTCGACCTTCCTGTCGGCAAAATGCTTCCTCACGTTCGCGGCCATGTCGCGGGGAGGAGGGGAGTTGTAATCCGCGCCCGGCATTGTGTTGCGGCCGTGGGCGACCTTGCCGAAGGAGGCGATGTGGTAGCCGCGCTGTTTGAGCAGCGGGAGCAGGAACTGGGTCCCGGGTTTCGGTTGGCTGTGATTGGGATGGGCCCCGTGCCGTGCGGGCATGAGGCCGGTCAGCAGTGAAAAGCGGTTGGGGCAGCAGGAGGGCGAGGCGACGTAAGCATTCTCGAAGGTCATGCCGGAAGCCGCCAAGGCCGCCAGGTTTGGCGTGCGCGCGTCCGGAGAACCGTGGATGGAGGTGTCGAGGCGACCCAGATCGTCGGAGAGGAAGACCACGATGTTGGGCGGTTTGGCTGTCGCGGCGCCGGCGAGAATCGTCAGGATGAAGGCGCTGGCGACGAGGATCTTGAGTGTGGACCGGGATCTCATGAGGTGAAGCTGGAGGACGATACGACCGGAGAGCCGAGCATGGCTCGGCATTGGCTTGCGATATGACCGGAGGCCGAGCATGGCTCGACGCTCCGGATCAACGCGCATTTCTCTTTCGGTTCTTGTTCGGGTTCTTCTTCCCGCCGCTCTTTGGCCAAGGCGTGGCCTGGACCTGAGCGGCCTTGGCTGCCCAGGTCGCCTTCATCGACGCAAAGCGCCGGGGCTCCTTTTGCGAAAGGTCGTGAAGCTCGCTGCGATCCTGGCGGATGTTGAACAATTCCCATTGCACATCCTCCTGGCCGTGGCGTCCCTTCGCGACGAGTTTCCAGTCGCCGATGCGGAGCGCGCGATTGCCCTCGTGCTCAAAGAAAATCAAATCGCGTTGGATGGGCTTGCCGGCAAAGGCTGGGAGAAGACTTCGGCCTTCGCGCGGGGTGATGGCCTTGCCGTTGTGTTTCCGGGGATACTCGGCCCGGGCCACGTCCAAGCAGGTCGCCATGAGGTCAATCAGGTGGGACGGTTCGGAGCGCAGTTGGTTTCGCGCCTGGATCCCATTGGGCCAGTGGACGACCAACGGGGTGGAAATGCCGCCCTCGTGGACGTAGTGCTTGTATTCCCTGAAGGGCGTGTTGGAGACATTGGCCCAGTTGCGTCCGTAGCCGATATAGG
Organism: uncultured Verrucomicrobiota bacterium; assembly: GCA_964519245.1. Classification (GTDB taxonomy): domain Bacteria; phylum Verrucomicrobiota; class Verrucomicrobiia; order Limisphaerales; family JAYPEY01; genus JAYPEY01. Next base: position 6,222 of record CAZFLK010000089.1, read on the forward strand.
TGTCGGCCGGTCCGGGTATGACATGACCGCGCAACACGGGCCAACCGTCGCGTGTCTGCCTGGGGGTGGAGCTTTGGTAGTGTTGGAGATCGCCCGGGATCGGGCCGAGCGTGGGCTTGTCCCCGCGGACGATTCGGGGACCGGCAGTCTTCCGACCGCCGGCCTCGGCGCAGCCGCCGTTGTCCTGGAAGAACAGGATCAGGGTGTTCTCAAACTCCCCCTTGGATTTCAGCGAATCGACGATGCGGCCGATGCCCTGATCCATCTGATCGACCATGGCGGCGTAAACCTCCATGCAGGCCGCCTCCCATTCCTTGTCCTCGACGGCGTCCCAATCGCCAACCTGTGGCGACAGTTCCGCGTCGGGCGCAATGACGCCCAGTTTCCTCATGCGTTCGAAACGTTGGCGGCGGACGGCCTCGTAGCCCCGGTCGTATTTTCCCTCGTATTTGGCGATGTCGCGGGGGCGGGCATGCATGGGCCAATGGGCGGCGGTGTAGGCGACATACATGAAAAAAGGACTGTCATCTTCATGCTCGCGGATGAACTTCACGGCGTTGTCGCTGACGGCGTCGGTGAAGTGGTAAGGTTCGGTCGGTTGGTAATCCTTGTCGTTGACGATGGTGATGGGCTGGTTGTCCCGCGTGAGGGAATTGGGATCCCAAAGGCTGGAGGCCCCGTTGATGATGCCATAGTAGCGATCGAAACCCCGCTGCAACGGCCAGTTGTATTTCTGGTCGTCGGATTCGGGGAAAGTGTGCTTGGTCACGTGCCATTTGCCGACGCACCAAGTGGCATAGCCCGCGGGCTTGAGGACTTCGGCAATGGTGACGCAGGAGTCGTTCAGGTCGCCGCGATAGCCGTCGACGCCGCGGTCGTTCATCATGTGGCCGATGCCGGTTTGATGCGGGTAGAGACCGGTCAGCAGCGAGGCGCGGGTGGGACAACAGCGCCCGGTGTTGTAGAACTGCGTGAAGCGCAGCCCGTTGGCGGCAAGCTTGTCCAGAACCGGCGTTTGGATCTCGCCGCCGTAGCAACCGATGTCCGAATACCCCATGTCGTCGGACATGATGAGAATGATGTTGGGGCGGCTCGTGGCGGCGTCGGTGTTCAAAATCGAGCCGAATGCCGCGAGGAGGAATGTGGACGCTCTGATAATGTATGGAGGCAACATGGACGGGAGCGTAGCTGAAGCCGACGGGGAACGAAAACCATGAATCGGGAAACGACCCACGGATGGCAGAGTCGGCCCACGGATAGCAGAGCCGACCCACGGATAGCAGAGCCGGCCCACGGATAGCAGAGCCGACCCACGGATGGGATAGTCGACCTGCGGATGGGAGAGGCGGCCTGCGGATGGGAGAGGCGGCCTGCGGATGGGAGAGGCGGCCTGCGGATGGGAGAGTCGGCCTGCGGATGGGGGAGGCGGCCTGCGAATCAAATGTCTTCATCCGTGGGTCGGCTCTGCCATCCGTGGGATTACCTCTTCTTGGGTGTTCAGTTCCCATTCGGTTTAAACGATATCGGACGCGGTCTTTATTGGAATTCTCAATCGGACGGTCAATTGACGCGGGGGAGCTTCGGGCGTAGGGATGTTGTATGCCTTCTGCCGGGCAAACTTGGAACAGGGGTGAGTGTTGGCCGTGGGCATGTCTTCAAACCTTCTTCAATCAACCAAACCAACCGAGAGGAACCCATGTACCGTTCAACCGAACCTGAACTGAAGATGTCGACGGCGACTCTGTATGCCGGCGGCGCGGTGGCGTCGTTTCACCTGGCCTATCATTGGGACGCACTGGCCCTGATGATTGGATTCTACCTGTTTGCGATGGCAAGCCTGATGCGGTTGGGCAGCGGCCGGAAGGCATTCTACTTCGGGTTGGCGACCGGGTTCGGGGTCTATGCGCCGCCGTTGGAGTTCTTCTGGACCGTGTTTGGGCCGACAGCGATCGCGTTGTGGGTCGTGTTGGCGTTCTGGCATGGGTTGTTTGTCGCGTTGGCGAGGCAATGTCGGGTCCGGTTTGGCTGGAGCGCCGCCGTTCTGCTGCTGCCCTTTCTCTGGACCGGCCTGGAGTATTTTCGGAGCGAGGTTTACCACTTGAGGTTTTCCTGGCTCAGCGCGGGGTTCGCGTTTGCGGATTCGGAACTGTATTCCCCATTTCGGTGGCTGGGGGTGTATGGCATCGGGTTCCTGATGATGACGTTGGCGAGCGGGATCTTGCTGGCCCGGCGGCGGCGGATGCAACTTGCCTGCGCGTTCACCATCGTCGGCGCCGGCATCCTGATCTTCGCGCCGGCGGAAGATCCTGCGCAACGACCGGATGCGACAAGTCTCAGGGTGGCGGGAGTGCAATTGGAGTTCCCTATGCCTTCGGAATTGAAAGCGGCGTTGAATGATCTCGTCGAACGCGAACCGGAGGCGGAGTTGATCGTCCTGAGCGAGTACACCTTTGCGGGGCCGCTTCCTGACTGGGTGAAGGATTGGTGCCGGGTGAACCAACGGCACCTGATCATCGGCGCCCACGATCCGGTGGCGAACGGCGACTATTACAATACTGCTTTCGTGATCGATCCTGGGGGGGAGATTGTCTTCAAACAGGCGAAGAGCGTGCCCATTCAGTTCTTCAAGGATGGTCGGGCCGCGCCGTCGCAGGAGGTCTGGCATTCGCCCTGGGGCAAGCTGGGAATCGGGATTTGTTACGACCTGAGCTATCGCGATGTGATGGACCGCTTTGTTGAGTTGGGCGCCGAGGCGTTGATCGCGCCGACGATGGATGTCGAGGACTGGGGCCGGGAGCAGCATCATCTGCATGCGCGTGTTGCGCCGATGCGTTCTATGGAATACGGGCTGCCGATTGTGCGCCTGGCGAGTTCCGGGGTATCCCAATTGACAACGCCATCGGGCGAAGTGACCGCCGAAGCTACGTTTCCGGGACAACGCAAGATCCTGGCGGGCGATCTGACCCTGGCCGGCGGCGGGCGCGTGCCCATTGATCGAATCCTGGCGCCGTTGTCCTTCGGCGTGACGGCGCTGCTGGCGGCGTTTCTGGCCCTGGAACCTGGATTGGTCCGGATCCTGCGCCGCACGCTGACGACGGCGGGCCAGGCAACGTGGTTGATGCCGGGCGCGGCGCCAGCCGGCCTCGATTTCGGAGTTGCCGGAATTCGCTACACCGCGATTCCCGCCCAGGGCTTGCGATCTTTCTGGAGGATCAGGCCGTTCGCTTCCTTGTCGCCCTTGAACTGTTCCTTCTTCGGGTCCCACTTTAGCTCTCGGCCCAGCCAGTAGCCCATGTTGGCCAACAGGCAGACGGTGTTCGTGCGGTGGCCGATTTCGACATCCGCCACCGGTTTTTCTCCGCTGCGGATGCAGTCGAGCCAGTTTTGCTGATGCTTTGCCGCAATTTCAGGAAGGTGGAAGTCGTTGGATTCCAGAGGCGTCTCGAGGATGGAAGTCGGGGTGGAATTCAATTCCCGGCGGCTGACGTGAATCTCGCCCTCAGTTCCGACAAACACGCAACCGCCGCGTCCGAGCTTGGAGCTGTGGGTCATCTCGATGCCGGACGCGTACTTGAAACGGAGTCCCTGGCCGGATGCAGCGTCTTCGGGCGGGGTGACCCTGACCGGGCCGCTGGCGTCTTCGCCCATGGCCCATTGGGCGATGTCGAAGTGGTGGGCGCCGATGTCCGACAAGCCCCCGCCGGCGTATTCGCGATAGCGGCGCCACTGCGGGAAATGGTTGTGCACCCCGATCGGGCACAGCACTTGGTTGAAGCCGCGCTGGGGAGCCGGGCCGAGCCACATCTCCCAATCAATGCCTTCCGGCAATGCCTCGTCCGGCAGGTCGTCCTTTACCGCCGGACCGCCAACGCCGATGTAGGTCTTTTTCAATTCGCCGATGCGACCGCTGCGGACGTATTCCACGGCCTTGCGGAACTTGCCGCCGTATTCGGTGCGTTGCTGGCTCCCGGTCTGGAAGACGATGTCGTTGTCGCGGGCCGCCTTCACGACGGCCTTGCCTTCGCCGATGGTGCGGGTGAGCGGTTTCTCGCAGTAGATGTGCTTTCCGGCCTTGGCGGCTTGCACGGCCATGATGGCGTGCCAGTGATCCGGTGTCCCGATCGCGACGGCGTCGATGCTCTTGTCCTCAATGATGCCGCGAAAATCCGGGTGCGCCTTCAGGCCTTCCACCCCCTCGCCCTTGTAGAGGTCGCGCACGCGCTTCATGCCGTTCTCCAACCGCGCGTCCACGCAGTCCGAGACGGCGACGATCCGGGCGTCGGGGGAGGCGGCGAAGGCGCCGGCGATGCCGGTGAGCCGCTTGCCCATGCCGATCAGCCCGAGCGTGATCCGGCTGTTGGGGCCCTTGCCGGCCTTGGAGGCCGCCCACATGCCGGAAGGCAGGATGAACGGGGCGGAGGCAACGGACGAAAGCTTGAGAAAACGTCGACGGGAAAGGGGTGTCTTCATGAAGGAAGCATAGGGGACGGACCGGTTCAATTGGCAACACAAAATTCCGAAACCATTGACAGCGTGGCGTTGATCGCGATCCTTTCGGCATGTCGGTGATTCGCGTTGCTCTCATCTTGTTGCTCCAGTGTTCTGTTGCCGTTCAGGCAATTCAGCCACAGGATTTCGTGGCCCGGCACTGCCTTGATTGCCACGACGCGGACCTGCAGAAGGGCGGGCTGCGTTTGGACACATTGGTCTTGCCGACGAAGGATGCCGCAACCGCGGAGACGTGGGCGAAGGTGGTTTCACTCGTCGAATCGGGAGAGATGCCGCCGCCCAGGAAACCGCGGCCGGATGAAGCGGCGATTGCGGGGTTTGCGTCAGAGATCGGCGTCGCATTGGCGAAAGCGGTGAAACCGACGATTGGGTTGCGACGGATGAATCGCGCGGAATATGAGAACACGATTCACGATCTTTTCGGCACGGACACGCCCCTGTTGGATCTATTGCCCGAAGACAGCAGCGTGCAGGGATTTGACAACGTTGCGACGGGGTTGGGGATATCCTCGATCCTGATGGAGCGTTACCTGGAGGCTGCGAACGCGGCTTTCGACGGCGCGATCCGCCGGATCAAGCCCGCGCCCGAGGCGACGCGACGGGCGGTTCTGATGGAGCGGAAGGAGAACATCGAATCGGTGGCCAAGAAGAAGGGCGGCGTCATCGAGTCCGGCGGCGCATTTGTCGATTTCACCCCGGGGTGGCCGCCGGCGAGGATTGATTCGGCGCATCCGATCGAGGACGGCGTCTACAAGTGCCGGGCAGCGGTTTTCCCTCATGATCCGGGCGACCATCGGACGTTGAGCGTTGCGGTGTTTACCGGGCCTTTGTTTGGCGATGGGAAGCGGGTATTGCAGGGGTTCTACGATGTGACCGGAACGCCGGAGAATCCGCGAATCATCGAGTTTACGGCGCGAATGAAGGAGGGGCACACCATGCACATCCTGCCGTGGGTTTATCCGGAGCATGTCACCTGGCGGGACAAGCATGAGAAGCGGCCCGGAGTCGGCATCCTTTGGGCGGAGACCCACGGGCCCTTGGACCAGGCCTTTCCCTCCGCGTCTCAGGTGAGGCTGTTTGGCAAATCGGACACGATGCGGATGGTCGAAGGGGATTCGTATTACATTCGGCATCGGCGCGGGGTGAAGCGACAGCATGTGGCATCCGATGCGCCGCGGGAGGATGTGGAGCGGATCATTCGGGACCTGGCGCCCCGGGCCTTCCGGCGTCCGGTTGAAAAAGAGCTCGTCGACCAGTTTGTGGGGCTCGCCTTGGCGCGCCTGGAGGAGGGGAGTTCCTTTGAACAAGCGGCGCGCGCGGGAGTGACGGCGATCCTTTGTTCCCCGCATTTCCTCCTGCTCAACCGGCAGGCTGAGGTGGATGACCACGAGATCGCGGCGCGGTTGTCCTACTTCCTGTGGTCGTCGATGCCGGACGCGGCGTTGCTGAAGTTGGCGGACGCGGGACGCCTGAGCGATCCGAAGGTCCGGCGCGCACAGGTGGAGCGCATGCTGAAGGATCCGAAACGCGAGCGCTTCATTGAGAACTTTACCGGGCAGTGGCTGAACCTGCGGGAGATTGAGTTCACCACGCCGGACAAGAAGTTGTATCCGGAGTTCGATGAATTGTTGCTGCGCTCCATGTTGGCGGAGACCAAGGGATTTTTCCGGCACGTGTTGACCAATGATCTGAGCGTGGTGAACTTTGTGGATTCGGACTTTGCGGTCTTGAATCAACGGTTGGCGGAGCATTACGGAATCGCCGGTGTGCGCGGCCATGAATCGTTCCGGGTTGTCAAACTGCCTGCGGGCAGCCTGCGTGGCGGGGTGATGGCGCAGGCAAGCGTTTTGAAAGTGACGGCCAATGGAACCAGCACGTCGCCGGTGCTCCGGGGTCTCTGGGCCTTGGACAAGTTGCTGGGACAGCCCTCGTCGGCGCCGCCGTCGGGCGTTCCGGCGGTGGAGCCGGATATCCGCGGCGCGACGACGATCCGCGAGCAGTTGGACAAGCACCGGGACAATGAATCCTGCGCCCGGTGCCATGCCCGAATCGATCCGCCGGGGTTCGCCCTGGAACAGTTCAACGCGATTGGCGGAGAGCGCGAATACTACCGGTCGCTGGGAAAGAACAAGCAGGGGCGGGTGAAGAACACCGTGTACTACGTCGGCCCGACTGTGGAAAAGGGCGGTCAATGGGCGGACGGCGTTCCGTTCGCTGGCTTTCGTGAGTTCCGTGATCAAATGGCGGCCAAACCTGAGTTGATCGCCCGGTCCTTGGCGGAGAAGTTGTTGATTTATGGGACAGGACGCCCGGTCGGATTGGCGGAGCGAAGAGTGGTCAATGACGTTGTAGAGCGGGCGCAGGCGAAGGAGTTGGGATTGCGCTCGATGATCCACGCGGTGGTGGAGAGTGAACTTTTTGTGCGCCCTTGATTCCGGCGGGTGAAGCTGATGGATTTTTTCATGCAATGAGAACAAACGTATTGAACAGAAGGGCCTTCCTGCGGGCGGGCGGCGTCGCGATGGCCTTGCCGACGCTGTGTTCCATGGAGCCTCGGGGGGCGCGAGGCGCGACGGAAGGCAAGGCGGTCAGGCGCATGGTGGCCATCTGTGCGCCCTTGGGAATTCATACACCGAACCTCTTTCCCAAGACGGCCGGCACGGATTACGAGGTCACGCCTTACCTGGAACCGTTGCAGTCGGTGCGGGACAAGTTCTCGGTGATTTCGGGTCTGATGCATCCCTTGGTGGATGGCGGGCACAACGCGGAGCGCAGTTTTCTGACCGGGGCCGCGCATCCGGGACAGCCAAGTTTCCGGAATACGATCTCGGTGGATCAGTATGCAGCCGAACGCATCGGGCACGTGACACGCTTTCCCTTCCTGACGTTGTCGGCGAACAATAACGGCATTTCCTACACGCGTTCCGGTGTCCAGATTCCGGCGGAGCAACGCCCGTCCCGGGTCTTCAAGAAGTTGTTCCTGGAAGGAACGGAATCGGAGAAAGCGGCGCAGTTGCGTCGGATCAAGGACGGGCAGAGCATCATGGACCTGGTGGCGGAGCAGACGCGCTCCTTGTCCCGACGGGTTGGTCGAGAGGATCACGAGGCATTGGACCAATATTTCACCAGTGTGAGGGAGGTGGAGCAGCGTCTGGTTCGCGCGGAGGATTGGGTCAAGAAGCCGAAGCCGCAGGTGGATTCGGCGCCGCCGCAGGATATTGAGGACCGCGCGAATTTCACCGGGCGCATGGAGTTGATGTTTGATCTGATGCGCCTGGCGTTGCAGACAGACTCGACGCGCCTGATCACGTTGAAGGGAGCCGGAGGCAATGAAGTGGTCAATCTGCGCGGCATCGACGACGGGTGGCACAACCTCAGTCACCACGGGAAAGATCCCGGCAAGATCAAGCAGCTCTCCATCATCGAGCGCGAGGAGATGCGGTTGTTCGGAAACTTCCTGCGGCAGTTGGAGGAAGCGAAGGAGGGCGACCGCACCTTGCTGGACAATACATCGGTCCTGCTGGGATCGAACCTGGGCAATGCCTCCAGTCACAACAACACGAACCTGCCGCTGGTTGTCGCCGGCGGCGGATTCCAGCATGGCCAGCACCTAGCGTTCGAACCGGCGAAACCGCCGCCGCTGTGCAACCTCTATGTCTCCTTGCTGCAGGGGTTGGGCCTAGAGGTTGGCGACTTTTCCAGCGGGACCGGAACCTTGCGGGGGTTGATGTGAACTCGTAGGCGCAACTTTCAGGTTGCGATTCGAGTTCCAACGGAACGAGAAGTGGGATACGGGCAGGTTCGCTTCTCGGGCGTGGAGCGTTCGCGGCGCGCCCTGATGGACGCGCTTACTGGCGGCCGAACCTCAAACCACGCTTTGCGTCAGCAGCCGCCAATAAGACTTCATGAACCCGCGTTTCAGGAGGCAGATGGCCTCGCTTGGCGGGGCGACCTCGGGCGCGCTCTTGCGAGTGTAGTCGAGCATGATCGCCTCGTCGTAGCCGGTTTCCAGAAAAGATATCACGCGGCCGCGATACTCCGCCTTTTTGCGGTCTGGAATGGTTTCGAGGACGCTTGCTTCGATCTGCTCGGCGACGGCGCGCGCCTCGAAGTGGGCAGTGCTGGCTTCCTTAGACACGGCGAGGTTGGTGGCGTCGCCGACCGCCCAGACCGACTCGGCGTCCTTCACCTGCAGTGAACGCGGCAGGGTGCGAATGAAACCGCGACGATCGGCGAGCGGGCTGCGCCGGAGAAACTTCGCCCCTCGATTCGGCGGCGCCATGACGAGCAGGTCGTATTCGACGGTGGCGCCGCGGCGATTGGAGATGACGCAGGCTTCCGGATCGGCGGAACGCGTATGGAAGCGGGGTTTGAATTTGATGCCGCGTTGGCGGAACAGGTCGAGAATCAACCTGGAGACCTCGTTGTTCTTGTGCGGTTGGGCCTCCGGATGCACGAAGACAATCTCTGAGGATTGCTTCAGGTCGCGGCGCTTGAGTTCCTCCTCGAGCAGGAAGGCGAATTCGACCGGACCCAAGGGGTTTTTGTGGGGCACGGAGGCGGCGCCAACAACGATTCGACCGCCCTCGAAGCGCTTCAAGCGTGAACGCAGCACCATGGCTTCGCCGAGGGAGAAGAAGTGATGACCGGCTTCTTCCAGGCCGGGGACCATGGCAGGCTCCAACGAGCAGCCGGTGGCGATCACCAGGTAATCGTAGTGGAGATCCTTGCCGGATTCGAGCGTCACCCATTGGTCTTCATGATCGACGGCCACCACCTTTTGGCGGAGCAACTCAACCCGCTTGTTGAGCAACCCCCGGACGGGGCGCTTCAATGTGCCGGGCGAAACCTGGTCGAAGGCCACCTGGATTTGCGCCGTTTGAAAATAGTGGTTCTCGGATTCGGAGACCACGGTGATGTTGCTCAGGTCAGGGGGGAGTCGGCGCGCCAGGGTGTCGGCGACCAGCACGCCGGCGACGCCGCCGCCGAGGATGACAATTTCGTTCATGTTTGGATGGATGCAGTGGTGATGATCGGAATTGAATCCAGCAGGAAGCGTTCCGATCTTGCAAATCAGCCGATCAATCCCGGGATCGGATCGGCGTGGTAGATGTAGTGCGGGCGTTTTAAAGTATCCTCCCAGTAGGCGGTCTGGGGGATGCCCAAGGCGCGATAGATGGTTGCGGCCAGATTCTCAGGTTTCTGCGGATCCTCAATCGGGTAGGCTCCGATCTTGTCGGATTTCCCGATGACGGCGCCGCCGGGAACGCCGCCGCCCGCAAACCAGACGGTCTGCAACGCTCCCCAGTGATCGCGTCCGGGAAGCGTTGCGCTCGGTATCTTGAAAATACGCGGGGTGCGGCCAAACTCGCTGGCCATGACGACGAGGGTGTCGTCCAGCAGTCCCCGTTCTTCGAGGTCATCGAGCAGGGCCGAGACAGCCTTGTCGGTCGGGGGAAAGAGGTAATTCCTAAGGTTGGGAAACGCGGCCTGGTGGGTGTCCCAGGTTTCGTTGTTGCCGAGATTGACCTGGACGAGTCGAACGCCGGCCTCGACGAGTTGGCGGGCTTGCAACAACGACCAGCCAAAGGCGTTGCGGCCGTATTTGTCCTGTAGCTTCGGATCGGCGCCATGCACTTCGAATGCCGCCTGGGTCTTGGGATCCGAGAGCAGCGACACGGCCATCTGGCGATAGCGATCGTAGCCTTCCGCGGCTTGATCCAGCCCGCGACGCTGGGCCTCGAGACTCTTGACCAGGCCGACCCGATCGAACATGCGTCCGCGGCTCAGGCCCTCGGGAAGGGCGAGGCTGGGAGCGTGATAGCGGAGCCTGGATTCCGTATCCCTGCCCTTGGCATGATGAAAAAGATACTCGGGGTAGGCTCCGTAGGTGAGCGGATTATAGGGCGAGGCGGAGAGGAAGAAAGGGGCCCGACGCGGTCCCATGACGCCGCCGAATTGGCCGGGAATGACGCGGCCCGTGCGATGAATGAGCTTCTCCGGCAGGACGATCGCCGGCGGCAGGTTGTTGCGGGCCGGAACGGCGTCGTTGGCGATCGCCGCCATGGACGGAAAATCGGTGTCCCTGGGTTTGCGTGGATCGAAGCCGACGGGCGTCTCGCTCCGCCCGGTCAACATGATGTGATGCCCTTGGGAATGTTCGTTCCAACCGTGGGTCAGTGAGCGGCAAAGCGCCCATTTCTCGCTGCGCTTGGCGAGTTCCGGAAGGTGTTCGCAGATCTGGAGTCCGGGAGTCCGGGTGGAGATGGGCTTGAACTCGCCCCGGGTCTCCTCGGACGCCTCCGGTTTCATGTCGAAGCTGTCGATCTGTGAGAGCCCGCCAGAGAGAAAAATGTAGATGACGGACTTGGCCTTGGGTGGGGGCGTTTTGGCTCCAGTCCGTTGCTGAGCTGCGTCGAGTAGGGATAGGTGATTCATCCCGAGCCCGAGCAGCCCGATGGAGCCGGCCTGCAGCGCAGCGCGGCGGCTGAGTTGAGGATGCATGGGGCTGAGGCTGGACTTGGCCATGGCGGTCTTCGGAATCTTTAATGGACGCTGAAATTCTATGTGGGCACGAATGTGCGTAAAGGAAAAAGCCCGATTGCGGAACGCGAGAATTAGGGCACGGGAATGGAGACAAAGGAATTGGGAGAGCAAGAACAAAGACAGGGGAGTGGCGGCAAGGGAACTGGGATCCAAAGGGATCGGTATTTCCTATTCCCCTGTCTTCATTCCTGTGTCGTAGTTTTCAGGGACGTCAGAACCCACGCCCCGGGGTTCGGGAGACTCGGCCATGTAGGTGTCTTGCGCCCGAAGCTTGCGCGCTCGGCTTTCGATCCGAACAAAAAAGCCGGCGACCGGATTTGTCCGGCCGCCGGCTCTGAATACTGGATCCCGGCTTACAGGCTGTCCGCGTTGTCGCTGAGATAGGAGGCGACGCCCTCGGCGTCGGCCTTCATGCCCGCCTTGCCTTCCTGCCAACCGGCGGGGCAGACCTCGCCGTGCTCTTCGTGGAATTTCAGGGCATCGACCATGCGCAGCATCTCGTCGATGTTGCGGCCGAGAGGCAGATCGTTGATCACGGCGTGGCGGATGACCCCTTCCTTGTCGATGAGGTAGGAAGCGCGGAGCGCGACGCCGGCGTCGTGCTCGATGTCATAGGCCTGGGCGATCTCATGCTTCAAGTCGGCCACGAGCGGGTATTTCACGGGGCCGATGCCGCCCTCGTTGACCGGAGTGTTGCGCCAGGCAGCGTGGGAGAATTGGGAATCCACGGAAACGCCGACCACCTTGACGCCGCGCTTCTCGAACTCCGCGAGCCGCTTGTCGAAGGCAATGATCTCGGTGGGGCAAACGAAGGTGAAGTCCAAGGGATAGAAGAACAGGACGACGTATTCGCCCTCGAGCGAGGACAGTTGGAAGCTGTCGGTGATCGAGCCGTCGGGCAGGACGGCAGTGGACGTGAAGTCAGGGGCTTTCTTGGTTACGAGCATGTCTGATTATTTTTTGTATATGTTTTGTCTAATTAAGCGGAAAGCGGAACGCCTCCGAAATCTGAGCGGTCGTTTTGACCTTCCCGGCGCGGATAGGCAAGTCCAAAGAAACGAAGCGCAGGACCGGGCTTGGCCGAACGGGGAAAGTCATGCGAGAATCGTGATTGTCAACCGTTGGAACAACCCGGCGCCGGTAAATCGATTAAGATGAGTCTACTTGGAAAAGCAGCCTTGGTGATGTGGCATGGAGTCGAGGAAGCCGTGCGTGGGGCGCATGACGATTGGCACTCGCATGAACACCTCGCAGAGAGACTGGCCTTGCCTGGGTTTCGTCGCGGGCGGCGTTGCGTGAGTCCTGCGGGAGAGGGCTATTTCCTGATGTATGAGGTGGAGGCGTTGGCAACGTTGACGTCACCGGCCTACCTCGACAGGTTGAATGATCCGTCTCCTTGGTCGCGGGAGGTGATTCCATCAATTACAGGCATGTCCCGGACGCTCTGTCGGGTCCTCGTCAGCGAGGGAACCGGGGTGGGCGGTTGGATTGGGACGAGACGCTTCAGCGCGCTCGGTGAGCGACGTGAGGAATGGGTGGACCATCTGGCGCGGATCGGCGGCGGTGACCTTGCATCGCAAGCGGGGTTGATCGGGTTTCATCTGCTGGAGGGCGATTCCACCGCCAGCGCGCGGAGAACCGAAGAAAAGAAGCTCCGCGAGAGGGAGGATGAGACTGCGGATCTCGCGCTGTTGGTCGAGGGCTATGAGCGCGAAGCGGTTGAAGACGCCCTGCGGGGAGACTTGGGAATCGGGGCCTTACGCGAGCGGGGCGGCGCCGAGATCGGAGATGCGGGGTTGTACCAGACGGCTCATGTGGTCTCAGCCGCCGACATTTCCGAATAGCTGAATAGCCGAGGAGGCATACGCGGCGTTGCGCCAGGCTGCACGACGCGGGAATCCCGGTCAACGGCCGGCCAGCAATTGCTCGGAACAGACTTCCGCGATGGCGACCTCGTCGTTGATGTGCCGGAAGTCGACGCCCTCGGCGAGCAGGCGTTCAGCCCACTCGGGCGGGGTCGCCCAGTCAGGCAGTCTCTCTTCCTCGGACAAGACCACAATGGCGGTGACGCTGAAGCCCTGGCGACGCAGGGAGCCGAGCGCCACGGCGGTTTCCATGGGCGCGTCGCGAATGATGGCGATGACGGTGGCGTCGCGGCTGAGTCCGGAGGCGGTCTCATGGACCAGCTCGGTGAACGTCAGGCCGTCGGTCAATTCGAGTCGGGCGAGCGATTCCAGGATACGCAGGAACTGGTCCGGCCCGCGTCGGGTGTTGACGATGACGGGCCGCAGCCGCGTGCTCTCCGTGGCGTCGGACAGCTCCTTGCGCGCGGCGTCGCGAGTGAGGAACTCGTGCCTCCAGCCCTCCTCCTTGATGCGGTCAGCGGCGTCGCGACCGTTCGTGATCAGGCCGACCTGCTGACCGGTCTGGAAGACGGCGTGGGCGAGGGAGGCCGCCGCCGTGACGGCGAGCTCCGAGGTGTAGGCCGCCGCGCCCATCAGGGAGTGGCTGCCCTGGTGGAAATCGAGGAGGATGGTGGCGCCGACGACACAGGACGGCTCGTAGGTCTTGCAGTGAATGGAACCCGTCCGGGCGGTGGCCATCCAGTGAACGCGGTTCAGAGGGTCGCCATGTTCGTAGGGGCGCACGCCGGAGATGCGAGTCGGATCCTCGAACAATCGATGGGTCAGCCGGACTTCTCCCATGGGGCGTCGCGTGGTCAGGTCGTAGCCTTCGAGCGGCACGACCCGGGGATAGACGAGCAGGAAGTTCGGGGGGGACACGACCTTGAACCGGCGATGCAGGCCGAAGGGGTCGCCGGTTTCCAGCAACATGGGGCCGACCTGAAAATAACCCCGGGCCTCGGCGTGTATTTGATACAGCAACGATTCGGTTCCATGGGCCGGCAGGCGGGTGACTTTGACCCGGGGCCCCTTGGTTCGCAGTTTTCGCGGCTGTGAATGCAAGGCTTCCCGGGAAAGGGAGTCCTCCAGGACAATCCATGGGATGGGAAGGGCGCCGCGGTTCCGCAGCGTCACCGCGATGGCCGCCGTCTCCCCGATCTGCATGGTCTGGCGATTGCACTCGCGCTCGACTCGAATGTTCTCAACCCACTGCCGCGCCAGATAGCGACTCACCAGGAGCACCGCAAGGAGCACATACATCGAGTAGACCAGCAACCCCAGTTGGAAGATGTATCCAACCAGCAGCAAGGCCAGCGCTCCCAGAAACCACTTCATGTCAGGCTTGGCCAATGGCGTCCGGCAAGGTGGGAACCGGAACTTCGCGGAGGATCTCGGCGACCACGGAATCGGCCGTGACCTTACGCAGGCGGCTCTCCGGTCGCAGAATGATGCGATGCGATAAGACCGCGGGGGCGATCTGCTTGACGTCGTCGGGCAGGACGTAGTCGAAGCCGTTGATGGAAGCAAAGGCCTGCGCGGATCGGAACAGGGCGAGCGAGGCGCGGGGACTGCCGCCCAGGATGATGGCGTCGTGCTCGCGGGTGGCGCGGATGATCTGCACCATGTAATTGCGGACGCGCTCGTGCACCTGCACGGCGCGGACCGCTTCCTGGCATTTGAGGACTTCCTCCGGTGTGATGACCGGCGCGAGGGTCTCGATCGGATGACCGAGCTGCAGTCGCTCGATCATGAGATTTTCCTCCTGCTCGCTGGGATAGCCGAGACTCAAACGGATGAGGAAGCGATCGAGTTGCGCCTCGGGCAGCGGAAAGGTGCCCTCGTGCTCTACCGGATTCTGGGTCGCAATGATGAAAAAGGGTCTCTTCAACGAGTGGATCGTGCCGTCCACGCTCACCTGGCGCTCGGCCATGGCCTCCAGCAAGGCCGCCTGGGCCCGGGGGGTGGCGCGATTGATCTCATCCGCCAGCACGATCTGGGCGAACAAGGGCCCCTGACGGAACTCAAACTCCGTGGTCTTGGGATTGAAGATGGAAGCGCCGGTGATGTCGTTGGGCAGCAGATCCGGTGTGCACTGCACGCGCTTGAAGGAACCGCCGACGCTTTGGGCGAGGGCTCGCGCGAGCATGGTCTTGGCGACGCCGGGCACATCTTCCAGCAAGACATGCCCCTCGGAGAAAAAGGCCACCAGGGTCAGGAGGACCTTGTCGCGCTTGCCCAGCACGACCCGCTCCATGTTCTCGATGAGGCGTCCGGAGACCTCGCCGACGAAGTTGGTGGCCTCATCCGTAGCGGCGGTCCGCTCGCTCTCAACGGTGGGGATGACGACCTCGTAGGGATCATACAGCGCGGTGGCGGCGCTGCAGATGGGACAGGCGATCTGCTGGCCCAGGAGATCGTCGGGAAACTCAATGTCTTGTTGGCAATGATCGCAGGGGCATTTCAAGGGCGGCCTTTGGTTGGTGGTGGACTGCGCGGATTGAATCCGAATTTCCCGCGTTCGACAAGC
>CAZFLK010000090.1:0-21662 GCA_964519245.1 uncultured Verrucomicrobiota bacterium
CCCGTTCCGGCTCGAAGCGGAATGAACTCTGCCACTCCAGCGCGCACTGACTCAGAGCAATCCCTATCATGAACCCCGATACCCTTGATACCGAAGTCCGGCGCGAGGCGTTGGAGCGCGACACCCGACGTCAGTTCATCACGCGATGCGCGACCGGTCTCGGCGCGCTCTACCTGTCGGAGCAGGCGGGGTTGGCCAAGCCCGTCGCGCCCGCGGATGTGGCCCATTTTTCGCCGAAGGCCAAGCGCGTCATTTATCTCCATATGATCGGCGCGCCGAGCCAATTGGAGTTGTTCGAGCACAAGCCGGAGTTGAAGCGGTTGGACGGGAAGCTTTGTCCACAGTCGTTCCTCGAGGGCAAGCGCTTCGCCTTCATCCAGGGCACGCCGAAGATGCTGGGGCCGCAATTCTCCTTTCAACGTTACGGCCAGAGCGGTCACTGGATCTCGGAACGGTTGCCGCACTTTGCGAAGCGGGCCGATGACGTCAGCTTCATCCGGACCCTGCAGACCGACCAGTTCAACCATGGGCCGGCCCAGCTTCGCGTGCACACGGGGCAGGCGCGGATGGGCTTTCCCTCGATAGGCTCCTGGGTGACCTGGGGGCTGGGAGCGGAGAATGCGAACCTTCCCGGCTTTGTCGTGCTGTTGTCAGGCGGCCGCCAGCCCAGGGCGGGGAAGGCCTTGTGGGACTCCGGTTTTCTTTCGTCGGTTTACCAGGGAGTGCAGTGCCGTTCGAAGGGAGAACCCGTGCTGAATGTGAGCAATCCCGAGGGCGTTTCCCGGGGGGCGCGCCGCGCGGCGTTGGATGCGCTCAAGACGCTCAATCGGCAGACGCATGACGAGTTCGGCGACCCGGAGACGCTCACACGCATTGCGCAGTATGAGATGGCGTACCGCATGCAGATGGCGGCGCCGGACGCCATGGATATCAATCGTGAGCCGCAGCATGTGCTTGACCTGTATGGAGCTGCGCCGGGCAGGGAGAGTTTTGCGAACAATTGTCTGCTGGCTCGTCGGTTGGTGGAGCGGGGCGTCCGTTACGTGCAATTGTTCGACTGGGGCTGGGATACCCACGGTTCCAGCGCCAGCGAGTCCCTGAACAATGGTTTCTTGAACAAGTGTCGCCAGATTGATCAACCGATGGCGGCCTTGCTGGCCGACCTCAAGCAGCGCGGATTGTTGGACGAGACATTGGTCGTCTGGAGCGGCGAGTTCGGGAGGACGCCGATGCGGGAGAATCGCGCGGGTCGGGAGATGAAGTTTGTCGGTCGGGACCACCATTCGGAGGCTTTTACCGCCTGGCTTGCGGGCGGCGGCATCAAGGGCGGCGTCTCGCATGGTGAGACGGACGAATTTGGCTATCATTCCGTCGTGAATCCCACGCCATTGGCCGAGTTGCATTCCACGATGCTTCACCTGCTGGGGTTCGATCACGAGCGTATGACCGTGCCGTTCCAGGGGTTGAACCAGCGTCTCACCGGGGTGGTGAAGGCGCCGCCAATCAGGGGATTGATGGCTTGAGGAGCCGGATTGTCACGGGCATGCGGTTTCTTCCGCGAAGCGGGGGGAGCGTGGGCTCACATCCACTGGCGTCCGCCTTTCTTCCGTTTCTGGCGATTCTTGGCGAGCAGACGTGACTTGCGGGTTTCTTTCTCTTCGATCGCGAGGCGGTCGAGCAGCCCATTGGTGGCGGTTACGAGACCGGCGTTTTCGTAGCCATTTGCCAACCGGAGATGTTTGCGCGCCGCGCCGATTTTGCCTTCGGTTCCCAGCCAGCGGGCAAGATGCAGGTGGGCCTCCTTGGAAACTTGTTCCTCCGTCGCGAGAGCGCTGACGTGAGTCCATGCCTCGATGGCTTCCTTGGTGGAGCCGGAGCGAACGAGGTAGAACATCATGGCATACTCCCGGGCGAGTTGCTGGTCCTCCGGAGCCAGTTCAATGGCGGACTTGTACAGCTCGATGGCCAGGGCGGGAATGGTTTCGAGGTGGCGATCGTAGAATTTGGCCGCATCGGTCCGCATCACGGCGACCGTGTTGGCGTGGGCTTGGTAGTGGGCGTGATTGTCCGGGGCTAACTCAATGAGGCGCTTCTGCATGCGCAGGACATCCTGCGTGCGGCAGAGTCGATCATAGACCTCGGCCAGTTCCTCATGAATGGCTATGGAATCGGGGCGTTTGAGCCGGTCCTTTTCCAGAAAGTGGAGTTGCCGTTCGAGGAGGTAGGTTTCGCGTTGCGGGCCCGCCATGAAAAGGGCCCTGCCTGTGCCGTGAAGCGACAGTCCGCCGATGATCAAGGCCAACAGCGTCAGCAGTTTGGCGGTTTCAAGCGCGAAGGTCCTCATCTCGTTTGTCGGGGTGTTCTGGTGATTCACCTTCGATAGGACGCCCGGAACGGCTCGCGGGTTTCAGCCGGCGGCGGAAAGTTTTCTGGCGGACTGTTTGTCCGGGCGCGTTCGGCAAGGGGCGGATTCATCGGCGGCGCTTGTTCTTGATCAGGGAACGATCGTTGACTCCGTATCTTTCGATTCGCGTCCAGGGGAAGCTTCGGGGCGGCGAGGGACATCGAGCAGGACGAGGGGCATGAGTGTGGGCGCGGGCCAGCCAAGGCGCTTTCAGAATCCCATTGACGCCCCGGTCGATTTGGATTCAATCCCCGCATGCTCACGCAGAACCCTCTCAAACGGCTGGCCGTCCTCGCGACGCTTGGAATCTCCGCACTGACGGCCTCGGCCGACGTCACACTTCCCTCCATCATCGGGAGCCACATGGTGCTTCAGCGCGGCGTCGAGTGCCCCATCTGGGGTTGGGCGGACCCGGGTGAGGAAATCTCGGTCTCATTTGCCCGGCAGAATCACACCGCGACGGCCGGCAAGGATGGCAGGTGGTCCGTGCGGTTGTCGCCCTTGAAGGCCAGCGCCGACGGCCGCGCCATGACGATCAAGGGGAACAACACCGTCAAGTTGGAAGATGTCGTCGTTGGCGAGGTCTGGCTCTGTTCCGGCCAGAGCAACATGGAGTGGACGGTTGCGCGTTCCAATAACCCGGGAGAGGAAGCCGCGAAAGGAAACCACCCGCGCATCCGCCACATCAAGATTCCTCATCGCCCTTCAGCCAAGGCAGAATCCAATGTGCCCTCAACCGGCTGGCAGCAGGCGACTTCGCAAACCGTCCCGAACTTCACCGCGGTCGGCTACTTCTTCGGGCGTGAACTCATGAATGAACTCGATGTTCCGGTCGGCCTCATCGGCTCCAACTGGGGCGGCACACGCATCGAGCCCTGGACGACGCCCGCCGGGTTCAAGAGCGTCCCGGCGCTTAAGAGCATCGCCGACAAGCTCGACACTTTTCCCTCCAAGCGGAAGGTCAAGAACAAGAAGACCGGAAAGGTGACCGAGGCCATCAATCATCAGACCCCGCTCGCCCTCTACAACGGGATGATTTCCCCGCTGGTTCCCTACGCCATCAAGGGCGCGCTCTGGTATCAGGGTGAATCCAACAACGGCGAGGGCATGCTCTACCACGAGAAGATGAAGGCCCTGATCAACGGCTGGCGCAAATTGTGGAACAATCCCGAACTGCCGTTCTACTACGTGCAGTTGGCGCCTTATGTCTATCGCGGCGACAATCGCCAATTTCAGCTCCCCGGCATCTGGCAGGCGCAGCTTGCCACGCTGTCCGTCCCGCACACGGGGATGGCGGTCACCACGGATATCGGCAACATCAAGGACATCCACCCAAAGAACAAACAGGACGTTGGCAAACGCCTTGCCCTCTGGGCGCTCGCCAAGAACTACGGCAGGAAGGGTGTCGTCTATTCCGGCCCGCTCTACAAGGGGCACAAGGCGGAAGGCTCCAGCATCCGCGTGAGCTTCAGCGAAATCGGCGGCGGCTTGAAATCTCTCGACGGCAAGGCCCTGACCCATTTCGAGGTCGCCGGCGACGACAAGAAGTTCGCCAAGGCACAGGCCAGGATCGATGGCGACACGGTCGTCGTTTCCAGCGACGCGGTCGGAAAACCAGAGCACGTCCGCTTCGGTTGGCACGAGTCTGCCGAGCCCAACTTCGGCAACAAGGCGGGGCTCCCCGCGTCGCCGTTCAGTTCGTCGTTTGGTGGGAAATGACATGGCGGCGACCCCGAACAACTGAAGCGCGCTCACAAGAACGTTTCGCCGACATCCGACCGGCTCAGCCAAGGTCGCTCGGGCGCGGTTCCCGGAGGCTGCTTGTAGAGGGTGGGCTCTGGCAGGGCGTTTGGACATCCGCCTGAAGAAGAAGGAGAGAGCTTTCCTGGAGGATTCATGAAAAAGAAACAAATATACAGGCTCCTTAAAGGCATTGAAACGGGGGATCCAGAGGCCGTTGCTGTGGTTAACGAGGGAAAGTATATTCAACACAATCCTCTAACCCGCGAGGGCAGTGTCGGATTGGCGGAGCTGTTCAAACGGCTGTCCAAAACCTCTCCTCGTGTTGAGATCGTGCGAGTTTTCGAGGATGGCGACTACGTCTTTGCGCACACCGACTACGACTTCAATGTGGAGGAAGTTGGCTTTGAAGTCTTTCGGTTTGAGGACGGGTTGGTTGTCGAGCACTGGGACAACCTGCAGTCCAAACCAAGCAGCCCGAACCTCTCCGGCCACACCATGCTGGACGGGCCTAGGGAATCGACGGATCTCGACAAAACGGAAGAGAACCGTTTTTTTGTCAGATCGTTCGTGGAAGAGGTTCTTGTGAACCGCCAACTGGACAAGTTGGTCCGTTTCATTGATTCAGAGGACTATACTGAGCACAACCCCCACATGGCGGACGGATTGCCGGCCCTGCGAGAAACGCTCTCCAACAATGACAAGGGAAGGCGTTACGAAAAGGTTCATCGTCTGCTTGCCGAGGGGAGTTTTGTTCTTTCCGCTTGCGAAGGTCACCTGGAGGAGACTCACGTTTCGTTTTACGACCTCTTTCGCGTTGCAGATGGCAGGATTGTTGAGCATTGGGATACAGTTGATCCAGTTCCGCCCCGCAGCGAGTGGGTGAACAACAACAGCAAGTTCTGAAGACGAAGGCATAGGAGGCGAGCAGGAAGCGCTAGTCATGCATTCAGGATGGAACCGTGGGCTCCGATTTTGACAGAAAAGGCGGGTTTGCCGGCGTTGCTGTTCAGTTCCTTCTTTGGCGCCTTGATGCGGATTTGCACAGACGCCGCCAAACGTCCGCCCGGTTGAATTGACGTTCGGTGTCGAGTTGCGTCCGGCTCAGTAGGAGCTTCGCCCTCCGTGTCGGCCAAGAGGCGCTGCTTGCAATGTCCGAGATCCGGCTATGTCGGACATCGCCTCAGGGAGCGAAGCAGGTCATTGCCGGATGGTATAGGCGTGCGCGACCTCGCGATTCTTCCAGTCTTGAGCATCCATGCCGGGCAGGATGGAGAAAACGTATTCAGATTTCACCTCGTCGGGGCCGACTGTGACACGAATATGGCCTGAGGAGCCGAATACCTCGCCGTCGTAGCCGTATTCCTTGGCGCTGCGGGTGTTGTTGAATCGACGATGTCCGGGTTGCGGGACCTCCTGATAGATCACGCCGTCGAGTTCCTCCTTCACATAAAGGTGGTCGTGGCCGTGGTAGACGATATCGACTCCATGCTTCACGCACAGATCGTGAATGGGCTCCTCCCAGCCCGGACGCTCCCGTCGCCATTCGTCGACGCCGTCGGCGTTGTTGCCCCCCCATCCGTCGAGATGGGCGATGGATTTGGCGCCCCGGGTTTCGTTGTTCAAGCCGCCGACGAGGTAGTGGATGAACACGAACTTGAATTTCGCCTTGGAGGTTTCAAGCGTCCGCTTGAACCAGCGGTATTGTTGCTCGCCGAGGGTTTTGTTCCATTGCCCGCCGCGTCGTTCGGTTGTGTAGCGGAACGGGTCGAGGCAGATGAAATGGGCGTCGCCCCATTGCCACGCGTAGTAGTCCTCGAGGGCTCCCAGTCTCGGATGCCGGTCAGTGTTGCCGGTGTAGAAGGCGTTGGGCGAGGGGTTGGGAATGTATTGCTTGCGCATGGCTCCGGACCAGTCGGCCATTTCGGGGCGGTAGCCGAACTCCCCGTCGTGATTGCCCAGAACGAAATAGAGCGGGGTCGAATCGCTGAGCAGGCTGAAATAGTATCGTTGGGCGAGATATTGCGGCGCGGCGTCCAGAAATCGTGTGCGCTTGTCGACCATGAAGGTGTCGCCCAAGGCAATGTGGAAGTCGCTCCGGTCGGCGACGACGTTGCGCAAGGTGTTCGCGTAGAGCTCGGGAACGGTTCCGAAGTCGAGGTGTGAATCGGCCTGCACGGTGAAGACGAAGGTGGCGCCGGGCGTGCGGGCCGTGTGAAAGGTCTTGCTGGGGCCGGGTAACGGGCCGCTTGAAGCCCCCACACGAGCATCGATCCGGTAGTGGTAACGGCGGTTCGGCTGCAAGCCGGTCAAACGGATGTCCCGCGCTTCGCCCGCTTTGAGATCCATGACCGACGCCGCTATTGGCATTTCGCCCGGCGAGGGGCCGCAAAGGATCCGGGCATCCATTTCCTTGTAGGCCAGCAGGCTGAGGGTGATCTCGTTGGCGGTGGGGCGGCCTAGAACGACGTTGTAGTCCTGCGCGGGGACGTCCGTGCGAAACGCGAGGGTGGGCATGCGGTAGCCGGGGTTGGCGTCCCGGTCCCGGCCGCGTTGCCTTTCAGCACGATTGCCGCCGGAAAGTTCTTCGGCGCTGAGTCGGCCATCCTTGTCTGCGTCCAGTGTGAGGAGCGCACGGGCGGCGTTGTCGATCTCCGCCCCGGAGATCACGCCGTCGCGATTCCCGTCGAGCGCGCGGTTGATTCCACTTCCGCCTTGGCCGCGTTGACGCTGCTGGGGCGCATTCTGGGACAGCGCGATGCCGGCGATGAGAGCCAAGGCAAGGATGGGGTAAAGTCGTTTCATACTTTGCGTTGTGTTGTTGTGAATATCAGATGCGCGTCTGAAGCGCGGAGCCGGTGGGGCGAATCGAGTCAGCGAGATTGACGGATTTTAATTGCGGCGGCCGGCTTATGAGAATCTGGATCAACGCGGCCGGCGATCCCGGTTGCGTTCCTGGTCGCTGCGGGTTCCCCGTCGAATTTCGTCCTGGCTGACCTTGTCGTCGGCGTTCTGGTCGAACTTCAACAGCGTGGCGGCCGCGTTCTGCATTTCCTCGGCCGACAGGACGCCGTCCTTGTTGGTGTCGAGCGCCATCAAGACCATGCTCGGGCGATTGCCGCCGCCGCTTTTGCCGCGTGGCGGTCTGTCGCCACGGCGGGCTTCGCCGGCCAGAACCGGTTGCGACATGTCCACTGTGGGAACCTGGGCCTTCACCTGCTTGAGATAGGCGTTCAAACGTCGGTCCAGATCGGCGGCCTTGTCGGGCATCTGCTTCGCGAGGTTGCTTCTCTCGCCGATGTCGGATCGAAGATTGTACAGAAAACGGTCCCCGGACTCGTAGGCCCGGATCAATTTGAAATCCCCGTCGTAAATGGCCGAGGCCGGGCCGATGGGATCGCCGTCATAATGGGGGAAATGCGCGACAAACGATTCGCCCGGTCGCTTGACCGATCCTCTGCCCGCATTCAACAGAAGCGGCGCGAGACTGCCGCCTTCGACGCCGGAGGGCAGGGGAGCGCGGACGCCCGCGAGTTCCGCGACGGTGGGGAAGAGGTCGACTCCCGACGCGATGGCGCTTGCGAAGCTGCCGGGTTTGATGCCCGGCCCGCGAAACAGCAGCGGCACGCGCAGGCCTCCCTCCTTGACGGAGCCCTTGCCATTGGCGAGGACGCCGTTGCGCCCCGGTGTTCCATGATCGGCAGTGTAGAAGACGTAGGTGTTGTCCGCGATGCCGAGGCTCTCCAGTGCGTCGAGGACGCGGCCGATGTTGATGTCCATGTCCAACGCCACGGCGGCCGCGCCGATGAAGCGTTCGTCCCGGCGCCCGACGCGTTGGCGCATCAACTCCATGGTTTCCGGCTTGGCGTCGAGTGCGCTGCGACCGCCATATTGGGAAATCTGGAGGAAGAAGGGCCTTCCGGCCCTGGCCTGACGGGTCATGAAATCAATGCCCTTGGTCGCTGTGCCGTAAGCCTGCTTGGGGTTGGGATTCTGTACGTGCTCCGGGCCGGCGTTGCCGT
The DNA here is from genome assembly GCA_964519245.1 of uncultured Verrucomicrobiota bacterium. Classification (GTDB taxonomy): domain Bacteria; phylum Verrucomicrobiota; class Verrucomicrobiia; order Limisphaerales; family JAYPEY01; genus JAYPEY01. Next base: position 8,167 of record CAZFLK010000090.1, read on the forward strand.
TGGCTCCGTCGTTCTCGTCGAAGCCGTGTTGTCCCGGGGTGGCCCGGCCGACGTGCCATTTGCCGAAGTGTGCCGCGGCGTAACCGAGAGGCTTCAGGTGTTCGGCGATGGTGACCTCGGACAAGGGCAGTTCGGTTGAGGTGACGGGCAGTTGGACCCGCCCGGTCATCGAACTGGTGTTGATGTAGGTCATGTGTAACTGCGCCGGGCTCTTGCCGGTCAGATACGCGGCGCGCGAGGGCGTGCAACGCGGCGAGGGCGCGTAGAACCGGGAGAACCGCATGCCGCCCTTGGCCAGACGCGCCAGGTTGGGCGTGTGGAAGAAGTCGCTCTTGGAAGCCGGGTTGTCCGGATCCAATTGGATGGACATGCTGGTCCAACCTTGGGCCTCCCCCTGGAGGAACACGAAGTTGGGCGGAGCGGCGGCATGGAGAGCCGGGACTAGAACGGTAAGACCGATGGACGCGGCGATGGCGAGGTGATTTCTCATGAGGTTACTTGGTTCCGCGGGCCTGGTTTCCGCGCCGATTCTCGCCGTTGCGAGTGTTGGCTTCGGCGTATGAGACGATGTTGTTCCGATCGACGTCCGCCTTGGTGAACATGTGCAGGGCGAAGGCGTCGACTTCCTTGCGCGAGATGATCTTGTTCTGGTCGCGGTCGAACTCGGCGGAGTGTTGTCGAACGAAGCCGCCCATGGCGCTGCGCACGCTGCTGCGACCTTGGTATTCGTTCTCAGACAGCCGGCCGTCGCGATTCTGGTCGTATCCGGCAAAGGTCTTGGCGGCTTCGGACATCATCTCGGCTTGTGAAACACTGCCATCCTTGTCGGTGTCGAGTTCCTCCAGGTGCGCGGCAATCCATGGCTTGCGTTCGCCATCGGATGGAGGTCCGCCGCGACCGGGTTGCGCGTCGCTCCGTTCTCCGGGACGGCGGGGAGGTGGGCGGTCGCCGTCACGACGGGGAGGGCGTTGTCCGCCTTTGCCCTTTTCAGGACCGCGTCTGCGGTCTCCCTTTTCTCGGTCGCGTCGATTGCCGGGGCCGCCGCCGCGTTGGCGGGGTTCGAATGTCTGGCTCGTTTTCTGTCCGGAGGAATCGATGAATTGGAAGGCGACGTTGCCGTTGTCGAGGACCTTGTAATTGACGAAGCCGTCGCGTCCGTTCTGGGAGTATTTGAGGCTGTAGCCATTCTTCAGATCGCCGGTGAATCCGGTGATTCTGGCGCCGCGCAACGGGCGGGTATAGGGACGGACACCCTGAGCGCGCGGTTGCGGATCGACCTGGCCGCCAACCTCGCGCACCTCGCCGCGAAACCCGCCGACGAGGTAGGGGTAGGTTTTCATCGCGTGGTAGTGATACTTTCCGTCCTTGCCGGTGTGACCTCCCATCCAATCCAGCTTGCCAACGGGCGAGCCGTCCGGCTCGGTGAAACCGAAGACGGGATACCCGTCGAGAGCGAAGGCGACTGGATTGCCGGCGCCGACCTGGCGTTGCAGGTGCGTCGGAGCAATGTGGTAGTGATAGTCGTCAGCGCGTCCGCAGTGGCCGCCCCATTTGTCGAGTTCGCCAGCGACAACCGTATCCGTCCGTCCGTCGTTCTTGATGGGGTTGAAAATGGGGATGCCATTCGCCGCCAGGGCGATGGCGCCGCGGAAGAAATGTTCCTTGGCGGACATGGGCTCGGCGGCCTTGACCGGGTGCAGCGGAATCCGCCAGGCGTTGGCTCCCTGGTAGGGCTGCGGAATAGGAACCTGCTGTTGCCAGGCGGTGATGCCGACCATCATCTGGTGATTGGGAATGGAATCTGATTCCACATAAAAGTGACGGGCATCCGAGCGCGTCTTGACCTTGGGCGCAAAGGCTCCGAAGGCGCGTTGCATCAGCCCGAGGTAGGGGCTGGAGTTTGCCGGGATCCGTGTTGCGCCGACGGCTGCAGTCTGGCGGACGGCCTGCGTGTTGATCTGGCGTGCGTGTGCGAGCTTCTCGTCAGCGAGGGCCCGGTCGGCTTTGCCCAGACGGTCGAGTTCGATGGCGACGAATTCGCCCTCCCGGTCCTGGATGATCAGCTCCTTCTGGCGAGTCGCGACGAAGCTGCCTTCGTGAATGGGCTTGCCGGTGACATCCCTCCAGACGCGCAGGGAGTTGTAGCCTGGAGCCGCCTGATCGTGCGAATGCCCGTCATGGGCGTTGGAGCAGGTCGGCAGCGAGATGGCGAGCGCGGCGCAGGCCGAGAGCAATTGGGTTTTCATAAGCGTGTTGGGTTTGAATCGTTGTCTATCGACCGGTGTAGAAATCCGCTTTGGGGCCGTCGATCTTGAAACGGAAGATGACGGTGTTGTCCAACTTGAGGTCGTCACTCCAGATGAACTTGGCGCCGGCGAAATCGTGGTCGTAGAAGGGGCCTTTCGGGCCGATCTCTTCTTCGGTGTATTCCTTGGCATCGGCCCATTGGCTGTCGTCGAAGTCCGGGGCGAACCAGTTCTTTGGAATGGGCGTGTGTTTGACGCGCGGGTTGTCCACGTTGCCGTTGATGGGGCCGTGGAAGAAGTTCTTTGCCTTCCATTTGGAATTGCTGAGGATTTTGTCGCCGATCTTCAAAATGAAACCGCCGTCGCCGATGTTGTTGACATACTCCGCGCCGTTCTCCCGGTGAGCGTTGTCCTTGGCCATGACGGCGATGGTCATCGGGTATTCGGGAAGGATATCGACCGAGACCACGTTGTGCGGGATGAACTCGATGGAATCGACGGCGACAAGCTTGCTGTTGATATAGAGGACAAAGCTGTTGTCGGCGTAGATGTTGGCGCGGAGCGTGTCGTTGATGCTCGGCTTGCGTTTGCCATCGGGCGTGCCGCCGCCGCGTCTGCCTCCGTTGCGTCCTCCTTTGCCGCGGCCCTTGCCATTGGCGCGTTCGCGCTGCGATCGCGCCTGGGTGAATTGAGCGGCCTGATCAGGTGAAGCCGGGGCTGAAACGGCCAGGTCGGATGACTCGGGAGGATCGGCGGCGGGCTCAATAGCGGCGTCGACCCGCAGCGCAAGAAGGGCGCCGAGAATGAAGGCGCCGGTTGCGCCGGCCAGCAGGGTGGGGGATTTGGGCGTTTTCATGAGAGGCGTGGAGATTGCGGATCTCAGAGCTGGAACATGCGATTCAGGTCCGTGGGTCTCTATCGGTTGCTCTTGTTTGGATTGTCGCGACGTTGTTTGTCGCTCTTTCGTTTTCCTCGGCGATCGACATTCCCTTTTCCCTTGCCGCCGCTGCGTCGATCCTCGCCCAGTTCGTCCCGTGTCAGCTTGCCGTCGTTGTTCTTGTCGAGCGTTCGGAGCGCGGCCGCGGCGTTCTTCAGTTCGGCGGGGGAGAGCGAGCCGTCCTTGTCGGCGTCGAGCGCGAGGAATAGCGGGTCGGGGCGTTTCTCGCCGCCCCTGCCGCCGCCGCGTTCAGAGCGGTTCTTTTCGGGGCTGTCAGGTCTGCCCGGGTTCTTGTCCGGCGCCGATTGGGCGTTTGCTGAAGGGCTGGCGCCGATGAGGAGCGCGGTGAAGGCAAGTGTTGCGGCGGTGTTCTTCATGGAGACAACTCAACAGCGCCCAGATGACAAATGCCGCATCGATTTGATTAAAAAACTGTAATGGAGTTCCAAGCGCGCCCGGGTTGACGGCCGGTTGCTTGTGGCCTGAGAATCAACGAAGCCGCCGCCCATGAAGATCCTGCTGGTCGAAGATGAAGCCAAGATAGCCGATTTTGCCCGCAAGGGATTGGAAGAGGCCGGGTTTGTTGTGGATCACGCCGATCATGGCGATGATGGCTTTCATCTCGCAACGACCGGCGGTTACGACACCATCGTCCTGGATGTCATGCTGCCCGGTCGCGATGGCATCAGCATCCTGCGGCAACTGCGCGAACAAAAGAATGGGACTCCTGTCATCCTGCTTACGGCTAGAAGCGAACTGAATGAACGCCTCGACGGATTGAACCAAGGCGCCGATGACTACCTGACCAAACCCTTCTACATTGAGGAGCTGATTGCGCGGATTCATGCGTTGATGCGGCGCGCCTCAGGCAATGAGATCAGCGTGCTGAAGGTGGCGGATCTGTCGGTGAACCTGATCACGCGTGAGGTGACGCGGAGCGAGGAGTCCGTCGAATTGACAACCCGCGAGTTTGCCCTGTTGACCTACCTGATGCGTTCGCCCGGCCGGGTCTACACGCGCACACAGATCCACGAGCACGTCTGGAACTACGACTTCGATCCGGGAACGAATCTGGTCGATGTCTATGTCCAACGCGTCCGCAAGAAACTGGGCGGCGCGGACAAACCGGCGTTGATCGAGACCGTGCGAGGGGTGGGCTATCGGATGAGGGCGGACACGTGAATTCGTTTCGCGTCAAGATAGCCGCGCTTTCAGGAGCCATTTCGGCCGCCGCGTTGCTGGGCGTCGGCTGGTTTCTCTGGGAGCAGACCGGTCGCTGGAATCTGGACCGGGTGGACAACGACCTCGCCGCGATTGGGCGGGTCAACCTTCAGCGGACGCATGGGCGAAATCACTTTCGCAATCTCGACGGGAATCTCAATTCCGTCGCGGAGACAAACACGCCGGCTGCGTACCAGTTGCGGGTGTGGGAGGCGCGCGAGCGGGAACGCGTGCTCTACCACTCGGAATCGTGGCCGGAGGCATGGCGCGAGGAGACATTTGCGAAGCTGCCCCGATTGGAGCCCAAGGAAGAGCGCGCCGACCCGCCCCCGCCCAAGCCAGGGGGTCGGCGCGGCGGCCGTCCGCCCGAAGAGCGCCTGCGATTGAAGACGCCGCGGTTTGAAACGCGGTTTTACGAGGGCGAGCCGTGGCGAATTGCGGTCATGGGCAATCGATACGACACCATGGCCCTGGCGAAACGGATTGCGGATCTCGATGCGGACCTGAAACGGCTGCGAGAGGTGTATGCATTGTCGTTGGGCCTGTCTCTGGTCGGTGTGGCGGTTGCTGCGTGGTGGCTGGCGGGGCGCGCCCTGCGGCCGGTGATTGCGTTGACCCGAACGGCTGAGCGGGTGAATGCGGAGGGGTTGGATCATCGCATCTCGGAACAAACGCACGATCGCGAGTTCAACCGGCTGATCACGGTCTTCAATGAGATGATGGACCGCCTGGAAAAGAGTTTCAGCCAGGCGATCCGCTTCAGCGCCGATGCGTCGCATGAACTGAAGACGCCCCTGACCGTCATGCAGGGGGAGCTGGAATGCGCCATGGCCAGGGCTGAAACCGATTCGGAGCAGCAGCGACTTTGCGCGCAGATGTTGGAGGAAATCCAGCGCCTGAAATCGATTGTGCAGAAGCTGTTGCTGCTCTCTCGCGCCGACGCCGGCGAACTGAAGATCAATGCCGAACCGGTGAACCTGAGTGAGATGCTGGAAGAGTTGGCGGAGGACGGCAGAATCCTGGCGCCGGACTTGAGGATGGAGACCGTCATTGAACCGGAGGTTTGCGTTCGCCTTGATCCGGCCCTGTTCTCCCAGGTTTTGCGAAACCTCCTGAGCAATGCGGTCAACTACAATGAGGAGAACGGATGGATTCGGATTGAATTGCGACGGAGCGCCGCGACAGTGGAGATCCTGGCGGCGAATTCCGGGACGGGCATATCAGCGGAAGACCGCGAACGCATCTTCGAAAGGTTTGGTCGAGGCGGTTCCGGAGGCGGCGGGTTGGGCGAGGGAGCGGGGCTGGGGCTGAGCCTTGCCCGTGAAATCGCCCGCGCCCATGGAGGAGAGTTGGAACTGCTTGCCGGTCCGGGTGAGGGGAATGTGTTTCGCGTGGTTGTTCCCAGCACGTGACTAGGTGTCGATTCCGGCAGGCATGGATTGCCATCACGCAATGAATTGACGAGTCTGTGCGTTGAAGTCATTTGCTCCCATGAAACGAATCAATCTGCTGGCCGCCTTTTGCTCCTTCATTGCGTTTGTCATCCCGGCTTCGTTCGCCGCTGGCCGCCCGAACATTGTCTGGATCGTCGTGGACGACATGTCGTGCCACTTCGCCTATCAGGGCGAGAAGCTGGTCAAGACGCCGCATGTGGACCGGTTGGCTCGGGAAGGAGTGGTGTTTTCAAACGCCTATGTGACGGCGCCGGTTTGCTCGACCTTCCGTTCCGCGGTCATCACGGGGATGTATCAGACGACGATCGGCGCGCATCATCATCGCAGCGGGCGGGGTGAGTTGAAGATCCATCTGCCCAAGGGGATGCGGACGATTCCGGAGTTGTTTCGCGAGGCGGGCTACCACACCTGCAATTCCGATGCCGCGGGCAAACGCCCCGGCAAGGAGGACTACAACTTCGTCTATCAGCGTGCGGATTTGTATCAGGGCATTGACTGGTCGAAGCGCAAGAAGGATCAGCCCTTCTTCGCGCAGTTTCAGTTGCGGGGCGGCAAACTGCGGAATATCGCGGCGTCGTATGAGGACGTGTTGGCGCACTACAAGAAGGCGGAGTTGGTCACGCCGGAGCAGGTGACGCTGCCGCCGTATTACCCCGATCATCCGGTCATCCGAAAGGACTGGGCCGAGTATCTGAATTCGGTGCAATACACGGATGTGGAGGTGGGGCGCATCGTGGCGCGCTTGAAGCAGGACGGCGTCTTGGACAACACCGTGATTTTTTTCCTGACGGATCACGGGATCAGCCACGCGCGAGGGAAGCAGTTCCTCTACGAGGAGGGCCTGAAGATTCCTTTTGTCGTGTGGGCGCCCGGTCGCTTCAAGCCGGCGGTGCGCGACGAGCTGATCGCGCACATCGATCTCTCGGCGACGTCGCTGCATCTGGCGGGAATAGAGATTCCGCGCTTCATGCAGGGGCGGACCTTGTTCGGGCCGCAGGCGAAACCCAGGAAGTACGTCGTCTCGGCCAGGGATCGTTGCGATGAAACGGTCGATCACATCCGCAGCGTCCGGGCCGGAAACTTCAAATACATCCGAAACTATCTGCCGAACCGGCCTTATCTGCAGCCTTCCCGATACAAGGATGGGAAGCCTTTCATGCCGGTCCTGCGGGAGCTTTTTGCCGCCGGAAAGTTGAACCAGGCGCAATCATTGCATCTCGCGGAAACGCGGCCGGAGGAGGAGTTGTATGATCTGCGGAGCGATCCCTGGGAAATTCACAACTTGGCGCGGGATTCGGCGCACAAGGGGCAGTTGGACAAGATGCGCGCGATTCTGGCCAGGTGGGAACTGGACTCTGATGATCGTGGCCGATTTCCGGAGCCGACTTCCATGTACGACAGCGATATGAATCTCTATCGCAACAAGGGGCGGAAAAAGAATCCGGAGCAGACGGCGGTCTTGGATGCCAATATTGCGCTCATGAAGAAGTGGCGAGCAGAGGGGAAGTGAAGGCCTTGGAACGCGCGCTGGGATTCGCGGAGGCTTGGGAATGCTCGGCGCTCGCGGTTGGTCTCAAGACCGGGGGAATTAGGACGTTGCCGGGGGTCACAGACCCGCGGTCCGGGATGGCCGGGGCTCTTGATCGTCTCGCCGTTCAAGGCCCGACCACCTGGATATGATCGATGTTCCCGCCGCTGCTGCGGATGGTGTCGAGCTTGATGGAGTTCCTGCCTGCTTTGAGCATCACCGCGGCGACCTGATCTTTCCAGGCGGTCCAGCTTCCGGTTGGCGGGAAGGGGAGTGTCTGCTTCTCGCCGCCATTGACGCTGAGGTTCAAAGGGCGCGCCCCGCCGCCCAGGGCGTAGCGAATCCGCAGTTCGGCCTTGCCGGCCTTCTTGCTGGTCACGGTCCATTCGATTGATTGGTCGCCGTTGCCGAAGTCGGCGTAGCCGCGGCCGGTAAAACCTTCGTTCGACCATTGGAATGCCGGGCCATTGCGTTTGGCGTCCGCTGCTTGATAGACGGCGCCTTTCGGGTTCTTGACTGGAATTGGATCAGCGGAACGCGTCGTTGCCGCCTGCTTTTTGCTCTTTCGGGGAATTAAGGCGCCGGCCTGCAGCGGTTCGGGCGGGGTGTTCTCCAACAGGCGATTGAGGGTGTAGACGAAATAGCCATTGGCGAGGTCTGTTCCGTCCGCGTCCTTGAGGCCGGTGATCTGGAGTTCGTGAATGTGCCAGGCCTTCAACTCGCTGAGGTGAAGGTCGACGGTCTTGCCGTCGGCGGAGATGTCAATCGATTCAATCTCGACGGGCTTCTCATCGTGTCTGGGTGAGCCGTATTTCTGGGTGTACTCGTAATAGAACCGGGTCATGGGCCAGGTTTCCTCTCTGGCCGCAATGGTCTTGTCGATGGGGCGGGTGAAGACGAATCGGAAACCGGTCCTGGTGAGTTTCATGCTCTGAGCCTCGAAGGGCGTCTGGCCGTTCCAGGCAACGCGGTGCAGTCCGCGGTTGCCGGCCCAGGTGTGCTTGGTGTGGCCGACATAGAGGCTGCCGTCGGGCGCCCAGGCCAGGCGGTTCACGCCGGTGCGTAAGGGGGCTCCGTCGATGAATGGAACGCAGCAGCCCTGCAGTTCGCCGCCGATTTCCTCCAGCATGACGCGCATGATCCGAGGTTGGTTCATCTCGCCGACGAGCAGTTGTCCGGTGAAGGGACCGAAGTTCGCCTCAGGCGTGATGGCGAGGATCTTGGTCGGGGAATTGGCCATCTTTCCGTGGGGGAACACGACCGCGGCGCGCGTGCGCAACTTGGCGAGTTCTGCGGGCGGGGTGTCGATCGGCGTTCCTTGGAAACCGGGCCTCCAGGTCAGGCTGGCGGCGTGGCCGTAGAACCGGCCTTGCTTGACGTGGAACAACTTGCTGGAGCCGACCCAGTCGCCTTGGTTGTCGGTGACGAAGAGGTTGCCGTTCAGGTCCCAGCCGAGGCCGTTCGGGGTGCGCAAGCCGTAGGCCCAGGGAATGGTTTCTCCATCGGGCGTCACCTTCAACACGCAGCCGCGATAGGGCGTGGAGGCGTGCATCCGCCCAGGGCGTCCGCGGGGATCGAACTTTCCGCGAACGATGGGGCGGATGCCATTGCCCGACGAGCCCGTGCCCAGCGAGAAGTAGAAGGAACCCTCTTTGTCTCGGACGGGCGTGAAGTGGAACTCATGGTAGTTGCCGGACATGCCGAATTCCGCGCTGAGCGCCTCAAAGTCATCGGCTTTTCCATCGCCGTCGGTGTCGCGGACGCGGGTGAGTTCAGGGCGTTGCGAGACGACGAAGTCGGAATCGGAAATCGCCACGAGGCCCAAGGGATTGTGAAGGCCCTCGGCGAAGAGCGTCCACTCCTTGGTCTTTGTGTCGCGCAGGAAGATTTCGCCGCTGGGCAGGCAGGCCGCCAGCTTGCCGCTTGGGGTGAAAGTCAACCCGTCGATCTGATCGGTTTCAAATTTTGACGGCGGCGATGGAATGTCGGCGACGGTGTAGACCGGCGAGGTTGCGGCAGGCAATTGAAACGAACCCAGGATCAGGCCGACGCTGAGAATCGAAGTGGGGATGAGGCGTTTCATTCGAATTCAGAGGCGGCGGGTCTTGGCGCAGGGTTCTTCTCAATGATCGTGACGCTGAACTCGCGGGATTGTTTCGCCGTGAGCGTCAGGGCGCCGTTTCTGGCAATCCTGCCGGCGGAGGCGGAGATTTTCGCCAGATCGGTCGGCGTCAGTCTCAAGGTGATTGGCGTCGGCGGTTCGACGGCAAAGGAGCGCACGACGCCGAGGTTGTCGGGCGTCGTTCTTATCGATTCGCGAATCAGGTGTTTGCCGAGCGCGTAGCGAAACTCCGGGAAACCATTCAGCAATCGGTAGCCCTTGAACTTGGGGCGGGCGTCGACGCCTTCGATATGGAATGGGAAGTCGGAGGCCTCCGAGGTGTCGTAGAAGGGCGTCTGGCGGTTGGTCTCGCCGAGGTGTTGGTAGTCCTCGGGCTTGAGGAGACTGGAGCGGGCGCGGTAGTAGGGGGCGCCATAGAATTCGGCGACCGGTTTGCCGTTGGTGGACCAGTGGACCTTGTTGCCCCGGATGAAGCCGCTCTTGGTCCAGACGTAGCGCAGGCGGCACTCGCCCGCGTCCCAGCAGTAGAATTGATTGCCGGGCAGGGCGACGGCGAACGCGGCTGGGGATGCGCCCGGCATGAAGGTGCGGTAGACGACGGGTGTGGTGACGTCCTTGATCATATCGTCGAAGTCCAACTTGAAAGTCCCGTTGCGCTTCTGCAGCGGCGAGGGAAAGGGGAATGCCTTGAGGATGGAGTTGGGCGAGTAGACATCCTCGGGCAGGGTTGCTCTCGCCCGTGCGACCTGAGCTGGAGTGACGGCGGCCTCCTGGTTTCCCCAGGACTGGTTTACGTAGGTCAGGATGTGCGCGAGTTTCTCGTCGTCGAAGAGCAGTTGCGGCGGCATGGCGGAGTAGTAGCGTTTGCCGTTGACCTTGACCGGGCCGGCCAGGCCGCGGAGGGCGATGGCGATGGATCGCTCTGAGCCGCCCTTCAGCCAGTCGCTCCCGGCCAGCGGCGGCACGGAGCCGGGTTGGCCCTTGCCGTCGGGCATGTGACAAACCGCGCAGGAGCCCTCGCCATTGTAGAGAGCCTTGCCGGCGGCGAGATTGTCGGCGTCCGCGGCCTCAAGAGCGGGGCCGATCAGAGCGATGAGGGTCGCGGCGAGAAGGGCATGGTCCGTGGGCGCCTTGGTGGAATGCATCTTGTTTATCGAATGAGACTTGAATCGCTGGGCGTTGGAGGTGGATACCAGAGCGCGCGGGCGGGCTCAAGCTTCGGACTGCGGCTCTGTGAGCCGCAGCGACCATGGGATATCCGGGGCCGGGGATTGGATCGAGGCGCATGGAGTATGTAGGTTGCAGCGGATCACAGACCTGCGGTCCGGGGGCTCAGACGGCGATTGTGCGGCGTTTGATTCAATCGTATAAACTGCTTCCGCAAACCCATGATCCTACGAAAGCTCCTATCCATTGTATCGCTCGCCTGCGTCGTGACGACCGCGGTTGCCGAGCAAGCCAAACCCAATGTCTTGTTGATCTGCGTCGATGACCTTCGTCCGGAATTGGCCTGCTTCGGCGTCAACCACATCAAGTCGCCGAACATAGATCAACTGGCAGCTTCGGGGCGCGTTTTTCAGAGGCATTATGTGCAAGCGCCGACGTGTGGGGCGTCGCGTTACACCTTGCTGACCGGGCGCTACGGCGGCGCGAGCAACGGGGCTTTGTTCCAGCGCGCGGATCGTTTGACAAAGGACTCGAAGTCCGAGCCGCCCAGCATGCCGGCGTGGTTCCGGCAGAACGGCTACACGACGGTTTCAGTTGGCAAGGTTTCACATCATCCCGGGGGCAGGGGCGGGAGCGACTGGGATGATCCGGAGAAGCCGGAGATGCCAGGGGCTTGGGACCAGCACCTGCTGCCCGCGGGGCCGTGGCGGCATCCGCGCGGTTGGATGCATGGTCTCGCTCACGGTGAGATCCGGAAGAACGCCAGGGAAATGGATGTGTTCCAGGCGACAGAGGGATCGGACGCCGTCTATCCCGACGGCATTTCGATCAATGAAGCGTTGCGCCAGATGGACCAACTTTCCGCCGACCGGGAGAAGCCGTTTTTCCTGGCGGTCGGGATCCTGCGTCCGCATCTGCCCTTCGGCGCGCCGGCGAAGTATCACCGGCTCTATGACGGGGTGACGTTTCCGCCGACGCCGCATCCGGGCAAGCCGAATTGGCGAAGCACGTGGCACGGTTCCGGCGAATTCATGAAATACAATCGCTGGGGCCGCAATCCGAATGACGACGCCGCCTTCGCCCTCGAATGTCGCAAGGCCTACGCGGCCTGTGTGAGCTATGCCGACGCGCAGGTTGGCCGGCTCATGGCGCGCCTCAAGAAGAACGGTGCGGACCAGAACACCGTCGTCGTCCTCTGGGGCGATCATGGCTGGCATCTGGGCGAACATGCGATCTGGGGCAAGCACTGCCTGTTCGAAGAGTCGCTTCGTTCGCCGTTGATTGTCTCCTACCCGGGCATCAAGAAACCGGGTAAGGCGACCCGCGCCATCGTGGAGACATTGGATCTCTTTCCGACCTTGTGTGAACTGACGGGGCTGGCCATGCCGGAGTTTGTCGATGGCTCTTCGCTGGTTCCCTTGCTGAACAATCCCGCTGCGCCCGGGCGCATGGCGGTCGCCTACCGGAACAACGCCCGGACCATCCGCACGGACACGCATCGCCTGATCCTGCATAGGGACGGCTACGCGGAACTGTACGACCATACTTCGACGGAACGGGAAACGAAGAATGTTGCGGAGGCGAACAAGGCCTTGGTCGAAAAGTTGAGCAAGGCTCTGGTAGGGCGGTTGGGGCGGTGAGTGTGTGTCGGAGTGACTTGTCGCGCCGCAACCGTGAATCGAAGGCGGATGGAATGATGGTTTGCCGAACGGCCCACGACGCTCCCGCGGAAACGGGGGCTCCGAGTCCGTTGAACTCACGCTGGATTTCGCCCGCCGTTCATTGCAATCTGTCCTTTCCATGAAGAATCGATTCTCAACCCGCGTCGTTGTGGCTGCCGTTGTTGGCCTTGTCACGACAGGCTCTGTTGCCGCCGCCGAAGGTCATCGCGCCTCCTATTACAAGAACGGGGAGATTCATGTGAATGTTCTGGGGACTCCCGAAGGCGATCCGCTGACTGAGGGGCATTGGGATTTCAAGCCGTCGTGGTCCCAGACCGGCGACATGTTGGTGTTCTTTCGTCGATTGAAGAATCACAAGGACGTCGGCAAGTGGAAGACCGCGATTCACGTCATCCATGTGGACGGAACGGGGCTTCATCGACTCAGCGACGGGACGCACACCGATTTCAACCAGACTTGGACGCGAGACGGGAAGAACACGCCGATCTGGAATCGCAAGAATCTCAAGGACGGCGGCTACCGCGTCATGGCGAGCAGGGTCGGAGCGAAGCCGGGTGAGGAATTCCGAATCAGCGGTAAGGGATTTCACACTTGGGCTTACACTTGTTTGGTCGATGGCCGTATTCTCGTGAGTTCGCATCATCCAAAACAAGGCTGGGGTTATTACCTTATGACGCCTGCCCGCGACGGCAAGGCGAGGTATGAGAAAATCGTTTTCGGTCTGGCGGGAAGTGGGACGTTGGATCGCGTTAGCCTTTCCAAGGACGAAACGAAAGTCTGTTTTGAATATACAAGGGGCTTCAAGCGCAAGGTCCCGGGGCGGACGCTCTATGTTGCAGACTTTGATGCGCAGACAAGGACCATCAGTAATGCGAGGCCCTTCGCGAATGAGGAAGGGAAGAACGTTTGGTTCGCGTATCCGCGCTGGACAAAGGACCAGACCTTCATTGTCTATCATGCCGGCAAGAGGCTGTTTCTCTATAGCGTGGCCGATGGATCGACGAAGCAGGTCTCGACCGACAACGAGGCCGACTATCGCTACCCGCATGGCGAGGCAACGCCGAAATAAGGCGGCGTCGAATTTCCGCCCCCTGAACTTGCCCGTCGTGAAATTTCTGACATGATCCCGGTCCGCCCAA
>CAZFLK010000091.1:0-21462 GCA_964519245.1 uncultured Verrucomicrobiota bacterium
CGCCTGTGGAGGAATCCGATAATACCGACGCCATCATTCTGGCCGGACCGGTGGTGGAATTGGTCGCGCCGGCCAAGTTGTTGCCCACGGCGGCGGGACGACTGAATCCCCAAGGCCGTCTCGCCGGCATCGCGCCCTGCCTCCGGGACAATTCTCCGGAAAGTTCCCTCTTCATGGAGTTGGCGGAAACCCAACTCTGGCCCTGTTCCGTTGAGGAGGAGATCCGGGAGGCCTTGGTTGACGCGGGCTTCGACATCACGGGCGGCTCAGCGGATGTTCGCTTCGTCGCCGTGCCGCAATTCAATCGCGCCGTCCTGAAGGACGAGCTGGAATTCAAGGGCTTCCGTCGGATTTTCGACGAGATGGAGAAGCAAGGTTACGACCCGATCGAGATCGGCTGGGGAGAGCTGCGATTTGCCGTGGAAATAGCGTGAGCGCCAACCGCTTCAGTGTGTCATCGAATGGAACAGGATGTTGATCCCGAGGGGGTAGGCTGATTTCTCGGCGAACTGCCGGAAGTATTCCGGGTCCTCCCCCTCGCGTTCCCAGCCGTCGCCAAGGTCGGTGTTGTGGCAGATGACCACCATCAACCGCCCCTTGTCGTCGTAGATTCCCCGGTAATGAACCTCCGTGGCGTCATGGCGCTCCGTCGTCATGCCGCGATAGAAGGTATGGATGCTGGGCACCTGTGGACGCTCCTCCAGCGGAAATATGGCGTGAAAGATATTGTGCTCCAAGGGAATGGAAACCGGCTCGCGATCCGGGAACACCAACTTGATGTGATAATAGAGATTGTCCCATTCGGCCTCGCCCCAGAAATCGTCGATCATGAGAAAACCGCCGTTGTAACAATACCGGCGCAGTCGTTTGATTTCTTCCTCGCTGAAGGAAAGCCGGCCCGGCTCGACCAGGTAGATGAAGGGGTGATCAAACAACTCCTCATCGGTCAGGCGGAGCACGGCCCCGTTGGGATCGACCTCCATCGAGGTCATCTCATTGAGGCGGTAGGAGAGATTCAGGTCGGCGTCGGGATAGTCCGTTTCCCACCGCCCTCCGCGACGCCCGTAGCCGCCGGAGTAGTATTGCACGCGGGTGAAGACGAAGATGTCGTTGGGCAGTTCCTGGTTCACCTGCCAGTCCGGCACGCCGCGACGGTCGGAACTGAAGTCGTTCCATCCCCGAACCTGGGAGAAACAAAGCCCTCCGGTCAGCGCCAGCAGCAGCGTCAGGACGATCGTGGTTTGTCGTTGTTTCATGGCGGACCTCAAGTCCTTCAAATCAATGACTCATCGTATACGTCAGGATGTTGATGCCAAGCGGATATGCCTTCTTCTCGGAGAACTCCTTGAAAAAATAATGATTGGCGCCCTCCTGCTCCCAGCCGTCGCCGAGATCCGTGTTGTGGCAGATCACGACCATGAGCCGGCCCTTCTCGTCGAAGATGCCTCGATAGTGCGGAACCTTGGAATCCTCGGTCTCCCAAGTGACGCCCGTATACTGGCTCAGCGTGCCCGTCCGGACATTGGGTATCTGCGGTTTTTCCTTCAACTGGAAGACCTGCTTGAAGATCGGGTGCTCCAAGGGAATTTCCCGCGGCGTGAACTCCGGCAGGACCTTCTTCAACTCGTTGGCCACCACCCGATAGTCCGCCTCGCCCCAGAAATCGTCAAACATCAGGAAACCGCCGTTGAGCAGGTAGCGGCGCAGGTTGCGCGCCTCCCGCTCGCTCAGCAGGAGATCGCCCGCCTCAATCATGTAGATGAATGGATGGTCGTATAGCTCCGGCGAGTTGAGGTCCACCACCACGCCATCCGGATGCACCCGCATCGAGGTCATCTCCTTGAGGCGATAGGAGAGGTTCAATTCCGCATCCGGATAATCAATGCTCCAACGGATCGGCACGCCATCGCGCCGCCAGCGGCCCGCAGAGGTATAACGAATACGCGCAAAGGTGAAGAGGTCGTTCGGCAGTTCCTTGTGCACCTCCCAGTCCGGGACCCCGTTCCGCGGATCGCCCCGACGATGCCCATACTGCCCCGGCAACCCGCCCCGCTGCGCCGCGCACCAACCCGCCACCAGGCAGAGCGCGGCAAACAGGAGACTGAGTCGGACAAGTCGGAACATGGCGGATCGAAAATTCAACGGCTGATGACCTCGGCAGCCACAATACCCGCGACCACGAGGACGCCGATCGCGATGGCAAAATACTTGGGGGCCTTGGGATGCCTTCTGAGAAGTCCGGCGAGAAAATCTTCCGTCCTTGAATGCGACGGGCCGCTGCGCCCGTCCTCATCGGACGGGCGGCGCATGTAGTCTCTGTCGCCGATGCCCATGGTTGATAAATGATTGCCGCGTCCCGCCGACATGAACTACCTGGCTGACTTGCCGCCGCGGGCGGGCGCAGCCGCCGGGGCCGGAGGGGTCGCCGAAGGGACCGGAAGACCCGGCAACGCTTCGGGCGCAGCGGCGTCGCCAACAATCTCGAGCAGCAACTTGTGCGCGTCCCGGAACCGGGGCGCCTCCTCCAGGGCCTGGATCACGTGTCGTTTCGCCGTCGCGTCCTTTTTGTCATTCAACAACCGCGCCAGATTGTAATGCGTGTCGGCCGGATCGGGCGGATCGAGTTGCAGCATGACCTGGTAGGCGTCGATGGCGGCGTCCGTTTTGCCATTCGCTTCCCGAGCCTCGGCCAGATACCGGTAGGGCTGGGGCAACAGCGGATTCACCGCGAGGTAGCGATCCCCGTTCTTCTCCACGACCTTCCAATCTTTCGCCTCGGACCCGATCTGCATCAGTCGGAGATAGGCATCCAGCGCATCCGCGCTCAACGACCCCAATGTCTCCAGAACGCTCTTTTCCTCCGCAAATTCCTCGAGCCTGCGGTGCGCCATCGCCAGCAGGACATAGGGATTGTCGGGGCTCTCCACGTCCGCGGGATAGGCCTGGATCAGCTTCCGAAGCGGCGCCTTCGCCTCGTCGTACTTCTTCTCCTGCAAGAGCGATGAAGCCTGCTGCTTCAGGATCCAGTAGTTCTTGGGATGGCTTGCAACCAGTTGGTTGATGTCCGCGGTGAAGGGATTCACCTCAGGTTTCTCCCATTCCAGTTCGGGAGCCAGATTCTCGGCGCGGGCAACGGCAAACGCGGCGAACTTTTCCTCCAACTGCGGCAGCGACTGGGTGTGCGCGGCAATGGCTTCGTTGATCTCTCGCCCGCGGCCGAGGTCGCGAAGGATGGCCTGCAGCGCCTTGATGCCATGGTTCTCAATGATGAACTCCACGACCAGCGCCGACTCGTAATAGGCAAACTGCAGGTGCATCGGACTTTCCGGGGCCAGGAAGGCGGAGCTGAGCTCCCCGACCGGCGTCAGCCCGCCATTCAACACCAGTTCGCGATACTCCGGATTCATGCGCTGCCCCCAGACCGGGTTCGCGGCAAGCTCCTCGTGCACCGAGATGCCTTCGCTCAACCAACGCGGCATCTTGTTGCGGGTCATGCTCAGCGTCACCACATGGCAGAACTCATGCCACAACACGGCCTCCCAGTTCGCCGGACTGGAGACGCGCGACGCGGGACTGTTCGCCGTGATCAACCGCCCGAAACAAACGCCCAGAAAACCGTCCACGCCGGGCACCCCAAAGGTTCTGACCGCAAAGTCCTTCTCCTTCGGAAAAATCTCCACGATGGTCGGCGTTTCCAGCTCCATCCCGTACTTGCCGCAGAGAACCTTCTTCGCCCGATGCAGCAGTCCGAGAACCTTGTCGCCGTAGATCGCCTTCTCGTGCGGCGACATGCGCACGATGAACTCGTCGTCCTGGATCGTCTCGAACGCCGCCATTGTGTCGTTGAGCGCGACGAGGTTGAAGGCGTTGACATCATAACCATCCTTCTCGTTGACCTCCTTGGCCAACTCCCAACCCTCGGCGTCGTCGCCCAAGCGCAGCAGATCCGTGGCGAGTTGGCTCTTGGCGGGCAGGAACTCAGGGTCAACGGCCAGGGCCTTGCGCTGGTAGGCCGCGCCTTCCTTGAAACGATACTTGGCGGAGAGTTTCTTGCCGATCAGGTGATCCACCTCGGGATTCGTCGTCCAATGACGCAGGGCATTCTCCCGGGAACGGGCCTCGCCCTTGGGGTTGTTGTCCAAATGTTCCAGCACGGCCTGCAGGGCCCAGGCCCTCGGGCTCCAGGGATTGACCTCGAACGCGCGCTTCAGGGTGTCCGACGCCGCCTCATACTTCTCCCCGTCGATCATGTGATCCGCCAACAACAACAACGCGGGCACGTGGTTCGGATTCAAATCCAGCGTCTTCTGGAGGTTTTCCATGGCCACCTTGCGATCGCCGGAAGCAAAGGAGGCCGCGAGCCCGTAGTGGATATCCGGGTCGTCCTTGAACTTGTTGCGGGCCTCGAAGAACAGGTTGGCCGCAGTCTGAAAATCGTTCTTCCCGAGCGCGAGATTGCCGGCCGCGAGATAGACATCCCGATACTCCGGATCCTTCTTCTTGGCCACATCGAAAAAATTGTCGAGTGCCTGCCGCGCATCGAGGTTGAGCATCAGGGCCGCCTGCCCCAGCGCCGTGAGATTCTTCGCATCGGTGTAAGCCCAGCGGCGCGTGCCCGCCAGATAGTCGATCTCCTTCAGCAACGTTTCCACCCGCTCCGGCCTCCCGTTGAACCGGAACACGCGACAGGCCGCAATCCGCAGGCGGATGCTGGTCGAGAAGCGGGAAAGGGCGTTGACCGCCACCTCGCGCGCCTCGGCGTAACGCCCCAGCGCCATCAGACAATCAACCTGAATCAAACGCCATTCCTCGTCGTAGCGATTCTCCTCCGCCGACTTGGTCGCAACTGCCAGGGCCTCCTCATACTCCCCCGACAGGAACTGCCGGCGAATCTCGGAAACTTCGGCTCCCTGCGCAGCGACCGCGATCAATCCCAGAAGGGCGACAAAAACGGCCAAGAGCGACCGGGCCGCGGGCGACAGGGTGGGAGCGCGGTCAAACAGGCCAATCGTCATGTCGCGGAATCTAACAGCGGCTTGGCATGGTGTAAACGGTCAGGTTGTCGACTTGACCGGACCCGCGCGCCATCGTCATATCCTGTTCATGCGCACGAAACTCCCGCTACTCCACTCTCTCGTCGCGGCGACTGTCCTCAGCCTCGCCTTCCCAACCTTCGCCGGCGGCTTCGCCAAACAGAAGCTGAACCCGCATTTCTGGGCCGAAGGCGCCCACTACGCGGACTTCGATCACGACGGCGCCATGGATGTGGTCATCGGGCCCTACTGGTACGCCGGCCCGGAATTCAATCGTCGCCAAGAATACTATCCCGCGACGGAGAAATTCGAACTTCGTGCCAAGGACGGCGGCAAGATTGTCATCCCCGGATTCGCCGGCGAACTCAGCGGCCGAAACGCCTACTCCAGCAACTTCCTGACCTACACCCACGATTTCAACGGAGACAACTGGGCGGACATCCTGGTCTTTGGATTCCCCGGCAAGGTCACCACCTGGTATGAGAATCCGCGAAACCAAGCCAAGGGACATTGGAAAGCCCATGTCGTCTGGAACGAAACCAACAATGAATCCCCCCAACTCGGCGACATCACCGGCGACGGACGCCCCGAACTGATCGCCCACGCGCGCGGAAAACTGGGCTACGTCGAGCTCAACTGGGAGGACCCCACCCAACTCGGCGAGTTCCGCGCCGTGTCGCCGCCCAACCCCAAACGCTTCATGCGCTTCACCCACGGCATCGGCTACGGCGATGTGGATGGCGATGGCCTGAAGGACCTCGTCGAGCGCGACGGCTGGTGGCGCCAACCCAAGAACTGGGACAAGCAATCGCTCTGGAAGTTTCATCCCGTCCCCTTCGCTCCCAAGGGCGCGCGCGGCGGCGCGCAGATGCTCGTGCACGATTTCAACGGCGACGGCCTGAACGACGTCGCCACCAGCCATGACGGCCACGGCTATGGCCTGAGCTGCTACCTGCAGTTCCGCGAAGGCGATGCGGTCAGGTTCCGCGACCATCGCATCCTGGGCTCCAAGCCGGAGGATCACCCGCAGGGCGTCTCCTTTTCCCAGCTCCACGCCCTCGACCTCGCCGACATCAATCAGGACGGACACATGGACATCGTCACCGGCAAGCGCTTCTGGGCGCACGGCCCCAGCGGCGACGCCGAACCGAACGCCCCCGCCGTCCTCTACTGGTTCGAGACAAGACTGAAGGACGGGAAGCTCGATTTCGTCGCGCACCAGATTGACGACGACTCCGGCATCGGCACCCAGGTCACAGCCGGCGACCTGAACGGCGATGACATGCCCGATATCGTCGTCGGCAACAAGAAGGGCGCCTTCGTATTCATCAACCAGTTGAAGAAGTAGGCTCCGAAGGCGACTTCCTCCACCGCCCCATGCCTGCCCGTCATTCGCATCTTCGGGCCGTCCGGTCAGCATTGCCGCTGACCGCGCTGCTGCTCGCCTGCCGCCTCGCGACCGCAGCCCCCCCGCCATTCGACGCCGACTCGATCAGCCAGCGCGTCCCGACGTTGATGCGGGAGTTCCGAACCCCGGGAGTCTCCATCGCGATCATCTCTTCGAACAAGGTCTCGTGGACCGGAACCTGGGGCGTCCAACGCGCCGGACAGGCAACCCCGGTCGACGAGCGGACCCTGTTCGAAGCGTGTTCCATGAGCAAACCGCTGTTTGCCTACGCGGCGCTCAAGCTGGTTGAAGAGGGGCTCCTCAATCTCGATCGGCCGCCGGTCGACTACCTGGAGCGGCCGTATCTCGAGGATCAACCGGCGCATCGCTCAATCACGGCGCGCATGGTCCTGACCCACACCTCCGGATTCCCCAACTGGCGCAAAGGCGGTTGGCGCAAGGGCGGACCGCTGCCGGTAAAATTCACGCCCGGCTCCCAATACGGCTACTCGGGCGAAGCCTTTCTCTACCTGCAGCGCGTCGTCGAACACCTCCTCGAACAGGATCTCGACGTCTTCATGAAAGACCGCCTCCTGCAACGGATTGAAATGAGGTCCAGCGGCTATGAGTTCGAGGAAAACCTTCGCGACCGCTACGCGGCCGGCCACGACCTCAAGGGCAGATTCAAGCCGGAGCGCCGCTTCTTCAAACAAGGCAACGCCGCCTACTCGCTCTATACAACTCCCACGGAATACGCCCGCTTCCTGGTCGAGATCATGCGCGACGACCGCTCCGAAACGCACTCGCTTTCTCGCGAAATGGTGACCGCGATGCTGACGTCGGGGTTCAAGGCAACCGGCCGCCACACCGGCTGGCGGAGCTTGGGCTGGCAGATCCACGAGACGCCCCGCGGCCAACGCGTGTCGCATGGCGGATCCAACGGAACGGGCTTCCGCTGCCACTGCCGCTTCTACCCCGACCGCAAGGAGGGCATCGTCATCATGACCAACAGCTACGGCGGCGAGAAACTGTGGAAACAATTGTTGAATGAGCTCGATCCCTGAGACCGGCAGAAGCGCCGAGAACGGAAGCTTTGACATTTGCCTACGTTCGCGGACAGCCTTCAGCATGACTGCGCGCTCCCTGATCGCCGCCCTGGCAGTTTCGGCCGCCCCCGTGCTGCAGGCCGATTTCCCAGGTTCGCTGCATACGGTGGACTACGACAGCCCGCCGATCAGCTATTCCGACGCGGACATCGGCGGCCCGATCGCGGAACTGCAAACACGACTGGCACGGGGCGGAATCCAGCTGGAACACCATCCCCGATATGGTTACCTGCCGGCCGTGCTCGAGGCCTTGAATGTCCCGGTTTCCTCCCAGTTGCTGGTCTTCTCCAAGACCTCGACCCACCGGCAGATGATCTACACCAACGTTCCCCGGGCGATTTACTTCAACGACGATGTCTACGTCGGTTGGACCCCGGGCGCCAACCTGCTGGAGTTGTCGTCGGTCGATCCGCGCAACGGCGCCGTCTTCCACGGACTGGACCAGGTAAAGAGCGATCACCCCCTTCTCCTGCGCAACGACAAATGCCTCGAGTGTCATGTCGGCTCCAAGACGATGGGCGTCCCGGGTCACCTCGTGCGATCCTTCTACAATGCCGCCAACGGTTGGCCGAACGACGGCAGCGGCTATCCGCGCATCAGCCACAACGCCGCCTACGAGGATCGCTGGGGAGGCTGGTACATCACCGGCTCCATGCCCAACAACCCAACCCGCGCCAATCTCATCAACCCCGCCGAGATCGCCCGCCGCAAGGCGGATCCCGGACACCGGCAGAACCTTGCCGCACTGGACGACTTCTTCGACCCCGACGGCTATCTCTCCCCCCACAGCGACATGGTCGCCATGCTGGTCCTGGAACATCAGACCCACGTCCACAACTTCATCACCCGCCTCAACTACGACGCCCGCATCTTCCAGGCGCAATACGGCCACATCCGCTACATGGAGAGCCCCATCGACCACTTCATTCGACACCTGCTTTTCGTGGATGAACCGCCGCTGCCCGGCCCCGTCACAGGCACAAGCAAGTTCGCCCGGGAGTTCCAGGAGCGCGGACGGAAAGACAGCCGCGGACGGTCCTTGCGTGAGCTGGATCTCAAGACGCGCCTGTTCAAATACCCGTGCAGCTTCCTCATCCACTCGGACGCTTTCGACGGCATGATCGAACCGCTGAAAAAACGCGTCTACGAACGCCTCTTCGAGGTTCTCACCGGCAAGGACGCGTCCGGCAAGTTCGACGAGGTCCCCCCGGGACGCCGACGCGACGTCCTCGAGATACTCCAGGCAACGAAACAAGGTCTGCCGGACTACTGGAAGAACGACGTCCCCGGGACGCCGAAATCACTCCCGAACTGACGCCGGGACTCCGGAGCCGCCCCGGAATGGCCCGCTCAATGCCAGCCCCTTGATCATATCGCGCAGACGGTAACCGTCATTCGCCGACGCGGCGACCACCTCATCCAGGGCGGCCTCGTCCGCAGGATGCGCCTCGCGCCCCAGCGCAAAGGACAACAGGTGCTTGGCGAACGCGCGCGCAAACCGTTCCTTCTCCGCCAGGATCGCGTCCTTGAATTCAATCGGGTCGCTGAACGCATGAAGCCGGAACAACTCACCGCTGGCGTCAACCTCGCGCCCATTCCCGTAATGATCGCGCCAGACGCCGGTGGGCCCGTAGTTTTCCAGCGCAAAGCCCAACGGATCGATCCGGTTGTGACAACCGGCGCAGTCCGCCCGCTCACGATGCGCGGCGAAGCGTTCGCGAAGTGTGAGACGGTCGTCGCCCGCCTTCCCGTTCTCTTCCAAGGGCGGCACATCGGCCGGCGGCGGGTCCGGCGGCGCATTGAAGATCACCGAGGCGATCCACGCGCCACGGGTGATGGGCTGCGTGCGCACGGGACTGGAGGTCATGGTCATGACGGCCGCCGTGGTAATCACCCCGCCCTGACGACGATCCGTCACCGGAACCCGCTTGAAGGGAATGACCGTCGGCGGCCGGCGGCCGGCGGCCCCTCCGTCCCGATACCACGCTTCCAACAACTCGCTGCGATAACTGTAATCCGAATCGATCAATTCCAGAATCGACCGATTCTCCACCAGGATCGTTTCAAACAACAACAACGGCTCCAGCATCATGTGCATGCTCGCACGATACTTGGAAAAGTAGAAATTGGGATGCGTCTCAGGATCCGGGACCGATGTGATGATCCGCTCCAACTGCAACCATTGGGACGGAAAACTGTCGCAGAAACGCTGCAGCCTCCGATCGTTCAGCATGCGATCCACCTCCGCGGCGAGAACCGATGGCTTGCGCAACTCTCTCCGGGCCGCCAGGTCAATCAACCGCTGATCCGGCAGACTTCCCCATAGGAAGAAGGACAGCCGCGACGCCAGATCATAATCGGCTGAAGGAGGCTCACCGGGATTCGTCGAGCGGTCATAGAGATAAAAGAATCGGGGCGAGGCAAGCGCGGCCGCCGCCGCCGCCTTCATGCCGTCGGTGAAGGAGGCGCCCCCCTCGATCCGGGCCAACACGCTGCGCGCATAACGATCCAACAACGCAGCCGAAGCCGGCCGGCGAAAGGCGCGCGTGAGAAACCGGCGCAGACGATCACGGACAACCCCATCCAGGTCCGCCCCCGGCTCCGGCTCAGCGAAGAAGTCATTCCAGATGCCGCAGTTCTTCTCATTGAAATCAGGGCTCTCCACCACCGCCCGGGCAATCTTGAGAAACGACTCCAACAACAACGGCGAAATCGAAAGGTGGTCCGCGCGGTTGTCAAAACCGTTCTCCGCGCGCAAATCCTGCGGGAAGGGCCCCACGTTCGCCAGACGTCGCTCGATCATCTGCGACTTGCCCAATGGACGACTGCCGACCCTGACGTTGTCCGGCATCCTGCCGGAGGCAGGCTGAAACCAGGCCCCATGCTCCCGCAACATCCGTTCTGGCAGCGTGAACACCACCACCCGCAAATCAAAAAGATCCTGCACCGCGTTGTTGTACTGAAAACGGTTCAGGCGCCGGATCGGCGTCGAAGGGGGCTCCAACTCGTCGGCGGCGGCGCGTTCCATCAACGCCTTCAAGCCGTCGAGCAATCGCCGTCGCTCATCCGGTTTCAACGCCTCCTCGTCCTCGGGCGGCATCTCGTTGCGGTCGATGACGGCGACCAGGTCGCCGAGCAATGCGGGATCCGACGCCAACTTCGAGGCGTCCCCCACTTTCAGCAAATCCACCTTGCCCTTGGCCTTGCCGTTCTCACCGTGACATCGGACGCAATGCGCGCGGAACAACGGCCGGATCTCATCGTCAAAGGCATCCGCCTCGGCCCGCGGCTCCGTCAACCCGGCCAAGCCAAGGAGAGCCGCCCCCCAGACGAGACAACGCATCTTCAGCATGAACTTCTCAAACATTCGCGTGGCCATCATATCATTCCAGCCATCTTGCGACCCGCCCAGTAGCCGGCCAACAGCAGCAGAATCATGCCGCCCCACCAGGGATTCGCCCAGATCCGGATCCGCTTCTCCAGGGGCCGCGGCTCAGGCAACAACGCGATCTGTTCGACGATCGCGTCCAACTCCTCGACTGAACCGCTCTGCCCCAGGGTGATGGAGGCCAACTCACGCAGGATCCCGGAATTCACCCGCTGCCCCGTTCGCTCCAAGGTCGGCGCGGCGACATCAATGCGCGTCTCAAGTTCGCGGTCATGCTTGAGCGCCTCCACCTTCACTGTGTAAGCCTCGCCAAGCTCCGGGACAAAGCTCGATTGAAAAACGCCCCATCCGCCGTCGAGCGGGGCAAACTCGACCCGCTCGGTCGCGCCCGAAGCCCCGGTGATGCGACCGACCACCGGTCCGCGCTCAATCGGAAGCCCGCCCTGGCTCAGAACGGTCGCCTGGAGGAAAACCGTCTCCCCGACCTGCGGCGTTTCCGGGCTGTAGGTCAGACGAATGCCCGGCCGCTCGGAAAGATGCCGTTGATGCGCCATCCATCGGACGACCTGGCTCCAGAATTGGTAGTGATACTTGTCCTCGACCCCGCGGCGCCAGCGCCAGGCGCTGTCCGTGCCCATGAAAAGCGTCTTGCCGTTGCCAAAAGGCCTCGACACCAACAAGGGCAGCCTGCCCCAACGATTGCGCATCCCCGAATGAACCGCCAGGACCGTCGAACCGGGGCGGCTCTTCTCCACCGAAGCGCACCAGTAAAACCCGGGAAGCCGCTTCCAGATGGCCTCGTTGCGCACGGAATCGGAGTCGAAGCGCGTCAACAGGTGATCCCGCCCCCGGGTCGATAGCGCCAACGACGCCTCGTTTCTCAACCCCACCCCCTCGGGCCGTTGCGCATCCAGCGAGACCGGCATCAGATCCGCCAACGGGGTGTTGGTCAAGGTGTGCTGTCGCCCGCGCGCGCCCGGCAAAAAAACCAGGCCGCTGGCCTGCTGCTCCACCAGCCCCCGGATCAACTCGACGTCGCTTTCCGTCAGCTCGCCACCGCCGACGCCGACATCGCCCAGGAAAATCACATCGTAGCCGGACAGCAATTCCTTGGATCCGGGGAATGCCGGCAGATAGCCGCGCCCGCCGCCCGGCGGCAACGAGGGATGAAACAGCGTCGCATGCATCTCCACCCCGGGATCGCGCTCCAACGCGTTGCGCAGGAACCGGAACTCCCATCGCGGCTGCGATTCCACCACCAGGACCTTCAGGGTTTCCGTGCGAACAGAGATCCGGAATGACTGCGTGTTGTTGTTGGTGAGGCTTTCACCGCTCTGCACCGGCAACTCCACGGTCAACTCGTACTCCCCGACCGAGCGCGGCGACCAGACGAGCGCTTCCTGCAACTCTCCCATCGGCGGAATGGTCAACTCCCGTTTGGCCGCCTGCTCCTTGCCTTCCCTGAGGATCACCGCGGTGTCCACGCCTTCGGGCAAGTGGCTCTGAATCCGGAATGGAATCGAGATCTGCTCCCCCACGAGACCGTAGACCGGGGCTTTCACCCGCTCGAGGGAAAGGTCGGGCAAGGGAGTCTCACGCCCAACCGCAACCGAGAAAATGGGCGCTCCCCGCTCCCGATACCGGGTCGCCGCGCTCACCGGCGAACGCCCCGAATTCCAATCGCCGTCGGTCAGGACCAGCGCCGCCTTCAGATTGCGGTCGCGCTGGAGCGCCGTGCTCAGGGCCGCGTCGATGTCGGTCTCCCCTGCCCCGGCGCTGGAAAACGCCTCAACCTTCACCTTGGCCGTGGATTCCAACGGCTTCCAAAACTCCCGCGCGCGCTGCGCATCGAGCCAACCCGCCCGGCTGACCACGCTGTTGGACAAGATCAAATCCTTCGTCGCCATGCTGCCTGAGGCGTCAATCAAGACCGCAATCTCCGGATCCTCCGTGCGTTGGATGACCTTCACCAACTCCGGCCGGAACAGGGTGACCACAAGCGCCGTGACGATGATCATGCGCAGCGCTTCAAGCAACGCAACGGACGGCGTCCTCCCGCGACGCAGCCAATTCTCACGCGCCAACCAGGCGGCGGCCAGCCAGACCATCGCGCCCAGCAGGACAACGGGAAACGAGGCTGCAAAATCCCAGTGCGTCATGTCTTCACAGCCTCCCCGCCCCTCTCCGACGGCCTCGCATCCGGCAGAATGAGAAAGGCCTCCACCAACAGAAACGCCAACATGCAGCCCAGGACCAGGCGCCAGACCTCCCCCTGGGAACGGTCGTCCCGGCTCCGCGCCTCCTCCCAGAGCTTCACCGACAAGCCCCCGAACAACGTCGTCGCCGAACCAGCCTCCAGCGCCGTCCGGTCATCCTCGGTTTCCGGCCGATTCACCGCGACCAACCGGTCCCCGTTCCGGTAGACCCCCGCCTGCGAGAGGATGTTCCGCGGCTCGTCCGTTCCTACAGGCGTCCAGGCCTTCGCGCGGTCGACCGCGTTCAACCGCCCGCATTCCAACATCGTCTCTCGGTTCAGCCGGCGCCCTCCTTCCCGCATGGCCCGACGCAGCATCGGCACCAGGGCGAAACCGTCGCCCAGCGTCGACCAGTCCTCGGCCGGCAACGAGCCGCAAAAGTAAATCTGCCCGCGCCCCACCGTCTTCCGGACCAGAAACGATTCCCCATCCTCGTAAGCAGCCAATACCGCGTCGCCGCCGCTGACCCCCCGGCGCTTGAACGCCTGAAACTCGTTCAATGGAATGCTCAAACCTTCCTCCGTCTTCTCCAGCGGACCTTCGTCTTCCTCCCAACCCGCGATGCGAAATGTTTCCTCCTGGTCCGCCGACTCAATCCCGCCCCAACTGAACCCCTCGAAGGAAACCGGATCCTCTCCCGCCGGCGGAAAGAAGAAAGCGGTTCCGCCCTCCTCGACAAATCTCCGGACGCGAGCCGCCGTCTCTCCCTTGGGCAGGGGCGCCTGCCAGACAAGCATGGAAGCGGCGTCCCAGTCGGTCGTTGCCGCTTCACTGACGGAAGCCCGCCGGGCCGGCTCGAACGCCCCGCTCGCCCGACTCGCCGCCGCAAAACGGAAAAAACGCGCGTTGGCGTCGTCCGAACTCACCACCACCGCCCTGAATGCGGAATCGGAGCGATAAACGAAGTAGGCGGCATTGTCCGTGAGGTTGCCGTCGTCCGGCAGGCTCACACTGCCCCAACCGCCCTGCTTGTCGGGCGCCACTCCGACACGCTGCCGCCAGCGCAGGGACTGCCCTTCCAACGTCGCCTCCACCTGCGAGCCGCCGCCATCGACGTTGACGGCGATCGGGATGACGGCCTCCCCATCCGCCCCATAGCGACGGATATCGAACGCCAGGTCCAGCTCCGGTTGATGCCCCCGGGTCTGCCGGGCCAGATCGTGGAGTGAGATTGCGGCGTTGTCCTCCTCCGCGTCGTTGAACGCCAGCAAGCGAAAGCGCACAGGCTGGGGCAACGCCTCAAACTGCGCGACCAGGGATTGCCATCGATCGTCCTCCGGCAGCCAGTTGCTCTCCTGAAGATCCGAGGCGATCCAGATCTCGGACGTCCCGGCCTGATTGTCTACCAGCCACTGAAACGCCGCCTGCAGCATGGCCGGCAAATCCGCGGCGGCGTCGGATGGCTGCGCCGTGGAGAGTCCCTCCAGCGCCGAAGCCCCGGCGATCTGCTGCGGCTCCCGGAGCGCGTTCTCAATCAAGATCAGGTGACTGGATTCGCCAAATTGACCGGCCGCCTCCGCGAGACGCGCCAGGGCCAATTCACGCCGGGTCGAATCGCCGCCGGCAGTCCGCGACTCCATGCTGGGCGAACGGTCCAGAAGTATGAGGATGGCATCCGGAGCCGGGGCCAACGCCCAGCCAATCCACCCCCCAGCCAATGGCCGCGCCACAAACAGGACCAATGCCAGCGCCGCCAGCGTGCGGAACAACAGGATCAACCATTGCTTGAGCTTCGCGTGACTGGTGGAACTCCGATTCGCCGCACGCAGAAACTGCATCGCCGCCCAGGCCC
The DNA here is from genome assembly GCA_964519245.1 of uncultured Verrucomicrobiota bacterium. GTDB lineage: Bacteria > Verrucomicrobiota > Verrucomicrobiia > Limisphaerales > JAYPEY01 > JAYPEY01. The sequence goes on from CAZFLK010000091.1 coordinate 14,962, forward strand.
GCGGACGATGCCGCAGCCGGTTCAACAAGTGAATGACCACCGGCAGCGCAACCAATGGCAGGGCCCACAGGATTTCCGGCTGCAGAAACGTCATGCGGCGTTTGCGTTTTCAACCACGGATGAACACGGATGAACGCGGACCGACGACAAGACCATCCGATTCCGATGCCAGCCGCGATCCGCCCTCAGCTCGTTGTCCAATCTGTGTGCATCCATGTTCATACGTGCTCCAAGCTCACACAGGCGACACCGCCATGGAACGGGCGCGCTCGGTCAGAAAGTCCAAAAGAACCTTCTCCAGATCCTGGTCGAGCGTCACCCTGCGGTAGTCCGCCGCAAACTCGTGACAGCCCTGCTTCAGCCGATCCAGGAAGCCGCGAATCTCCTCCAGGTAACGATCCCGGATCATGGCCGGCTCCGTCACCAGGCTGTCGGAACTCTCCAGGTCGTCGAAGCGCACCGGCCGATCGAACTGAAAAGCCAACTCCATCGGATCCAGCAGTTGAAACACCGCCAGGTCGTGCTTCTGAAACCGCAGGTGCTGCAGACAGCTCAACAACCCCTCAAGCTCACAGAAGAAATCCGAAATCACGATCACCAGGGCGCGTCGACGAATCTTCTCGGCCAACTCATGCAGCGCGTCGACAAGCCTCGTCTCCCCCCGGGGACGCGCCGCCTCCAATGCATCCAGAATGATCGGAAGATGCGCCGGATTGCGACGCGCGGGAATTTCGATCGGTTTCTCGCCGCCAATGCAATGCAATCCCGCAGCGTCCCCCTGCTGGATGACGGCATGGGCCAACGAGGCGGCCATCCGCTTCGCGTAGTCCAAACGGTTGACCTTCTCACCTGTGAAATTCATCGAGGCGCTGCAGTCAACCACAAGGTGACAACGAAGATTCGTGTCCGCCTCGAACTCCTTCATGTAAAACCGGTCGGAGCGGGCAAACACCCGCCAATCCAGGCGACGCAGGTCGTCGCCGGGAACATACTCGCGATACTCCGCAAACTCGACGCTGGATCCGCGGTGCGGGCTCTTGTGCATCCCGGACACGCTGCCCTCCATCGGCAGTCGCGTCACCAGCGGCTGGCGCATCAAACGACCGACCATTTCGGCGTCAAGCAGCGGCGATGTTGCGGAATCGGAGGCCATGATCAGAAAGCTGCGCGCAACCAGAAGTCTCCCGCTCCCCCGACTCCGGGCGCGCCTCCGACGCGCGTCGGGGCTTGGGAGCCTGGGGCTTGAGACTTCATGGTGCGCAACACGACAAAACGTGAAAAGCCAGGATTCCCGGAAGTTACTGATCCGCCCGCGCTTCGTCGATCAACCGCTCGATGATCTGCGGACTGGTGACGCCTTCCGACTGGGCCTGGAAGTTCGTCAGGATGCGGTGCGTCAGGACGGGCTTGGCAACGGCCTCCACATCCTCCATCCGCACCAGGTAGCTGCCATGCAGCACGGCATGCGCCTTGGCCCCGCGGATCAAGTATTGCACCGCCCGCGGCCCGGCGCCCCACATGACCCACTTGCGGATCCAGTCCGGCGCCGCTTCCTCTTTCGGACGCGTCATCCGGACCAATCTGACGGCCGTTTCATAGACGTGGTCCGGAACAGGGACGCGTTGAACCAGTTCCTGAAAACCCAACACCTCCAAGCCATCCAGGATCTTCTCCAGCGAGGCTCCCCCGCTTCCCGTGGTCTCCCTCGCGATCCGCAATTCCTCGGCCTCGGACGGATACTCGACATGAATGAAGAACATGAAACGGTCCAACTGCGCCTCGGGAAGCTGGTAGGTGCCCTCCTGCTCGATCGGATTCTGCGTCGCGAGCACAAAGAACGGCTCCGGCAAAGACAAGGTCCGACCCGCGGCCGTGACCTTGTGCTCCTGCATGGCCTCCAGCAGCGCGGATTGCGTCTTGGGCGGCGTGCGGTTGATTTCATCCGCCAAGACGATGTTGGCGAACACCGGCCCCTTGATGAACTTGAACTCCCGTTTCCCGGGCGTGTCCGATTCCTGTAGGATGTCCGTGCCGGTGATGTCTGACGGCATCAGATCCGGCGTGAACTGGATGCGGTTGAAATCCAACGACATCACGTCCGCCAGCGAATGCACCATCAAGGTCTTGGCCAGTCCGGGCACCCCCATCAACAACGCGTGCCCCTTGGCAAGAATGCAGATCAACAACTGCTCGACGACAGCCTCCTGGCCGATGATCCGCTTCCCGACCTCGCCGCGCAACTTATCGTAAAGCCCGCGCAGCGCATTGATCGCCGCAACATCGTCATTGGATACAGAAGGGGCCGCGGCGGCCGCTCCGGCGCCGGGAGAATCGTTGGTGGCGCCCCGGGGCGCGTCAGTGGTTGGATCAGACATAGATGACAGACAAGTTGAGCGGGCAAACTGCTGTTTTTTGCAGAATCGGGCAACTGGGAAATATGCCATCCGGAAATTCCCTCCGCGAAACGCATCCGCGCAGCAAACGTGGAATTCAATCGCGAACGTCCACCAAGCGGGACATCACCAGATCGTCCGCCATAATTTCGTGACAAAAACGCCTTGCCAAAACACCGGCCGATCCGTTGAATGCCCCGCCTTTGGCGAAAAGGCCGGATAGCTCAGTTGGTAGAGCAGCGGACTGAAAATCCGCGTGTCCTCGGTTCGATTCCGAGTCCGGCCACCACTTTCGCCTCAAAACATAAACTCGCCAGATTCAAATTTCTTTGTTTTCGGCGGTTTTGTTCTCGCTCCTCAAGCGACGGATTGGCACAAATACAGGTGCTCCGCGCGTTGAAACAGGACACCCACTGAATTCCGCATGAAGATTGTCAGACTGGAACTTGGCGAATACCGACCCCAGCTACTGACCCCTTGTGTCGGCGCTTGGCGCTATCAGAAGAAACTTCCCCTCAAGGTCGACACGGGGACCCTTCGGCTCATCGCCCTCGGCGTGGGCGGGGCGTTCTCCAACAAGATGTTCCAGTCCAACTTCATCATCGTGAAGGGGAAGAACGTCCTGTTCGTCGATGTCGGCTCCAAGGCCACTCTGAAACTCGCCGAATTACACCTTTCCGCCCACGACGTCAAACAACTCCTGATCACTCACTCACACGCAGATCACATCGGATCGCTAGAAGAACTCGGGCTCAAACGCCGCTACGAAGCCCCTTTCATCGAAATGCCCAAGCGTGAGGATGAGTCGTTCGGGGACTACTTCGGGCGCATGCTCCAAGCCCGCTCCGAGGGCCGCTTCCGGCCGACCATTTACATCCCGGAACACTACGAAAAGCAGCTCTGGGACTGGTCCCTGCGCGGCGGCCTCGCCTTTTCCGAGAAGACCGACCTGGAATCGCCCAAGGGCGAGATGCAGATGGAGCACTACTTCAAGGTGGTGCATCCAACCAAACTGAAGAATGCCGGCGACGGGCGCGACTGTTGGGAATTCACCGTGCCCGGCGACACCCCAAAGGACGACATCCACATCACCTCGTTCCTCACCAACCACGTGCCGGACACCGCCGCAAACACGTCCGAGGCCATGTACACCACCGGGTTCATCATCGATAATCACGTCATGGTGTCCGGCGACACCAAATTCGACAAGGACTTGGTGGAGTCCTTCGGCTCAGACTGCGACTACATCTTCCACGACTGCCAGCACTTCCCCGGCGGCGTCCACGCCAGCTATGCCCAACTGAAGGAGCTGTCCGAGGAACTGAAGGAGAAGATGTATCTCTACCACCTGTCCGACGGCATGCTGGAGATCGACGTGATCCAGGACGGCTTCGCCGGATTGATGGAATCCGCCCCCACGGCCTACGACTTCGCCCCGGGGGGCGCCTGATCCCCCGTCCCGCCAAGCCACGCGAGAACGCGCCCCACGGGCTTGTCAGACCCGATTGCCATCCCGGCGCGGTCTGCTAATCTCCTTCGCATGAAGAGCCCAGCACGACGGATTTCCTGCATCCTCCTGTTTCTCCTGATTTCCACCTTCGTCTCAACCGCCGCGGTGATCGACGCCGCCAAGGCAACCGCTGACAAAGATGGCAGGATTGACTGGTACGACATCCGCGAACTCGGACTCGAAGGCCAGGGCTGGCAAGACGTCAAGGCGCCCTTCGACCGCCTGCCCGCCCGGATGGAAAAAGCGGTGAGACCGCCGGTTTGGAGCCTCAGCCGCCACTCAGCCGGCATGGCTGTGCGTTTCGTGACCGCCGCGCCGGAGATCCACGCGCGCTGGACCCTGACCTCGAGCCGCCTCGCCATGGACCACATGCCGGCAACCGGCGTCAGCGGCCTCGATCTCTACGTCAAATCAAAGGACGGCCGTTGGCTCTGGGTAAACGTCGGACGCGCCACGGCTCAGTCGAACACCCAGAAGATGGCCGCCGATTTCCCCGCCGGCGAACACGAGTATCTTCTCTACCTGCCGCTCTACAACGGAGTTTCCTCGGTCGAAGTGGGCCTCCCCGCAGGAGAACAACTGAAGACCGCTCCCGCCTACCCCGGGGAGCGACGACGCCCCATCCTGTTCTACGGCACTTCCATCACCCACGGAGCCTGCGCGTCCCGCCCCGGCATGCCCCATCCCGCCATTCTCGGCCGTCGCTTCGGTCGCCCTGTGATCAACCTCGGCTTCTCCGGCAACGGCCGGATGGATCTCGAATTGGCAGGACTCTTCGGCGAGTTGGACCCCGCGGTCTATGTGATCGACTGCCTTCCCAACATGGCCGCCGATCTCGTCAAGAAGAACGCCGAACCCTTCCTCCGCGCGCTCCGCAAGGCCAAACCCGACACACCGATCCTCCTCGTCGAAGACCGCACCTACGCCAACGCGCATTTCGCCGCCGGCAAGCTCAAACGCAACCTCACCAGTCGCGCCGAGTTCAGAAAGATCTACGAACGCATGAAGGCCGAAGGAATCAAGGGCCTCCACTACCTGGAAGGCGACGGCCTGCTCGGCGACGACACCGAGGGAACCGTCGACAGCTCCCACCCGAATGACCTCGGCTTCATGCGACAGGCCGACGCCTTCGCGGAAGCGTTGCATCCCTTGCTGCATTAACCGCCAAGCCCCGCGCTCCCTCCAACGCCAATGAACGCCGCCCCTGAGAACGCCTCCATTCGCATAGACAAGTGGCTCTGGGCCGCGCGGGTGTTCAAGACGCGCAATGACGCGACCGAGGCCTGCCGCGCCGGCAAGGTGGAAATCGACGGCGTCAAGGCCAAGCCGGCCCGCATCGTCAAAATCGGCGACACCATCACCGCGAGAACGCACGCCCTGCGGCGCACGGTGACCGTCAAGGGAGTGACCGACAAACGAGTCGGCGCCAAACTCGTTCCGGACCTGCTCGAGGACCAAACGCCGGAATCCGAGGTCGAGGCCGCCCGGGAACGACGCCAGAACAACGCTTGGGTCGGCGAACCCGGCAGGGGACGTCCCAACAAGAAGGATCGACGCGCGCGGGAACGTTTCTTTACCACCGGGAAGGAATCCTGAACCGGCCTGAATAATCCCCGCCACACAGCGTCAGGTTACGCGAACCCTGACGCATGAGCAACGCGCCCCGGCCCAACGAACCCCCGCTGTCGCCGCCCGACAGTTTTCACCTTTCTTCCGCCGTGGGATGGCTGGGCCTCGGAAACCCCGCCGAAGCCGCCGCCGAACTCAACGGCATTTCGGCGCGTCACGCCGACCGCTTCGATGTGCTCGCGGTGAAATGGGACGTTCTGGCAAAATTGGAACGCTGGGCCGAGTGCCTCGAGACTGCGGATCTGCTGGTCGAACATTGGCCCTGCGAACCCACCGGCTGGATCGATCGCTCCTACGCCCTCCACGAACTCAACCGCACCCGGGACGCCCACGACAACCTTGCCAGTGTCGCAGGCCGCTTCGAGGGAATCTGGACCATCCCCTACAACCTCGCGTGCTACGCCTGCCGGCTCGGCGATCAAGCAAAGGCAGGCGACTGGCTCGCCAAGGCCTTCGCGGTCGAGGACACTCAACGCCTGCTCAAACTCGCGCTGTCCGATCCAGACCTCGAGTCGATGCAGGACGACATCAAGCGGATCGCCGGCCAATAGCAAGGCATCCGTCAACGACCGATCAGCCGCCGGCAAATTCAAGCCCCGCGTCGCAATCACATCCGCATTGCAACGCCGGTCGCCCTTTCTTGGTCGACTGCCCCTCATTCCCCGACTACCACCAACGGCAAGCCAGTCCATGACCTCATTCGTTCCCATGAAGAGAATTGTCGCCTCCGTTCTGCCCGGCGTCCGGGAAGGGGACAGGCGTCCGGGAAGGGGACAGGTTCACTGTAGATGAACTCGACCAGTCCTGTTGTCGAGCGATGTCTCGACTGGGATTCGGGGAGGAAAAGGGACGGCTTGCCTCGATCACACCGGGATTCGGGCGTCAACTTTCGAGTTCTTCGATCAACTCGGGGACATTCGAGGCGTTCCACGCTGCTTGAGCGCAGACCTCACCCGCGCCGAGCGGAAT
>CAZFLK010000092.1:0-21428 GCA_964519245.1 uncultured Verrucomicrobiota bacterium
CTGGCGGCGGTGGCCTTTCACCTGACGATCCATTTCATCTTCGAGCAGACCTTCGTCCGTTTCCAGGAGATGGCGCATGAGGCGGGGAGTTCGATCCCTTTCCTGATTGGCAGTTTCATCACGATCATGGGGACCTCAGCTGTGGTGGGGTGGCTGTTGAACTCCTATTGCACGGAGGCCAAGGGAAGCGGGATTCCACAGCTGAAGTTGGCGTTCTGGAAAGATTTTGGATTCATCCCCTGGCGGGTTGTCTGGGTCAAGTTCGTGGCCGGCGCTCTGAGCGTGGGCGGCGGTTGCAGCCTCGGACGGGAGGGGCCAAGCGTGCACATCGCCGGCGGATTGGCGTCGAACCTGGCCGGGGCGCTCGGCGAAGCGAAGCAGAGTCGGCGGGACGCCTCGGCAGCGGGCGCGGCGGCCGGCTTGGCCGCGGCGTTCAACACGCCGTTGGCGGCGGTGACTTTTGTGCTGGAGGAGATTGTCGGCGACTTGAACAGCCGATTCCTGGGCAGCGTGCTGCTGGCGTCGGTCATCGGGGCGTTGGTGGTGCACGGGATCCTGGGGGAGGAGCAGGCGCTGACGATTGGCAGCGTGGCGGATTTGCATTGGCGGGTTTACCTGTTGATTCCGGTGGTTTCGGGCGTGGCGGCCCTGGTCGGCGTCTTGTTTCAGAAGTGGACCTTGAAGCTGCGGCGGCGGCGGAAGACATTTCAGCGTGTGCCGACCTGGGCGCGGCCGGCGATCGGGGGATTCATGACCTGGGCGTTGGGCTGCGCGGTTTTTGTGTATACCGGCAGGTTGGGCGTCTTTGGCCTTGGCTACCTGGATTTGACGGAAGGGTTGAACGATCCGGCGAACCTCGGCTGGAAGATTGCCGGGGTCCTGCTGGTTGCCAAGTTCACGGCGACGTATGTTTGTTACGGGTTTGGCGGATGCGGGGGCATCTTCTCGCCGACCTTGTTCCTGGGAGGCATGACCGGGGTGTTTCTCTCGGGCCTCTGCGGGGAGTTCCTGCCGCTGGGGCAGGCGGATCAGGTGATGTTGGCGGTGGTCGGCATGAGCGCCTGCCTGGGGGCCGTGGTAAGGGCTCCGGTGACCTGTATCCTGATCGTCTTCGAGCTGACGCATGAATTCGCGCTGGTCCCGGCCTTGATGTTGGGAACCCTCGTCAGTCAGGCGATTGCGCGGCGGATGCTCGACGAGAACTTCTACGAAGCGATCTTGAAGCAGGACGGCCACAAACTGGAGCATCTGATTCCGCCGCGCGATCTGCGCAGTTGGCGCCAGCTTCCGGTTTCAAGCATCGCCACGTTTGAGCCGATCGTGCTGCGGAGTTTGGAGAACGAGGACGTCAGCCATGTGTTGGAGGCGTATCCCTATCACTATTTTCCGGTTGTCCGTGAGGGTAAACTTGAGGGGGTGTTGAGCCGACAGAAGGCCCAGACAGCGATTCGGGAAGGCAGCGAGCCCATTCTGCAGCCGGCGGTTGCGTGCCAACCATCGGAATCCATTGGAGATCTCCAATACAAGCTGATCGAATCGCCAACCGGGGTGGTGATGCTCTGGGACAAGCCGGGCGGGAATGTGATCGGCATCGTGACCCTGCATGACCTGCTTCGGAGGGAAGTGGCCGCCTCCGAGAATTCGGCCTGAGTTCGTGTGACTTGAGCGCTTATGGACTGAGTGGAGACGTCCTTTCCGGAATTTTGTTGACGGATCGCGCAGGAAATTAATTTGATCGGCGATGCATCAGTTCGAATCAACAGCGATGGTCCCCGTGCCGGGGAACGCTTTCCATGTTCCCCCATTGCAATCGAGCGTGTCGTTGTTGCCGGAGAACGCCCAAGGCTGCCGCGTGGAATCAGGCGTTTGATGATGGACACGGCCGAGCAAGACAAGAGCGCTTCCGGGGCGAGGGCGGCGACGCCGCACGAGTCCCTGGCGGAGTGCATTGAGCGGGCGTTGGGCTGGTCGGACGAGCAGCAGCATGAGGCGGGCTATTGGTGCGGCAATCTGGAATCCAATTCCTGCATGGAGGCGCAGTGGGTCCTAGCGATGCACATTCTGGGCATCAAGGATGATCCCAAATACGACGGCGTCATCCGCTGCATACTCAATGAGCAACGCGATGACGGTTCCTGGGAGATTTATCATGAGGCGCCGATGGGGGACATCAACACCACCGTGGAGTGTTATGCGGCGTTGCGTTCGGCGGATATTGACCCCAATAGCGAGCCGATGGTGAAGGCCCGCGAGTGGATCCTGGCCCATGGCGGTCTAAAGGAGCTCAGGGTTTTTTCCAAGTATTGGCTGGCATTGATTGGTGAGTGGCCCTGGGAGAAGACGCCGACGCTGATTCCGGAGCTGATCTGGCTGCCGCCGTGGCTCCCCTTCAACATCTACGATTTTTCCTCCTGGGCGAGGGCGACGCTCGTGCCCCTCTGCCTGTTGTCGGCCCGCCGACCCGTGACCCGGCTTGCGCCGGAGCATCGGCTGGATGAACTCTTCCCAGAAGGGCGGGGGAATTTCGATTTCTCGATGCCGGCGAAGGCGGGAATCTTTTCGTGGGAGACGGTGTTCATGGGCTTCGACCTGTTCTTTGGCCGCGTGTACCAGAATCTTTCCTGCCAGCCCGGACGCGCCACAGCGATGGCTCAATGCCGGGATTGGGTCGTGGCGCATCAGGACGCTGACGGCGCCTGGGGGGGGATTCAGCCGCCTTGGATCTATTCCGTCATGGCGTTGTATTTCGAGGGGTGGCCACTTTCACATCCGGTCATCGATCGTTCTCTGAAAGCCTGGGATACGCATTGGTCTTATGAAAAGAATGGGGGAACCTATATTCAGGCCTGCATGTCGCCCGTGTGGGACACGGTCCTGACCCTGTTGGCGCAGGAGGATTGCGATCAGACTCCGGAGGGAAGGGAGTCGATGCGCAAGGCGCTGCTGTGGACACTGGACAAGCAGGTTTTCACGGACGGCGACTGGCAGGTGCGGGTCAAGGGCGTGGAGCCGGCGGGCTGGGCGTTCGAGCATGAGAACGCGGCCTATCCGGATGTTGATGACACTTCGGTCGCTGTGATTGTCCTGACCCGGGCGCTCCGACGGTTGAAGGAGCAGAAGGGCGACAAGGCATTGGTCGAACGCCTTCAAACGGCCATCGACAAGGCGGTCCAGTGGATGATCGGCTTTCAATGCCGCAACGGGGGGTGGGCAGCCTTTGACAAGGACAATTCCTCGGAGTGGGTGTGCAAGATTCCCTTTTGCGATTTCGGCGAGGTCCTGGATCCTCCCTCTGTCGATGTCACGGCGCATGTCCTGGAAGCGTTGGGGGTGAACGGCTATACCGCGCAGGATCCGGTCGTTGCAGCCGCTCTGGAATACGTCCGGGAGGAACAGGAAGAGGATGGCAGTTGGTTCGGTCGCTGGGGTGTGAATCACATTTATGGGACAGCCGCCGTGTTGCCCGGCTTGGAGGCCATTGGCGAGGACATGCGTCAGCCGTATGTTCGCAAGGCGGCGGATTGGGTCGCTTCCAAACAGAATGAAGACGGAGGTTGGGGGGAATCCTGCGGCTCCTATATGGACGAGCAATTGCGCGGAGTGGGGGACTCCACCGCGTCCCAGACGGGATGGGCGCTGATGGCCCTCATCGCGACCGGAGACAACAAATATCGCGAGGGAGTCCAACGCGGGGTCGACTGGCTTCAGGAAACTCAATTGGACAATGGATCCTGGGACGAAGCCGAATACACGGGCACCGGATTTCCCGGCTACGGAGTTGGGCACCGCATTGACCTGAAGGGCGAGCCCAATACGCACCAGGGCAGGGAATTGGCTCGAGGTTTCATGATCAATTACAACATGTATCGCCACTACTTCCCGCTGATGGCCTTGGGACGGGCACGGCGATACCTTGCGAATGCCGCCCAATCGGCGGGCACGGCAGATTGAATGGTTTCCACCCCGTCTCGCGTCTATCCCAGCGGACATCTTTCACCCAATTCCAAATGCAGAAGAAGTTACTCAATTTCGTTTCAGCGATCCTGATGGCGATCACGGCATCCCCGGTCGTTTCACATGCTCAATCCGGCGACAAGAAAGGCGTCAAGATGCCGGAGGTCTGGCGTGATATGGACGTGCCACCGGCGCCGGTCCTTTCACCGGAGGACGCCTTGAGATCATTCAAGCTGCAGCCGGGATACGAAATCTCGATCATCGCCGCGGAGCCGCTGGTCGAGGACCCGGTCGCCGCGACCATTGATCCCGACGGGCGGATCTGGGTGGTTGAAATGCGGGGTTTCATGCCCAATGTGGATGGAACCGGCGAGGATGTTCGCAATGGCGTGGTTGCCGTGCTTGAGGATCTCGATGGCGATGGCCGCATGGACAAGCGCACGGAGTTCCTGGGGAGGCTTCAGATGCCGCGGGCGGTAGCCGTGGTGAAGGGCGGCGTCCTGGTGGCGGAGCCGCCGAATCTCTGGTTTTGCCAGGATACCGACGGCGATCTCCAATGCGACAAGAAGGAAGCCGTGTTGACCGATTACGCGAGGCAGGGGCCGGTGGAGCATACTGACAATGGACTGATGCGCGGCATCGACAACTGGCTCTACAATGCCAAGAGCACAAAGCGGCTGCGCAGGATCGATGGGAAGTGGCGGGTGGAAGAGGATATCTTCCGCGGCCAATGGGGCATCACGCAGGACAATTTTGGGCGCCTGTATTACAACAACAATTCGAACCCGATCTATGTGGATCTGGTTCCCGGCAACTACCTGGTCCGGAATCCGAATTTCACCACCAAGGCGGGAATCAATCAGAAGGTGTTCGGTTCGCGGGATGTTTGGACGAGCCGCGTGAATCCAGGCATTAATCGCGGTTATCAATCCAACATGTTGCGGGACGGCAAGCTGGCTGTCTTCACGGCGGCCAGCGGCCCGGTGATTTATCGCGGCGACAACTATCCGGAGGGCACGGTCGGCGACGCCTTCGTTCCGGAGCCATCCGGCAACATGATCCGTCATCAGCGGGTCGCCTTCAGCGGCGGCGGCGTCTCCGGCGACAACGCCTACGAGAAGTCCGAGTGGCTGACCTCGACCGATGAACGTTTCCGACCCGTCAACCTTTACAATACTCCCGAGGGCGATCTGATGATTGTCGACATGTATCGCGGGATCCTGCAGCACCGTGTCTACGTGACCACGTTCCTGCGGAAGCAGATTCTGGAGCGACATCTCGATCGCCCCGTTGGACTCGGACGACTCTACCGCGTTCGTTACCAATCCAAGCCGACCAACGCCCGGCCCGCTTTGTCGTCCAAGGCTCCAAAGGATCTGGTTGCGACGTTGCATCACCCCAATGGTTGGCAACGGGACACGGCCCAGCGTCTGCTGGTCGACGCCGGCGACAGGTCCGTCGTTCCGCAGCTCAGGGAATTGGCGACGGGAGCTGCGACCGCAGAGACACGCGCGCATGCGCTTTGGACCATGGAGGGGCTTGGCGCCCTCGACAGCGGCACGGTGGACAAGGCCTTGCGCGATTCCGATACGGAGGTCCGGGCAGCCGCAATTCGCATGGCTGAGTTTCTTCTGAACGAGCCGATCGAAGATGAGGAAGAAGCCAATGCCCGGGTTGCCCTGATCGACACCATGGGCGCCATGCTCGACTCCACGGCCGAGCCGGCGGTCGTGCGGCAGGCAGCCTTGTCGCTGAGCGGGGTCAAGCGAGCGGAAGCGGCGGCGGCCCTGCGCGGGTTGGTCGCGCGGCACGGCGACGACGATGTTGTCCGCGATGGGGCCATCACAGGGCTTGGGGGGCGAGAACTGGAATTCTTGCAGCGCGCGTTGGCCGATCCCTTGTTTTCCAAGGGCTCCGGGCCGACGAAGCGGCTGATTCGAAACCTGTCGGGTTGCGTTGCGCGCCAGCGAAACCCCTACCGAGTCGATCAGTTACTACGCTTGACGGTGGCGCAGGAGTCGGATCTCACCTGGCGGCGTGATGCGATACTTGACGGTCTGGTGGATGTCGCGGCGCCCGGGAAGAAGGGGCGCAAACCGAAGCCTGTCCATTACAAGACGCAGCCGTTGGCCTTTGCCAAGCTGGCGAAACTGAAGGAGAAGTCCGTCAAGAAGCAGGTGGCCGGGCTCGGCGGCTTCATCACCTGGGGCGCCGCCGCCGCGCCGCCGCCGCCGCCGCGCAAGCTGACCTCGGCGGAACAGAAACTGTTCGACGACGGCAAGAATCTTTATCTCGGCATTTGCGCCTCCTGCCACCAGCCTTCCGGACTGGGCGAGGAGGGCAAGGCCCCGCCGCTGTTGGATTCACCGTTTTTGCTGGGCAATCCCAAGCGCATGGCGGGCATCATCATGCACGGCATCACCGGCCCGATCGAGGTTCACGGTCGCGTTTACAATATGACCATGCCCGGAGTGCAAGGACTGCAGGACGAGCACATCGCCGCCATTCTGACCTACGCCCGCCGCGAATGGGAACACCGGGGCGATCCGGTTACGCCCGAACAGGTAGGCGCGGCGCGCAAGGCTTTCGCTGGCCGGGAAACGCCCTGGACGGCGAAGGAATTGGAAGCAATGAAGTAGCCTCAGCGAGAGGCGAACAGCCAAGCTTCAACGCCAAACGTCGAACTGCAAACCGCTTTCGTTGAGCGGATGAGGTCTTGGGTTGGGAGTTGAACGCTCGCCTCTTCTCCCTCAGTGGTGATGACCGCCGGGGCCGTGGACGTGACCGTGCGCAATTTCCTCGTCGTTGGCTTCCCGCACCTCGGTGATCTCAATGGCAAAATTCAGGGTTTGTCCGGCGAGGGGATGGTTACCATCCACGGTGACGTTCTCACCTTCAATCTTGGTGATTTCAAAGATTTGAGCGCCTTGTGGGGTCTGGGCCTGGAAGCGCATGCCGATTTCCAGTTCGCCGTCAGCCTTGAGGGCCGTCTTCGGGACTTCCTGAACCATGTCGTCGCGACGAATGCCATAGCCTTCCTCCGGCGCGACCTTGACCTCGAGTTTGTCGCCCGCTTTCTTGCCGCTGAGTTCCTTTTCCAAGCCGGGCACGATATTGCCGTGGCCGTGAAGGTAGTGCAACGGGTCGCGGCCTTCGGATGAGTCAATGGTTTTGCCGTCGTCGTCAGTGAGCTTGTAATGCATGGCGACAACGGAGTTTTGGGCGATGAACATGGTGTGTGGGGTCTTGAGAATGTGTGTTTGGTTTGGCGGAAGACCCTACGCGGAGGGTGGGGATGCGCCCAGAACTTTCTGGGATGGGGGGCGAGTGATAAAGGAACTTCCAACGTCAAACGCTCAACTTAAAATTGAGATTTGCGCGCTACGCGCGTTTTTTCTTGGGCCGCCCATAGAGCGAAGCAGCAACGACCAGTCCGCCGGAATCGACTGCCTGTAGCGCGGCCGTCCCGGCTGCGGGTTCTGGCGGCGTCCCGCCGCAAGATTCGAAACACCGGGCGGGGACGCGCGCGCTGCGGTCCCTAAACGGTCAACGTTCGTCTTCCCGGACCGCATCGATGTCGTCAAACGCGGCTGATGAGAGTCACTGCACGGTCCAACCGCCGTCGATGACAATATCGGTTCCGGTGATGAATCCAGCCTCGGGGGAGCAGAGGTAGACGGCGAGGTTTCCGATTTCCTCGGGTTTGCCCCAGCGGCCCATGGGAATGCGCTTGAGAAAGTCGGCGTTCTTCTCCGGGTCGTTGATGAGCGGCAGGTTCATCTCGGTGGCAAACGGTCCGGGGCTGATGCCGTTGACGGTGATGCCGTCCTCCAAGAGCTCCATGGAAAGGGCCTTGGTGAAGCCGAGCAGGCCAAACTTGGTGGTGCAGTAGCCTGTGCGCCCGGCGATGGCCACATGACTCATGATCGAGGTCATGTTGAGGATTCTTCCATAGCCGCGCCCCTTCATGTGGGGGACGAACGCCTGGCTCATCAGAAAGGCGCTGGTAAGGTTGGTGTCGAGGATCTCCCTCCATTCGGGGAGGGTGAAATCGGTGAGCTGCTTGCGGTTGTTCATCCCTGCGTTGTTGATGAGGATGTCCACCTTGCCGAAGGTTTTCACGACGGCATCCGCTGCGGCGGCGACCTGTTCCTGATCGGTGGCGTCGCAGGCGACGGTCTCGGCCGCGCCGCCTTCGGCGCGAATGCCCTCGGCGACCTCATTCAGGAGATCCTGATTGCGGGACACAAGGGCGATCTTGACGCCTTCGCGGGCTAGGGCCTCGGCCATGGATTTTCCCAGTCCTTTGCTCGCGCCGCTGATCACGGCCACCTTGTCAGAAAGTTTCTTTTCACTCATAGGGCAGGGGAGTCTATGCGGGGGAGGGCTGGGGAAAAAGGGGAATTGTGGGTGGGAGAGACGCGCGAGGCGCGCCAAGCCGTTTGAAGTTCGAATCCTGTCTTTCCGCTGAATTGCCTTGGCTTGGCGCGATTCGCCGTTATCTTTTGCCGCTTCGAATTTTTCGGCGATGATTCCCTTGGGCGAATGCGCATTGCCGAGAGTTTGAGCGTTTTTGACGATTGATGGAACTGATCGACATACGAAATTTCAGCATCATCGCCCATGTGGACCATGGGAAGACGACGCTGTCCGACCGACTGCTTGAGCGAACCGGAACGATTTCCGATCGCGAGAAGCAGGATCAGCTGTTGGACTCGATGGACCTGGAGCGGGAGCGGGGGATCACGATCAAAGCGCATCCGGTCACCATGTACTATCGGCATGAGGATGGGCGGACCTACGAATTCAACCTGATCGACACACCGGGGCACGTGGATTTCGCCTACGAGGTTTCGCGCAGTCTATGCGCCTGCGACGGGGCCTTGCTCGTTGTGGATGCGGCCCAAGGCGTGGAGGCCCAGACGGTGGCCAACGTTCACCTGTGCATGGAGCACAACCTTGAGATCATTCCCGTCATCAACAAGATCGACCTGCCGACCGCCGACATTGCGATGTGCAAGCAGCAGTTGGAGGACATTCTGGCGATTCCGGCGGATGCGGCGATTCTGTGCAGCGCGAAGGAAGGCATCGGCATCGACGAACTGCTGACGGCCATTGTGGAGCGTGTTCCGGGACCGAAGGCTGAGCCCGGCACGCCGTTGCAGGCCCTGGGTTTCGATTCCTATTACGACACCTACAAGGGCGTCGTGACCCATATCCGCATTTTCAACGGCGAGTTGAAACAGGGACAGCAGGTCAAGTGGCTGCATTCCAACAAGAGCGTTGAGGTCAAGGAGGTCGGCAGCTTCAATCCGCGTCCCTACAAGCGGGACAAGCTCTGCGCCGGCGAGACCGGTTATTTGATCGCCAATATCAAGTCGCCCAAGGACGTCAAGATGGGTGACACGCTCACGGATGCGAGAAATCCGGCGAAGCCCTTGGCGGGATTTCAAGAGGTTCATCCAATGGTGTTCAGCGGCATCTATCCGCTGAACAGTTCGGACTACGAGCGCCTGAAGCAGAACCTCGGCAAGCTGCAATTGAACGATTCCGCGTTCGTCTATCAGTCGGAGACCTCCGTGGCGCTCGGCTTTGGTTTTCGGTGCGGCTTTTTAGGATTGCTGCACCTGGAGATCGTTCAGGAGCGGCTGCGTCGCGAGTATGACATGGACATCATCGCCACGTATCCGAGCGTGGTGTACAGGGTGACCAAGACGGACGGCGAGACCATGGAGATCGACAATCCGCTGTTCCTCCCGGATCCCAGTCTCATCGATTTCATCGAGGAGCCAATGGTGACGGCCTACGTGATGTGTCCGAACGAGAAGATCGGAGACATCATGGCGCTGATCAGCGAGAAGCGGGGCAATGTGGATCACACCGAGACCATTGATTCCCGCCGGGTCATGCTCACCAGCAAGATGCCGTTGAACGAGATTCTGATCGACTTCCACGATCGCATCAAGAGCATCACCCGCGGCTATGGATCGATGGACTACGAGCACGCCGGCTACGTGGTTTCCAAAATGGTGAAACTCGACATGCTCGTGAACAGCGAATCGGTGGACGCCTTTTCCTGTATCGTTCATGATTCGAAGGCAGAGACCCGGGGCAGGGCGTTGACCGCCAAGTTGAAGGAGGTCATTCCGAAACAGCAGTTCAAGATCGCCATCCAGGCTGCGGTCGGAAGTCGTGTGGTCGCCCGGGAAACCCTCGGAGCCCTGCGCAAGGACGTGACAGCCAAATGTTATGGCGGCGACATCACCCGGAAGCGCAAGTTGCTCGAGAAACAGAAGGAAGGGAAGAAGCGCATGAAGTCGGTCGGCTCGGTGCAGATTCCCCAGGACGCGTTTGTGAAAGTAATGAAGGCCTGAACCCGCTTCAGGATTTCGCGCCGCCGCCATGAAGGGAATACTCAGATGGTTTACCTCCGCCACCGTCCGCCATGCGGTGGACATGCGCAAGCAGGTCGAAAAGTTTCTGAATCATCAGCGCGACCTCTTGTCGGACGAAGCCGTCGACCAGATTCGGGAGGCGTTGGACGAGTTGAATGCGGCATTGCGCGCCCACGCGGACAAGCCGTCGCTGCAAGAGCAGATGAAGAAGCTTGAGCAGGTGGCGAACAAGAAGCTTATTCCTTATCCGAACGCGTCAATCCGCGAGAACATCGACGTCATCCTGGTGGCGGTGGCGGTGGCATTGGGCATTCGGACGTTCTTTCTGCAACCGTTCAAGATTCCCACGGGATCGATGCAGCCGACGCTGTATGGGATCACCTCGGTCGATCTCAGAGACAACGCCGACGAGGAGATTCCCGGGCGGATCCAACGTTTTTTTGACACGTGCTTCAACGGCGTGAGCTATTTCCATGTGACAGCGCCGGAGGATTGCGTCATCCAGGAGGCGTCGACGAAGATTCACAGCAACCTCATTTTCAACAAGTGGCAGGAGATCAAGATCGCCACGGCGTCCGGAGAGCGGAAAACGCTGAAGGTTCGGTTTCCGCCGGACAATCTATTCGACTACAAACGCGGCAACGTGCGGCCGGGCCAACATTATGCCGCGGGAGAAGACATCCTCAAACTGAAGGTCGTCAAGGGCGACCATCTCTTCGTGGATCGCTTCACCTACAATTTCAGACGCCCGGAACGAGGCGAGATCATCGTTTTCAAAACGGCGGGAATCGAAGGGTTGGATCAGTCGTTGTTCTACATCAAGCGCTTGGTTGGCCTCGGCGGCGAACGCATGCGAATCGGCAATGATCAGCACGTCAGGATCAACGGCGAGCGACTGGACGCCGCCACGCCTCGATTCGAACATGTCTACACGTTCGACGACGATTGGAGCGATGTTGGCCACGTCCATTTCGGCCATGTCAACGGAACGGTCAGCCTAGCGCTCCGGCGTCAGAATCTCTCGCCGATTTTCTTCGACGACAATTCCGAGTATGCGATCGGCGAGGATCGTTATGTTGTGCTGGGCGACAACACGATGAACTCGCTGGATTCCAGGCAATGGGGAGATTTCCCGCAGGAGAACGTGATCGGGAAATCGGCGTTCGTCTATTGGCCGTTCAACAAGCGCTTTGGCTGGAGCCATCGCTGAGCTTGTCGAGGCCTTGGAGATTCGACGTAAAGCGACGTCACGGAGGTCTGCAGTCATTCAAACGGCTCGCACAGCTACGGCGGCCAAGTTTGCGCACAATGTTTGTTAGCTTTAATTTAGATTCATCAAATCGGCCTGAATTGGCGAAAAATTCAGGAATACGAATACCCTTTTGTCGTGGATCAAATGGCGAGGATGCGTTCGTACAACGCCTGGTAGGCTACGGCCGTGCTGTTCCAGGAATGGTCGGCTTTCATTCCTGCGACCCTCAAGCGTTTCATCAACTTGGGGTTTTCGAAGTAGATGAGCGCGCGGCGGATGCAATTGGCCAAGGCTGCGGCGGAATAGTCCTGGAACTTGATTCCATTGCCAAGGACGGGGTCTTCGTGCAGTTCGACGACGGTGTCCTCGAGTCCGCCGACGCCTCGAACGATCGGAATCGCGCCATAACGCAAGCTGTACATTTGATTCAACCCGCAAGGCTCATATCGGGACGGCATGAGGAAGAAATCACAACCGGCTTCGATGCGATGCGCCAGGCTGTGATCGTATCCGATCCGGCAGCCGATGTGTTTCGGGTTGGCGTCGGCGATGGCCAGAAAGGCTTCCTCGAAATCCTTGTTGCCGCTGCCGAGCAAGACGAACTGGAAGGCCTCGTCCATGATTGCTTTCAAGGCGTCGAGCAAGATGTCGATGCCCTTCTGGTTGGGATCCAATCGAGTGACGCAGCCGAACAAAGGGATCTTGGAGCTTTGCGGCAGACCGAACTCCTTTTGGAGTGCGCGTTTTTGGAGGGACTTCCCCCGGAGGTCGTCGATGCTGTAGGCGTTCCTGATGTGGGGATTCCCGACCGTTTTCCATTCCTCGTAGTCCACGCCATTAAGAATTCCGGTGAGGCGGTCGGACCGTTCCCGCAGAGCGGCGTCCAGGGTTGCGCCGTATTCCTGAGTTGTTATTTCGGTTGCGTAGGTTGGACTGACCGTGCTGATCCAGTCCGCCAACGTGATGCCTCCCTTCAGGCAATTCATCTGCCCGAAGTACTCCAGACGCTCAAAATGAAAATAGTGGTCGCCGAGCCCGGTCTTGCGGAAGTCGGCGTAGGGAAAGATGCCCTGGTAGACAAGATTGTGAATGCTGAAACAGATCTTTGGTCGCTTCTCCCAGCGGCCGTCAACCGCCTGCTGTTCAACCAAGGCCGGGATCAGGCCGGTTTGCCAATCATGGGCGTGGATCAGATCGACTTCCAGTCGCTTGGCCAACTCGACGACGCATTTTGAAAAGAAGATGTAGCGCTCGCCATTGTCGTCGAAATCCTGCCCGTCGAAGTTGTAGATTCCATCGCGATCGAAGTAGCCCGGTTCGTCGATGAAGTAGACTGTCAGTCCCGGGCTGGATACGTATTGCAGAACATTCCCGGTTCGCGCGCTCCACCCCATGGGAATTTCCAGGCTGCCCCAGTCGGAAAGCCCCTCGAGTCGTTCACGGATTCCGCGATACAAGGGCGTGACGACCTGGGTGGCCATACCGTTGGCAGCCAGTCCCTTCGCCAACCCCGCCACCATGTCGGCGAGCCCGCCGGTCTTTGAGTAGGGAAAAACCTCGCTTGCTGCCTGTAGGATTCTCATGGAGCCAATGCGATCTCAGGCCGGAATGCGGTCCGCGTTCAGGAAGGGGCGGAGTTTCTCCGGGATGTCGATGGAGCCGTCGCTTTGCTGGCACGTTTCCACGAGGGCGACGAAGATTCTGGCCAAGGCGGTTCCGCTGCCGTTGAGCATATGCGGGTGGATCACCCCCTTCTCAGTGCGTTGGCGAAGCCCCATGCGCCGCGCCTGGAAGTCCTCGCAATTGGACACGCTCGAAACTTCCAGGTAAGCCCCCTGCCCCGGCGCCCAGACCTCGATGTCGTAGGTCTTGGCGGCGGCGAAGCCCATGTCGCCCGTGCACAGCAACACGACCCGGTAATGCAATCCCAGAGCCTGAAGAACGGCCTCGGCGTTCGCGGTCATGGATTCCAGTTCGTCGTAGCTGTCCTCCGGATTGACGATCTTGATCAATTCCACCTTATCGAACTGGTGCATCCGTATGAGGCCTCGGGTGTTGACGCCGGCCGCTCCGGCCTCGGCGCGGAAGCAGGGGCTGTAGGCGCAGTAGCGGATCGGCAGCGCGTCCTGTTCGAGGATCTCCTGGCGGTGGATGTTGGCCACCGGGGCTTCCGCAGTTGGAATCAGGTAGTTCCGGCCCAGCGACTCGCTGTCTTCGCCTTCCTGAATGGCATAGGCCTGATCGCTGAACTTGGGCAGTTGTCCCACGCCCACCATGCAATCCCGGCTGACCATGAACGGCGGAGAGACCTCGGTGTAGCCATGAGCGTTCGTGTGCAGGTCGAGCATGAACTGGATCAGGGCCCGCTCCAATCGCGCGCCCCAACCGGTATACAGGGCGAACCCGCTGCCGGACAATTTGGCGGCGCGGGCGAAGTCGACCAGACCCAACGATTCGCAGATCTCGACGTGAGACCTTGGCTCAAAATCAAAACTGCGTTTCTCGCCCCATGCGCGCACTTCGGGATTGTCGTCGGCGGAGGCCCCTTCGGGCACGCTAGCGTGCGGTGGATTGGGCAAGCGGACAAGAATGTCATTCCGCGCCTCCTCCTTCGCCTTGGCTTCACCGTCCAGGGCCGCAACCTTTTCATTGATCGCGCGCACCTCGGCTTTCTTGGCCTCGGCTTCGTCCTTCTTCCCCTGCCCCATCAAGGCGCCGATCTCCTTGGACGCCTTCTTGACCTGGGACTTCAAGGCTTCCGCGTCAGTGATTGTCTTGCGACGCACTTCATCCAACTCCAGCGCTTCGAGCAACTTGTCGCCATCGCCTCCGCCGCGTGAATTCAGCCGTGTCTGGACCGTCTCAAGATTCTCCCGAATGTATTTCAGATCGAACATGCGGCGATCATAGGAACGCCCTCCACCGAGGGCAAGAATTCGCGATCTGAACGGGGCGCTTTCGTCACGAGGGTCTTAGTCCGGCGGGCCGCCGATCCATCGCCCAACAATGGATTTGCCTTCAATTCCCACTGAGCGACTGCTAAAAGCCTCGCATGTCATCGGAGCTTACCATCGGATTCTTGGGCGCCGGGCGGATGGCCGCGGCGCTGGCGAGGGGATTTGTCGAGGCGGGGATCTGTCCGCCGGGGAACCTGATTGCCAGCGATGTTTCCGAGAGCGCCCGCGCGGCCTTCGCCGACGCGGTGGGCGGAGGGACGACCGATTCAAACAGCGAGGTGGTCACGCGGGCGAAGGTGGTTTTTCTGGCCGTCAAACCCGATCAGGCGGCGAGCGTCCTAAGCGGCGTCAAGGACCAGTTTGGCGGCGACCGTTTGCTGGTGTCGATCGCGGCGGGCGTGACTTTGGAGCAGTTGGAATCCAGTTTGCCGACCGGGGCCCGGGTCATAAGGGTCATGCCAAACACCCCGGCCCTGGTGGGGGCGTCCGCCAGCGGATTCGCCGCAGGCTCCGGGGCGACCAGCGATGACGCCGCCCTGGCGCAACGGTTGCTTTCCGCGGTCGGGGTCGCCTATGAGGTCAAGGAATCGTTGCTCGACGCGGTGACGGGATTGAGCGGCAGCGGGCCAGCCTACGTTTACCTGATGATCGAGGCGATGAGCGACGGCGGCGTGGCCGCGGGATTGCCGCGCGAGGTCGCGACCCGATTGGCCGCCCAGACGCTGCTTGGCGGCGCCAAGATGGTCCTGGAGACAGGACAACATCCCGGGGCGCTGAAGGATATGGTCACCAGCCCGGGAGGCACGACCATCGACGGCGTGCACGAACTTGAAAAAGCCGGCATACGGTCCGCCCTGATGAACGCCGTTCGAGCCGCTGCCCGTAAATCCCGCAGGCTGGGCAAACAGGCCAGTCGACGGCAGCGATCGGTCAAATGAGAATTGCAGCGTCGGATTGTTATTCCCGCTGAAGGTCCTGCCAGCCAACGTCTGCCCATGAACATGAAATTTCCCGCGCCCTCGGAGAAGCAGGCGAAGGTTCTGTGGTTCGCCGCGACGAGCATGGCCGGGGCCATTGTGCTGTTGTTGCTGGGGCTGGTTTGTTGGGGCTTTGCCTGGACGATAAGCCAGCTTGCCTCCGTTCTGCTCCCGCTCGCCGTTGCCGGCATTCTCGCCTACCTCATCGACCCCGTCGTCGACTGGGTGGAGAAAAAGGCCGCGATCCCGAGAACCCGGGCGATCCTGCTGGTGATGTTTGCGGCGGTTGTGCTCTCGATGTCCGTCCTGACCACCTTCATTCCCTCATTGGTCGTCGAGGTCGACGGCCTTTTCGACCGGATCACTCAGACGAGGTTCCAGGAAGATGTCCTGCCCAAGGACGCCGAAACGGCAACCGCGACGGACTCGCGGTCGACCGGCTCCGTCGCGGTTGCGGTTGCGGGTGGGAACGGAGCCGAAGGTTCAGAGGAGCCGTCGCCTGCCGCCCCGGTTATTGCTCCGTCGCTGCTGGAAGACGCCAAACAGCGCTTTGGCGCGTGGTTGAAGACGACTCCCTTTGGCGACAAGGCCGCGGAGGCCTGGGAATCCGGTCTGGACGACAAGGTCGCGGAGTGGATCACCACCAGTCTTCCCGTGGTCTTCGAGTGGTTCCAAGCGCAGATTACAAAAATTGCGTCCTGGGGCGGACTCATGATCGGCATGGCCATGGTGCCGGTTTATCTGTTCTACTTTCTGCTGGAGAAGCGCGGCATTCGGAGCCATTGGACGGCTTATCTTCCGGTTCGGGAATCCCGCATGAAAGAAGAAGCTGTCTTCGTGCTGCGTGAGATCAACGAGCGCCTGATCGTCTTCTTCCGGGGGCAGGTGTTGGTTTCGATGTGTGTGGGCGCGTTGTTGATCGTGGGTTACAAGTTGATCGGACTCCCCTATGCGGTTTTGCTGGGGGCGCTTGCCGGCGTGTTGGGAATCGTGCCCTACCTCGGTGTGATGCTGAGCATCCTGCCCGCCCTGGTGATCTGCATCGTGCAGTTCGGCGATTGGCTTCATCCCGCGTTGTTGATCCTTCTCTTCATTGCGGTTCAAGCTGCGGAAGGGCTCTTCATTTCACCCAAGATCATAGGCGACCGGGTGGGGCTTCATCCGCTGACGATCATCCTCGCGGTCATGATCGGGACGACGCTGCTCGGGGGCATCATCGGCGGCATTCTGGCGATTCCGCTCACGGCGACGCTGCGCACCTTGATGTTTCGCTATGTCTGGACCCGACGTGATCTGTCGCACAATGGCGGCCCGCCGGGCACGCCGGAAGCTCTTGAAGCGGCGACCGATTGAAGGTCGCTGACCGCTGTTTACCAAAACCATGCCTCTCATTCTCGAAAGCCGTCGGCGCAAGAACAAGACACTGAACAAGCGCTACCCGGACGCGACCGTCCTTGATCTCAGTTCGCGCGGGCCCAAGCCCTGGGTCAAGTTCAGTCCGACCTACCTGCACGGCGGCATTCCCGTCCCCAATTCATCCGGCGTCACCGCGATGAGCGTCGAAGGCATCTGGCAGGGCTTGAAGGTCTTTGCCAACGAGGGCATCGACGCCTCGAAGTTCGAGTTGCGCCAGAAGCGCGGGGTGAAGCGAACCACCCAGACGCACGGTCGGCTCAAGGGGCATCAGGCGGGTGTGCGCGACGAGACCCTGTTGAACTACGTTGCCGCGCGAAAGCAGATCTACTTACCCGCCTACCGCTGGGTTCTGGAGAACAGGCTCCAACCGGAATTGGAGGAACTGCGGAACCTTTCGAGCGAGGGCGATGTGGTTCTGCTCGATTATGAGACCAACGCCGATCTGGAAAATGTCATTCATCCCCTGTCCCACGCGAGCCTGGTGATTTGCTGGGTTGAGGGGAACTGGCCGGCGTAGTCCGTTCCCAACTTTCAAGAGTCGAGAGTTTCTCGATCGAATGAGATCCGCAACGATTCCCGTCCAACCCGAACCTCATGATGACTTCATTCAGATTCCTCCACACTTCCGGTGCGCTTTGTCTGCTGGCTTTTCTTTGCGCGGCGACCGCTCAACCGGTCCAGGCTGCGGCCAAGCGTCCCAATGTTCTGGTTGTCCTGACGGACGATCAGGGCTGGGGTGACCTGAGCGTCAACGGCAACAGCAACCTCCGGACTCCCAACATTGATTCACTGGCGCGCGACGGAGCCACTATTGCACGGTTCTATGTTTGTCCGGTGTGTTCCCCCACCCGCGCGGAGTTCCTGACCGGCCGCTACCATCCTCGCGGCGGCGTCTACAGCACATCCGCCGGCGGCGAGCGGTTGGACCTGGATGAGATCACGATCGCGGACACCTTCAAGGCGGGCGGGTATCGCACCGGGGCCTTCGGCAAGTGGCACAACGGCATGCAATATCCGTATCACCCCAATGGCCGCGGATTTGATGAGTACTACGGTTTCTGCTCGGGGCATTGGGGCGATTACTTCAATCCCCCGCTGGAACACAACGGGCGAATTGTCCAAGGCGAAGGGTTTTGCGTCGACGACTTCACCAACAAGGCCATGGATTTCATGTCTGACTCGGTGAAGGCCGGCGAACCCTTCTTCTGTTACCTTCCTTACAATACCCCGCACTCCCCCATGCAGGTCCCGGACCGTTGGTGGAACAAGTTCAAGGACCTCGACCTCCAGATGCGAAACCGCGAACCCAACAAGGAAAATCTCGAGCACACCCGCGCGGCCCTGGCCATGTGCGAGAACATCGATTGGAACGTCGGTCGACTCCTCAACAAACTCGATGACATGGGGGTCGCCGACGACACCATCGTCATCTACTTCTGCGACAATGGTCCGAACGGGGCGCGATGGAATGGGGACATGAAGGGCAAGAAGGGCTCCACCGATGAAGGCGGTGTGCGCTCACCGATGCTCATACGTTGGCCCGGCAGGATTGCGGAAGGCAAGGTTGTCCAACAGATCGGAGCCGCCATCGACCTCCTTCCCACCCTCGCCGACATGGCCGGGATCCAGCTTGTCGGCAAGCGGCGCCTCGACGGAGTTTCACTGAAAGGCTATCTCCAGGGCGACAAGCGGATCATGGAGGACCGGATGATCTTCTCCCATTGGCGGAAGCGCGTGAGTGTGCGCACGCATCAATATCGCCTGGACCATCAAGGCAGGCTCTACGACATGGTTGCCGATCCGGGGCAACGCCAGGATCTATCCAAGAAGAGAGAGAAGATTGCCGCGCGTCTGCGCGCCGAGCAGAAGAAGTTCCAGGAGGAGGTTGTCGCTGGCTACGACGTGGACAACCGGCCCTTTGTCATCGGTCATCCGGACTATCGCTACACACAGATTCCCGCCCGTGATGGAACCGCTCACGGAAACATCAAACGGTCCAACAAGTTTCCCAACTGTTCCTTCTTCACCAACTGGGTCAGCGTGGACGACAAGATCACCTGGACGGCCGAGGTCGGAGCTTCGGGGAGCTACCAGGTCGACTTGGAATACGCCTGCCCCGGCAAGGATGTCGGCTCGACGATCGAGTTGTGCTTCAACGAGAGCCGGCTTCGGGCCAAGCTCACGGAGCCGCACGATCCCCCGCTCCGCGGCCACGAGAATGACCGGGTGAAGCGCGTTGAATCCTACGTCAAGGACTTCAAGAGCATCCGTTTGGGAACGATTTATCTTGAGAAGGGCTCCGGGGAACTTGCCTTGAAGGCGTTGAACATCCCCGGCTCGCAAGCCCTGCAGTTCCGCCTGCTGATGTTGACCCGGGAGGAATGAGCAATCGGTCCGGCAATCGCGCAGCAACCGGGGCGAACGGCGCTAGAGGCCAAAGAAGGCCCTGGCATTCTCCGAAAGGATTCTACGCGCCAAGCGCTCGGCGGCCGCGGCGTTGAAGTAGCCCGACGCCACCTTCTCCGCCAGCGCGTCGCCAATCAGGCGCCGCGCTGTCTGCATGGCGGCGAAGGTTTCCTCGGCGTGCCAGTTGTCCCCGCCCAGCATCATGCGGGACTCGTCCGGCAGGATCTCGATCGCCTCGTGAAAGGCCCGGGTGAAATGCGTCGGGCTCAGGAGGAAGGACCAGGTCAGGTCGAGCCAGACATTGCGATAGACGAAGGCCATGCCCAGCAGTTCAGAGCTCCAGGGATAGGCCAGGTGCATCAGGAGAAAACGAACGCCGGGATGCCGCTCGATCAAACCGGCGGCATTCATGGGATGCGAGCCGCGGATCAGGGCCGTCCCGAGGTGCATCTGTACCGGGATATCCCGTTCGCCGGCCAGGGCGCACAGCCGGTCCACCGCAAAATCGCCAAAGGCCTTGCGCGCTCTCGGAGAGGGATTGGACTCGCCCCAGGCCTGGCGCGCCAAACCTTCATCGGGGTCATCGAAGGCGACGTCGCGATCGTAAGCCAGCGCGTTCTTCAAGGCGACCTGATTGCGCGAGCCCATGGTCTCCACGGCGGTCTCCAGCAAAGCCTTGAAGTCATCGAATGACTCGAGACGCACGCCGAGCCTTCGCGCGAACTCAAAAGGTGAGTTCCCATTGTGATCCGTTGCGTCAGGATGCCACCCCATGGCGAACGCATTGATGCGCATGACCGAGCGGTAGTCGTCGCCAAACGCCGCCCGGGCATCGAGCAGCGGGTTGGTGTAAGGATCGGTGATGACGCCGACAAGGTTGGCGCGCGTCAGAACCTCGCGAGGCCAGTCCGCTGTCGCGTGACGCTCGCGTATACGCCGGTCCAGCGCGCTCCAATTCGCCTCGGTGACGCCTTCGTCCCCGAGTTCGTAGAGTTCCCCCACTCCGGCGAGGAGGTTGCGCACGAAACTGTTCGAGCCGCTCCCCTCGACGAACTGCCGGATGTCGCCCCAGGTCGCATCCTTTGAACCGGATAGCATTGGGTCTTCAGTCCGCGACTCCGACGGCAGCGGATAGGGGCGGCTTTCCGTCTAGCCCGCGTAGCTTTGCCGCAGAAGATCCAGCAACCCGACTTCGCGGCTGAGGTAGGTTTCCGGGAGATGGTGCTCGTGAACATCGAGGATGGGCATCGCGGCCACCGTGTCCTTGACGGAGGCGGCAGGCATTTCAGAAGGCTCCATGTCGGGCGTTCCTCAGTCCACAAACATGAACTCGTTGGACAGCAGGACGGCCTGGGCCAACTGTTCCCATGCCGAGAGGGGTTGCAGTGAGGGCGCCGAGAGTGGGAAGTCGCGCTGGGAACTCCAGCTGAGGTCCGCGCTCTTCATGCGGATTCGGGGAGCCCATTCAAAACTGTCGAAACTCGTGTCGCCGACGCAATCGACGACGAAGTCGACTGTTTCGCCGCGGCGGACGGCAAACTCGCGGACCGGGGTCTTTGCCTCGCTGTTCCGGACCTTCCACTCCCCGAGCAGACCGGCGCCGCCGGCGACGACCCGCCCGCGAACGCCATCGCCCTTCTCCGAGGGGTGCCGGAGCTCGCCGACGATGGAGATCGCGCCATCGCGCGGGGAGATCCAGCGAAGAATCGCCTGCTTGCCCGGATTGGAGCCGGTGTGTCCCTGGCGGTCGCGCCAGAAAAGGTAACCCAGCTTGGGATCCGGAAGCTTGGGTCCCCCCTGCCAGGAGTTTCCGGTGTAGTGCGGCAAGGGGACGAATTCGACCACCTTGGCGGCGTCGGCGTCAAACCTGCCATAGCCGCGCCGCCAGCGGTTGGGCTGATCGAACCCGCCGGCGGCTTCCCGCGCTGACACGAAGGCCGAAGCCTCCCGGGCTTCCTCCGTGGTCGGACGTCGCTGAAGCGCCAGTTCATAAAGCTTCTCAACCCGCGCCCTCGCGGAATCCTCGGCCGACTCGAGGAGCCGACTCGCGGTCTTCCGGGCGAGCTCAATG
>CAZFLK010000093.1:0-6139 GCA_964519245.1 uncultured Verrucomicrobiota bacterium
TACTACGAGCTCAAGAAGGACTCCGAGCATCTCTGCCGCAACCTGATCTACCCCGTGCCGGATACGCGCTTTCCGTTTCTTGGCGTCCACTTCACCCGCATGGCCCTCGGAGGCGTTGAGTGCGGTCCCAACGCCTCGGTCGCGTTCGACCGCGAGGGTTATCACAAGACGGACATCAATCTCCGAGACCTCGCCGAGTATCTCAGCTATCCCGGTTTTCTGAAGTTCGCGGCCAGGCATTGGCGGATCGGGATCGACGAATGGCGTCGCACCTTCAGCAAGGCCTTCTTCGTCAAAGCGCTGCAACGCCTCATCCCCGAGATCACCGCCGATCACATCGAGCCCGCCCCGGCCGGCGTCCGCGCGCAGGCCGTCGCCCCGGACGGCAAGCTCGTGGATGACTTCGCCATCGAGGAACAACCGCGCATCGTCCACGCCATCAACTGCCCTTCCCCCGCAGCCACCTCGGCCCTGAGCGTGGGCAAAACCATCGCACACCGCCTCGCAACCCGATTCTGACGCCCGCCCTCCGTCCTGACATTGGCCGGCGCACATGCCTGGCGTTTTACAGGGCAAGCCTTGCGTTCTGAGACGCTCACGATTGTCGCGCGAGGAGGCGCCTGCTGCCGCTTGAGCCTATCAGGAGAGGCAGCCATTCCGGCTTGAAAACCGCGCCCCAACTTCCGCATCGCCAACCCATCGACGATCCGTAAACTCCCGCGCATACCGATACGAGCCCTCCCATTCATTGCCTGCGCCTTCACTGCGATTGTCGCGCAAGCCGCGACCTCGGATTCTCCGATCGCCTCCGACGACTTGGTCTTCGCTGAGAAGAACGGCGTCCTTGCCATCGAGGCGGAACACTTCTTCAAGCAGACCCAGTCCGACATCCGCGCGTGGCATCTGACGACGGCTGCCAGGCAGCACAAGGCCGGCAACGACGCCGACCCCGCCCACGTCATCGGCTCCAGCGGCGGAGCGTATCTCGAGATCCTGCCCGACACCCGCCACCACCATGGGCACAAGCTGATTCGTGGAGAGAACTTCTCCCCGGAACCGGGCAAGATCGGCGTCCTGCACTACAAGGCCCACTTCACGACGCCCGGCCGCTACCACGTCTGGGTTTGCGCCCATTCCACCGGCAGCGAGGACAATGGCATCCACGTCGGCCTGAATGGCGAATGGCCCGCCTCCGGCCAACGCATGCAATGGTGCCAGGGCAAACGCTCCTGGCGCTGGGAAAGCGCCCAACGCACCGAGAAGAACCACTGCGGCGAACACGGTAAGATCTGGCTCGACATCCCCTCGCCCGGCGAGCACGTCATCCAATTCTCCATGCGCGAGGATGGCTTCGAGTTCGACAAGTTCTTCCTGACCAGGGATCCCAAGTTCGGCCGCCCCGACGGATCCGGCCCCATATCCATGGTGAAAAGCGGCAACGCGCCCAAGCCCTTTGCCGTCCCCGCCGAGTACCGGGACCCCGCTCCCAAGGCGAAACCCGCAGATCAAAAAGGAAAAGGAAAGGGCAAGGGAAAGGGCAAGGGGAAAGCCAAGGCTCGCCAAGGCGTCAGCGCAAAAGGGCTCACCCTGCCCGCCGCCAGCTTCCCGATCAACGGCTCCAACTACTACGTGGACCAGGGCAAGTGGCTGGCGATCAATCCGGACCGCCATAAGACCGCCAAGACCACGACTCCCTTCCCATTTCCGAGCGGCAAGTATCACGTCAAGTTGCGCATCGTCGGCGAGAACGACGGACAATCGACCTACTCTGTCTCGGCCAACGATTCCACGATTGGCGACTTCGAGGCCCCCAAGAGCGCCCAGATGTATGAGGAGGGCCCGCAATTCGCGGCAACCTGGAGGAACGTCGAACTCGGCCTGGGCGACGTGATTACGGTCCGCTCAACCATCGCCTCCGCCGACGGCAAGGAATACAGCCGCGCGTGCTGGGTCGGATTGGATTTCGCTCCCGCCGACGCCAAGACGCAACAGGCGGTCAACAAACATGCCAGCGCCAATGCCGATCCTTTGTCCGCGCCCCGGGTGACAACGCTTTCGGGCCGATCCAACCAAGTCGCGGCGATCGGCTTGAACGTTCTGCCCCGCAAACCCGACGGCCAGGGCGCGGTCGCCATCACCGGCGAACTGAAGCAGTGGCACAAGGTCACACTCACGCTCGACGGCCCCTTCGCGCACGAACAGGACGCCGCCTTGAATCCGTTCACCGACTACAACCTGACCGTCACCTTCAAGCATGAGTCCGGGTTTCCCTATTACGACGTCCCCGGCTACTTCGCCGCCGATGGCGACGCAGGCAACTCCTCCGCTGAGTCCGGCACGAAATGGCGCGCGCATCTCTCCCCCGACAAACCCGGCAACTGGCATTACCGGATCTCCTTCGTCAAGGGCCCGCAAGCCGCGCTCGGCCGCGGCGACTTCGCCGTTCTCAAACCCTATCACGGCACGGAAGGAACCTTCACCGTCGGCAAGTCAGACAAGGCAGGCCGTGACCTGCGCGGCAAGGGACGACTGCAGTATGTCGGCAAACGCTACCTGCAATTCGCGGGCGACAAGTCCTGGTTCCTGAAGGTCGGGGCCGATGCGCCCGAGACCTTTCTGGGCTACGCCGACTTCGACAACACCATCGCCGGCAAGGCGCAAAAGGTTCCTCTCAAGACCTGGGCGCCGCACCGCAAGGACTGGCGCAAAGGCGATCCCACCTGGAAAAGCGGCAAGGGCAAGGGAATGATCGGCGCGATCAACTACCTGTCCGGCAAGGGCTGCAATGTCTTCTCGTTCCTGACCTACAACGCCGGCGGCGACGGCGACAACGTCTGGCCCTTCGTCTCCCGCAATGACAAACTCCACTACGACTGCTCCAAGCTCGATCAATGGGGCGTCGTCTTCGACCACGGCACGGCCAAAGGCATGTATCTGCACTTCAAGTTGCAGGAAACCGAGATGGATGACAATCGTCGCGGCCATCGCGACAAGCGGGCCGGCAATGTGCCAACCTCGCTCGACGGCGGCAAGTTGGGCCCCGAACGCCGGCTCTACTGCCGTGAGATCGTCGCCCGCTTCGGTCACAACCTCGCCCTCAACTGGAATCTCGGCGAGGAGAACACCCAGTCCACCGAGGAACAGACGGCCATGATCGATTGGCTGCGCGCCATGGATCCCTACGACCACCACACCGTCGTCCACACCTTCCCCAATGAACAGGATCAGATCTACCAGGCGCTCATCGGCGACAAGTCCTCGTTGACCGGAACCTCGCTCCAGAACAGCGCGCTGAAAGACACGCACTGGCAGACCGTCAAATGGGTCGAAGCCTCCGCGAAGGCCGGCAAGCCCTGGGTGGTCGCCTTCGACGAATCCGGCTCCGCCGCCCACGCGCAATGCCCGGACCTCGGCTACCAAGGCTTCGATGGGCATGACAAGGACGGCAAGATGGCCCACACCCAACACGAAGTCCGCAAGCAGACCTTGTGGGGCAACCTCATGGCCGGCGGCGGCGGTCTCGAATATTATTTCGGCTACAAGTTCGTCGAGAATGACCTGGTCTGCGAGGACTGGCGCAGCCGCGACCAGAGCTGGGACTACTGCCGCATCGCCATCAACTTCTTCCACGACAACAAGATCCCCTTCTGGGAAATGGCTCCCGCCGACGCCTTGGTCGGCAATGCGGACAGCAAATCCAACGACAAGTATTGCCTCGCCGACACGGGCAAGGTTCATGTCGTCTACCTCGCCAACGGCGGACCCGCCGAACTGGATCTCACCGGCGCCAAGGGCGACTTCAAGGTCAGTTGGTTCAATCCCCGCGCCGGCGGCGCGCTGCAATCAGGCTCCGTCAAATCGGTCAAAGGCGGCGGCAAGGTCAGCCTCGGCAACCCGCCCAGCGATCCGAAGCAGGACTGGGTGGTCTTGGTGCGTTGAGTTCACAGCTTTCAGCGTTCGCTCCATTCCTAGAACGGCCGTTCGGAACCCTGACGCCCGCGGACAGGGCTCCGGCCGCGGTTGTCGTATTCCACCTGCCCGCACTTCCAACGCTTGCGGACCGGACTGCTTTCCGATTCCATGCTGAAGTCATGAATCCACCCCGCCCAATGATTCACTTCGTCTTTTGTGTCTTGGCCTCCCTGTTTGCCGCCAACACGTTGGGGGCCCCGCAGTCCCCCTATCCTCCCAGTCCTGTCATTGCGTCCGTCAAATTCGATTTTGCCACGCACAAGCGCCTCGCGCCGGGCAGCGACAACTGGCCCACGACCTGGGCGGATGACGACCGCATCTATTCCGCCTGGGGCGATGGTGGCGGTTTCGGCGGCAGCAACAGCAAAGGCCGGGTCAAACTGGGCGTCGCCCGGATCGACGGCGAGAGCGACGCCTACCGCGGCCGCAACATCTGGGGCGGGGTCAACCCCGCGAACCCGGTTCAATTTGAGGGGAAGAGCTACGGAATCCTCTGCGTGGACGCCGTGCTCTACATGTGGGTCGCCAACCAGCCCAACCCGCACCTGCGTGAATCGCGAATCGCCGTTTCCCACGATCACGGCGCCACCTGGCGCCTCGCGCCTTGGGCCTTCACGTTCGCAGACAACCTCACCATTCCAACCTTCCTGAATTTCGGGCGGGATTACGAGGGTTCCCGCGACAGCTACGTCTACAGCTACTGCATTCACCCAACCTGGGGACCTCGAAACGCCGAGAACCGTTACGGATTCGATGTCCACAAACCCGGCCGGGTCTATCTGGTTCGCTCGCCCAAAAACGCCATTCTGCAACGGGGAGAAGTTCAGTTCTTCGCCGGATTCGACGATGACAAGCGCCCCATCTGGTCTTACGAAGCGACCAGCAAGCGCGCCGTATTCGAGGATCCGAACGGCGTCGGCTGGAATCTCAGCGTGAGCTACAACCCAGGCTTGAAACGCTACCTCCTCTGCACCGAACACGACGCCACCCACGCCGGTCGATTCGGACTGTTCGACGCCCCCGAACCCTGGGGCCCCTGGACAACCGTCGCCTATGAGGAATCCTGGGGCGCCGATCACGTGGAAGTCTCGTCCTTCTACTGGAGTTTCCCGGCCAAATGGCTGCGCAGCAACGGCCGCGAATTCACCCTGGTCTTTACCGGCAAGAACTCGAACGACTCCTGGAACACGGTCGACGGCCGATTCGTCCCCCGTCTTCCGACGACTCGCTGAGCGACCGCGACGTCGCAATCGGAATGCGAGGCTCCATCTACAATTCCTCGTTTCCAACAGACTTCTCGATCAGTTCGCGAAAGCGATCGAACTCCGCTTTCGATTCCCCGGGATTCGCCAGGCTGTCTGACTCACGGTCCGCAAGGCTCTCCAATCGGTCGCGAACAGCGCCCTCGATAGCAGCGCCCTCAGGAACCCTTTCCAGAAAGGCCAGGATCGAAATGTAGGCGGGCAATCGATGGTCGATCCAGCTGTAGCGACCATCGTGGGAGAGCGCAGCCTTCACGTGCCTCGGAAACAATCGAAAAGATCAGGAAGGACGAAATCAGCGAGAACAGCAGATTACCAAACAACCAAAGCGGGGTCTCGCCGATCCAAGTCTGGTCGTAGTTCCGCGCAATCGCCGCCGTCAGCGTCAATCCCGCCCCGGTCCATAGCGTTCCGCTGCCGCGCGCCGCCGAGGCAATCGCATCGCGGCGACCAAACTGAAATCGTAGAATCTGTCCGGCAGTCATGCGTTGCGCCAAACTCCCGCAGCCCTCCCGCCTTGGCAAGCGGAAGAAACGTTGCAGAATAAGGGAATCCCCTATCCTTCCCTCCATGAGTCGCCCGATGCACAAGATTGATCGTCATCATAAAATCGGATCATGGAAATAAACCCAGCCATCAAGAAGTCCGACAAGGTTGTACGCCTGCTGAACCGACCGGCGCCCCCCTTGGCCTCCCGCACGGAATCCGCTCCCGCCGATCGGCATGCGGCCCGCGCCAGCGAGATGTCCAAGCTGCTCCAAAGGATCCTCGATCAGAAATCCTCGGGCACACCGCGCCATTGGGGCATCAACGAGTAGTCCCCGCCGGTGATACTCGCCTTGGCGAAACGACCTTCGTCGTGCGACTGTTGTCTGTCATGAACGAGCCAATGTCATCGGCGCTCG
>CAZFLK010000093.1:6149-21270 GCA_964519245.1 uncultured Verrucomicrobiota bacterium
CGACTTGTTCGAATCGTTGCGCGCCCAGATCCAACTGGATCCGCAGGAAGTCTCCAACTGTGCCTACGCGGTATGGGAAGCCTGCGGTCGCCCCTTCGGACAGGACCAGGCCCACTGGTTCCAGGCGGAGGCACAACTCCTGTTCGACGCCGCCCAGGACCGTGGATTGCTGGACGCACGGAACGTGCCCGCGGAGAGCTCAACTTCGCATACCGGAGCGAAGAAAACCGGCTCCGCAAGACGCGCCCCCAGGCGCCCCCGAAAGCCCCAGAAAAAGAAAGCGTAGCGGCAAGCGAGCGATTGACCGCCCCTGTGCTTGGTCGGGCCGACAACGCCCTTCCAATGCGGGCGCCTTTGCGGGCGCCATCCGATTGAACGAGGGCGGCATGGGAAACGTGCTTCCCCGTCCCTTGGACGTTGATATGGGCTCGACGGAGTCTCTCCCCACCGGCTGCACGAACCATCCGTCAATAAGGAAGCGCTGTTGGCAGCGGAGTCGTGGGTCGCGGAGGCATGGAGCGAAAGGCGCTGCAGCTCGCGACAGCGAATCGAATAGCCGGTGGGGCGAGACTCCGTCGAGCCCACTTCGACACCCTGCAGGGGTGAAAGCTGCGAAAGAAAAGCTCTGCTGGTGAGCCATAGCCGACGCTGTGGTCAGGAAGACCTCTTTTCGTCGCTTTGTGACTTGGCATGGCGCCACCCGTTCATAATCGCGCCCTTTGCGGGTCGCCCAGCGCGCTGGGCGCTTGCGTTCAGCGTCCAAACCCGGAGAATCCTCGCATGTCCGAATCTCCCCGCCGCCTGCGCAGTGAATCCTGGTTCAACGACCCCGCCGATCCGGGAATGACCGCCATCTATGTTGAGCGGTACATGAATTGCGGCTTCACCCGCGACGAACTTCAATCCGGCAGGCCCATCATCGGCATCGCGCAGACCGGCAGCGACCTGACGCCCTGCAACCGCGTCCATCTCGAGCTCGCTGACCGCGTCAAGTCGGGAATCCGCGACGCGGGGGGAATTCCTTTCGTTTTCCCCGTTCATCCCATTCAGGAAAGTTGTCGTCGTCCTACCGCCGCCCTCGATCGAAATCTCGCCTACCTCGGGCTTGTCGAGATCCTGCATGGCTATCCGATCGATGGCGTCGTGCTCACAACCGGCTGCGACAAGACCACGCCGGCCTGCCTGATGGCGGCGGCAACGTCCAACCTCCCCTCCATCATCCTGACCGGCGGCCCCATGCTGGACGGCTGGCACAATGGCAAGCTCGCCGGTTCCGGCGTCACCGTCTGGGAAGCCCGGAAGCGCCACGCCGCCGGTGAGATCGATTACGAGGAGTTCATGGATTCGATCGCCGACTCCTCGCCCAGCATCGGCTACTGCAACACCATGGGCACCGCATCCTCCATGAACACCCTGGCGGAGGCCTTGGGCATGTCGCTCCCCGGTTGCGCCAGCATCCCCGCCGCCTATCGGGAACGCGGACAGATGGCCTATGCCTCGGGCCGCCGCATCGTGGACATGGTCCGCGAAGGACTGACGCCATCCAGGATCATGACGCGGGAGGCCTTCGAGAACGCCATCGTCGTCAATACGGCCATAGGCGGCTCCACCAACTGCCCCCCGCACCTCACCGCCATCGCCCGGCACATGGGCGTGGAACTGTCCCTGCAGGATTGGCAGGATATCGGCTACGATGTTCCCTTGCTGGTCAATTGCCAACCCGCGGGCGAGCATCTTTGTGAGGCCTTCCATCGCGCCGGCGGCGCACCCGCAGTCTTCCGCGAATTGATCGGAGCGGACCGCATCCACACCGACGCCCTGACCGTCACCGGCGGAACCGTCGGCGACAACTACGCCAACGCCCGAAACCTCGATCACGACGTCATTCGCCCTTATAAGGAACCCCTCCAGGAACAGGCCGGTTTCCTCGTCCTCTCAGGCAATCTTTTCGAAGGGGCCCTGATCAAGACCAGCGTGATCGACGAGGACTTCCGCGCCCGTTTCCTCAGCGAACCGGGCAATGAGAACCGCTTCGAAGGCCGCGCCATTGTCTTCGAAGGCCGCGAGGACTATTACGAACGCATCGATGATCCGACGCTCAACATTGATGCGACCTGCCTTCTGGTCATTCGCGGCTGCGGCCCGGTCGGCTACCCCGGTTCGGCGGAGGTCGTCAACATGTTGCCGCCTGAACGCCTCATCCGCGAGGGCGTGAACTCCCTGCCCTGCATCGGCGACGGCCGCCAAAGCGGCACCTGCGCCAGCCCCACCATCCTCAATGCCGCTCCCGAATCCGCTGTCGGCGGCAATCTCGCCCTGCTCCGAACGGATGACCGCATCCGCGTCGATCTCAACGCCTGTCGGGTCGATGTCCTGATCTCCGATGACGAACTGGCCGAACGACGAAAGAACTACATTCCGCCGCAACTGGAACACCAGACGCCGTGGCAGGAAATCTACCGCGGCTGCGTCGGACAATTGAACACCGGCGCCTGCCTCGAACCGGCCGTCACCTACCGCGAAACCTGCTCCAAATTGCCGCGGCACAATCATTGAATGGATCTGGCTGCGTTCGCCAGAAGACGACAGCTACCCCGGGCTGTATCTCCATCTCCGCAGTAACCAAGGCGCCGAGGTTCTTGCACCCGGCTCTCGCGGCCGACAAGTTGGCCCCTCCGAATCCTCCCCGCTTTTGGCGTGAACTGCGCTTCCAAACGGGATATGAATTCCGTTGATGGACAAGCCCCGAATAGTCGTTCTCGATGGATACACCCCGAATCCCGGAGATCTGAGTTGGGACGCCCTGCGCGAACTCGGCGACTGCGAGATTCACGACCGCACACCGCCCGAGCGGGTCATCGAACGCGCCGCCGGCAAGGAGATCGTTCTGACCAACAAATCCCTCCTGCCCCGCGAAGCGATCATGGCCCTGCCCGCGATGAAATACATCGGCGTGCTCGCCACCGGCTACAATGTCGTCGACGTCGCGGCCGCGCGGGAACGCAGTGTCCCGGTGACCAACGCCGCCGGCTACAGCACGGCCTCGGTCGCCCAGATGACGATGGCCCTGATGCTGGAACTGACGCAGAACGTCGGGCGACACTCCGCTTCGGCCCGCTCCGGCGCCTGGGCCGATTGCCCTGATTTCTGTTACTGGGAAAAACCCATGATCGAGCTCAACGGCCTGACCTTCGGCGTCATTGGTTACGGCAAGATTGCGAAGGCCGCCATTCAACTCGCCCAGGCCTTCGGCATGAGGATCATCGTCCATACCCGCACCGTTCCCGCGGCCCCGCCCGGGGACGTCCGCTTCGTCTCACTGGAGGATCTCCTGCGCGAAAGCGATGTCGTCAGCCTCCATTGCCCGTTGACCGATCAGAACCTTCGCTTCATCAACGCCCCGGGCCTTGCCCTGATGAAGCCGACCGCCTTCCTCATCAATACTTCCCGCGGACCGCTCATCAACGAACAGGCCCTCGCCGACGCCTTGCAATCCGGAACCCTTGCCGGCGCCGCGGTCGATGTGCTCTCGGTGGAGCCTCCCACCCCGGACAACCCGCTGCTCTCCGCCCCAAACTGCATTGTCACGCCGCACATCGCCTGGGCGACGCGCGCCTCCCGTTCGAGACTGATGGAGATTGCCCTCGACAACTTGCGCGCGTTCCTTGCGGGGAACCCGATCAATGTCGTGAACTGAATAGAACGCCACATTGATGGACTCCTCCCCGACATCGCGGCTGAACCGCTGGATGGTCTGCCTGGCAGTTGCCCTGATCGTCGGATCCATTGGCATCTGGCATTTCACCAAGGAACGACTGCCCCGGACCATCCGCATTGCCACGGCCAAGCAGGGCGGACTTTATCATGAGTTCGGGCAGGCCCTCGCGAAATCCCTGACCCGCAGGTCCGACGTCAAGGTCCAGGTCATTCAGACCGACGGGTCCGTGCGGAATCGCGAACTGCTGTTGGACGACAAGGCGGACATCGCCATTATCCAGGGCGGTTCCACCTCCATCGAAGAGCTCGCCGTCATTGCGCCGCTCTATCCCGAGGTGGTGCATGCGATCGCGCGCCGCGGCGAAGGAACCGCCGTCGAAAAACTCGCCGCCAAACGCGTCGCGCTGGGACCACAGGGCTCCGGCATGCGCCAGAGCGCGGAGCGGATCCTCGATCATTACGCCCTGAGCGACTCAATCCACCAAGACGCAGACGCCTATTTCGGGCGGCTGACCGACGACCTCGATACTCAAGGAGCCATTGTCACAACCGGTTTCATGAATCGCGACCTCCAAAGGGTCCTGGCAACCGGCGACTTCTCCATTCTCCCGCTGGACGCAAAGGCCCTCGATCTCAAGAACGCCTACTTTCGCGCGACCGAGATACCACGCGGACTCTATCGTGAGAATCCGCCCATCCCTCCCGCTCCGGTGACAACCGTCGCAACCACCGCACTCCTGGTGGCGCACGAAGACGCCTCCGACCTGCTGATCAATACCGTCCTCCCCGCAATCTACAACGAGGGCCTCGGACTCCAGTTCCCCACCCTGATTCCCTCGCGCGACGCTATCAATGCCTCGCCCGTCCCCTTGCACAACACCGCCCGCAGCTTTTTCAACCCGCCGGACCAGATCGTGCGGGTGACGGCGGTGATGGAATCCCTCGCCGCGTTCAAGGAACTCAGCGTCGCGCTCGTCGCCGGCTGCTACCTGCTTTGGACGCGTTGGCGCCGGCTCAAGGAACGCGCCGAGGAAGAAGCCATCCAGATCCAGAAGGACCGCCTCGACGAATACCTCGAGAAGACCTTCGACATCGAACACGCCCAAATGGCCTCCGACGATGTCGACGAACTGCAGAGGCTCCTTGATCGTGTGACTGAAATCAAGCTGGCGGCCCTTTCAGAACTCACCCACGAGAACCTGCGCAGCGATCAGTCCTTCTCCATCTTCATCCTCCAATGCGGCAACCTGATCTCCAAGATCCAACTCAAGATCGTCAATTGCACGTTGAAGAGTTCCCGCCGTTCAGCTTGAGGCGGGGACTTGCCCACCCTCCCCGCCCGAACCGGCGAGCGCGTTGATCAAATCGCTTGCGACCGGATCATCATCCAATTCGTGAAGCCACATGAGAATGAATTGTCGCCTCGCTTGCTCATCGATTGAACCGGCAAGCAATTCCTTTCGCAACAGGGCTGCCATGTAGAAATGGTGCGTTGGTTCGTCTTGAAACGTATCCAGATCTTCCTCCGACAGACTCCGGAGGTAGCCAGTGGCCGCCTCAACCGCCTTCCCTCCCGCAAGCGCGCACCTCGCATCGCGTTCCCGCGAATCCCCCCGGTTCCCTCTGTGCGGCCTGAGCGGCGGGTACTCGGAAAGATGGATCTCAAGATTGGATTCGACGCATGTGCGCAAGAGGTCCAGGGACAGCGCCGGACCTCCCCCGGCCGCGCCGCTGCGAGGATGAAAACCAATGTCCGCAACCCAGCGAGATTCTCTTCGAAAGTCCGGCGGCGAGTACGCCAACCACCGCTCCAACGCCTCGACTTGGGGTGATAAATCCCATTCCTCCCCAGCCAACGTCACCAGGTTCTCAAACCGTTCCCCGGTTCGCTTCCTTATGACGCACGGCATCGCCTAAAGCCTCAGATGCTCCCAGAGTTGTTCGGTCGAGACGCGCATGTTGACGTAGAAAGGGCCGAAACCGCCATAGCGCGCGGTCACCTCGTCAAAGCGCATTTCGTAGACGATATCGCGAACGGCGTCGACCTGATGTGCCATGAGCGTCACGCCCCATTCCCACTCATCCAGACCCGTCGAGGACGTGATCAACTGTGAAACTCGACCGGCATACTTGCGCCCCACGGTCGCATGCCCCTTCATCAACTTCTTGCGGGTCTCGAATTCGAGCGAATACCAGTTGTCCTCGCCGTCACGCCGCTTCAGCATCGGATAGAAACACATGACTTCCCACTCCGGCATCTCCGGATAAAGCCGGTAATGTTCATACTCCTTGATCTTCTTGCGGAAGGTCTCGAAGCGCTCCTTGAACTCGTCCGACTCGGGATCCAGCTTCTCCTGGTGAACCAACATGGCCTTGGTGTCCTCCTCCGTCGTCGCATACTCGGACAACTCAGTGACGCTGAAGTAGTCGTACACGC
The DNA here is from genome assembly GCA_964519245.1 of uncultured Verrucomicrobiota bacterium. Lineage (GTDB taxonomy): Bacteria > Verrucomicrobiota > Verrucomicrobiia > Limisphaerales > JAYPEY01 > JAYPEY01. Next base: position 12,304 of record CAZFLK010000093.1, read on the forward strand.
AGTCCAGCGAGCCGGCTGGAAAACAATGCTCAATGTCCCGATGCAGTTGCATCGCTGCTCCGAGATCAGCCGCGTAGACCATGAAGGCCAGGTCCGCCTTCGGCCCACAGGTGGCAAACATGTCCACCCGCGGCTCGCAGGGCCCCTTGTTCGCCGCCAACAGCGCCTCCAACTTCTCCCGGACTTCGCCCGCGGCGCCCTCCGGAAGATCCGCCCAGAGATCGCGGTCGATGGTGTAAAAGAGATGCATCACGTGGATGCCCTGATCCAGTTTGACTGTCGGCAATGGCATAAATTCCTTCTCGTTTGGCGAAGTGACTGTCCGCTCGATTCGACTCTATTCGACCTCCAGCACGTGTTCCAGCAGCGCGGGCAGTTGATCCAACATCCCCGCATTGCTGGCAATCAATGCGGCCCCGGCATCCCTGGCGGCTGCCTGCAACTCGCTTTTCTCAGGCTGCGTGTAGGCCAGCACGGGAAGGTGCTCCGTGTCCGGATTCCGCTTCAATTCCCCGATTATCGCGCAGGCATCGGTATGCTTCACGTGCAACTCCATGATGGCCACGATCGGCTTCTCCTGTTGGACAAGCTCCACCCAATCCGACCCGCCATTGAGCGTCTGCACACGATAGCCAAGGTCCTGCAGCTTGTTGGGCAACTGACTGCCTGGAAGCAATTCTTCATACATCAAGAATGCCAGCGGTGAGGTCATGCGGGGACAAATAATGGGACCGGGGAAATTTGCAAAGGCTTTTCCTCCCCTCTGCAACGCGCCGCAACGATCGGCGCCAATCCGTCGCAAAACACGCTTGACGCCCTTCCCGCTCATCTCTACCTTCCGCCCACACATCGTTCTGGTTGCTGGTTGTCCAGTGAGTGAGAGTCGGAATTCAATTCCGGCTTTTTTGTTCCCCGGATGCCGCGCAAAACAGGAAATATTTATGAATGCTGAATTCTTAGCCAACTTGGATTACTGGGAGCGCGAAAAGGGCATCAACCGCGAGACCCTCGTCGCCGCAGTCGAGGAGGCTCTGGTCTCCGCCGCCAAGAAAGCCGTCGGCCCGGCGCGTGAACTCCGCTGCGAAATCGACAAGGAACACGGCGACATTCGGGCCTTCGCAAAACTCATTGTCGTCGCCCAAGTGCAGAACAAGCACGACGAAATCTCCTTGTTTGACGCCCGCCGACTCGACGACGACGCCCAGATCGGCCACGAGATCGAAAAGGAAGTCACGCCCAACGGCTTCGGCAGAATCGCGGCCCAGTACGCCAAACAGGCCTTGCTCCAACAGGTCCGGCGCGCCGAAAAACAGCTGATTTACGACGAGTTCAAGGACCGTGTGGGTGATGTCGTCTCCGGAACTGTTCGTCGTTTCGAACGCTCCGATGTCGTCATCGACCTCGGCCGCTATGAGGCTCTCCTCCCCAACCGGGAACGCGTGCCGATCGAGGAATATCAACCCGGCGAACGCATCCGCTGCTATGTCAAGGCAGTCGAGGAAACCGGCCACGGCCCCGAAATCATCCTCTCCCGCGCCGACCCCAAGTTCGTCATCAAGCTCTTCCAACTCGAGGTCTCCGAGATCAACGACGGCACGGTCGAGATCATGGGCGTCGCCCGCGAACCCGGTTTCCGAACCAAATTGGCCGTTTTCTCCAAAGACCAACGCGTCGATCCCGTCGGCGCCTGTGTCGGCCTCCGGGGCCAGCGCGTCAAGAATATCGTGCGCGAACTGAGCAACGAGAAGGTCGACATCATCAAATGGGACCCGGAAATCCGCACCTTCATCACCAACGCCCTTGCCCCAGCGCAGCTCAAGAATTTCGAGTTGGATGAGACCAGCAAGCGCGTCAGGATCATGGTGAGCGAGGACCAACTCTCCCTCGCCATTGGCAAGCGCGGCCAGAATGCGCGACTGACAGCCAAGCTGACCGGCTGGCAGGTCGATATCGAACAGGAAGTCAACACCGAGTTGGACTTTGACCAAAAAGTTGCCCTCGCTGTGAAAACCGTTGCGGCAATCCCCGGAATCTCCGAGGATCAGGCCAACACCTTGGTTCATGCCGGCTTCCTGAATCCCGAAGACCTGCTGCAGGCCGAGGAAAGCGACTTGGCCGAGATCGATGGAATCGGCGAACAAGCCGGCGACATCATGACCGCCATTCGCGCCGAATCAGAAAAACGATTGCAAGAAAACAACGGCGACAAAGCCGCCTGAACGACAGATAAGAGAAGCCCGGCCATGAGAGCGCAACCGTCAAATTGTTAGTCCAATGACGACGCTCGGCCACATAGAACCGATTTATGCCCGTCCGCATCTACGATATTGCCAAGCAGGTTGGAGTCCCCAGCAAGGAAGTCCTTGCGAAGGCTAAGGAATTGGGCATCAAGGCGCGCGTCGCGTCGAGTTCATTGGACAAAATTACCGCGGAGTATCTGGTCGAGCAGATGCGTCCGCAGGAATCTGTGGCGGAAGCCGAGCCCGAACCCGCCGCAACGCCGGAGCCCGAGCAACCCATCGTCATCGTTTCGGCTCCCGAAGAGCCGGAACCCGCCGTGGAGGAACCCTCGGAGACCGCTGAGGAACCCGCCGTCGAGGCGGCCTTGGAACCAACGACCGAGGAAGCAGCTCCCGTTTCCGCGCCCGCGGAAGCCGACGAGCCCCCAGCCGAAGCGGCAAGCGCTCCCGAAACCGAACCTGCTCCGGACGCCCCGGCCGAATCCGCAACGGAGCCCGCCCCCGAGGCGACCGCCGAGGAACCCAAAAAGGAAGAAGGCCCGAAACTGGGCCAACTGGTTGGCCGCATCGAACTTCCCAAGGGCCCTGTCCGCCCCTCAAAACCCGCCCGGGCCGCCAAACCCAAGAGGGACGTCAAGCCCGAGAAGGAGGCTCCCGCCCCGGACAAGAAAGAGCCCAAATACAAGGCTCCCGCCGGCGCCGAGGTCATCACCATGAAGGCTCCGATTGTCGTGCGGGAACTCGCCGGCAAGCTCAACCGGAAACCGTTCCAACTGATCGCTGACCTGATGGAGATGGGCGTGTTCGCCAACGTGAACCAGGCCATTGACGAACCGGTCGCCGACCAGATCTGCGCCAAACATGGCTTCAAGTTCGACCTGGAAAAGCGCAAGCAGGGCAAGGGCGTGGTCAAGGCGACCAAGAAACACATCGAACTGGATCCCGAGGACAAGCCCGAGGACATGATCGAGCGCCCGCCGATCGTGACCATCATGGGCCACGTCGATCACGGCAAGACCACTCTGCTCGACTACATCCGCAGTTCCCGCGTAGTCAAAGGCGAGGCTGGAGGCATCACCCAGCACATCGGCGCCTATACCGTCGAAGTTCCGGACCCGGAGAAACCCAAGAAGAACAAGAAAGCCATCACCTTCCTTGACACCCCGGGACACGCCGCTTTCAGCGCCATGCGCGCCCGCGGCGCCAACATCACCGACATCATCATTCTCATTGTCGCCGCCGAAGACGGCGTCAAACCCCAGACGCTCGAAGCCATCGATCATGCCAGCGAGGCCGGCGTGCCTGTCATCGTCGCCGTCAACAAGTGCGACCATCCCAACGCCAACCCTCTTCAGGTTCGCACTCAATTGCAGGAACGCGGCGTCACCTGCGAGGAATGGGGCGGCGAAACCATCTTCCAGGATATCTCCGCCCAAACCGGCGACGGCGTCGACAAACTGTTGGAGCTGATTCTGCTCCAGGCGGAGATCATGGAGCTGAAGGCCAATCCGAATCGCCGCGCAAAGGGCGTGGTCATCGAATCAGGAATCGACCGCGCCGGCCCCACCGCGACCTTCCTCGTCACCAAGGGCACCCTCAAGGTGGGCGACTCCGTCTTGTGTGATCAGCATTGGGGCAAGGTCAAGGCTCTCGTTGACGCCACCGGCGGCCGCGCCAAGCAGGCCACCCCATCCTTTGCCGTCAAGATGTTGGGATTGAATGGCGTCCCCGGAGCCGGCTCGGAATTCGTCGTCGTCACCAATGAGAAGGAAGCCCGCGCTCTCGGGGAAAACCGCCAGGACGAGGTCAAGGCCGAGAGCCAGGAGGAGCGCTCCCGCGTCACCCTTGAAAACCTCTTCGCAACCTTGGAGAAGGAATCCGCTAAGGTGCTCAAGATCCTGGTCAAGGCTGACACCCAGGGCTCCGTCGAGGCAATCGTTAATTCCCTCAACGAAATCCCCGCCGACAAGATCGCCCTCGACATCATCAGCAAAGGCGTCGGCGGCATCAGCGAATCGGACATTCTCCTCGCCACCGCCTCCGAGGCCGTGGTGATTGGATTCCATTCCAAACCAGACAAGGGAGCTCAAGCCCTCGCCCGTCGGGAAGGCATCGAAATCCGGCAGTACAAGATCATCTATGAGCTGATCGACGATGTGCGGGACTCCATGGCCGGCATGCTGGAGCCCGACCGCAAGGAGACCACGATCGGCGCCGCCGATGTCAAACAGGTCTTCCCGCTCACCAAGGGCGGGGCCGTGGCCGGTTGCATCGTGGACAACGGCCGCATCGTCAAGGGACCGGCCCGCGTGCTGCGCAACAAACGGGTCATCTGGTCCGGTGAAACCGCCTCCCTGCGTCGTTTCCAGGACGAGGTCAACGAAATCCGCGCCGGCATGGAATGCGGCATCAAGCTTGCCGGCTTCGACGCCTTTGAGGAAGGCGACGTCATCGAGGCCTTCACCATTGAGGAAGTGGCCGCCAAACTCTGAGCTCATCCCCAACCCCGCGTCTCTCCTCTCATGCCTTCAATGCGTCTCCAACGCGTTAGGGAGCTGTTAAAGCGCACCCTCGGAGAAATCATCTCCCGCGAACTCCATTCCGCCGACGCCGGCATCGTGACGGTGAACGACGTCGACATCTCCTCCGACCTTCATTCCGCCGTCGTCTTCGTCAGCCTGCTCGGCTCCGACGAGCAGAAACGAAAGGCCGCCAAGCTGCTCAACGATGAACGCGTTCGTATCCAGCAGATTCTCAGCCGGACCGTCGTGCTGAAATACACGCCGCGACTCAAGTTCGTCATGGACGACTCCATCGAACGCGGAAACCGCGTCCTGCAGATCCTGTCCGAAATCGACGAGGTCGACGACGACAACGAATGAAACCTCGCCACAAGACAATCGACCGCATCCTCCAGGAGATACGGTCGCATCAAACATTCTGCGTCGTAGGGCATATCCGTCCCGACGGGGACTGTGTCGGCTCCCAGATCGCGCTCACCATGGCGCTCAAGAACCAGCGCAAGAAGGTCGTCTGCTGGAACCAGGATGCCGTCCCTCAGAAACTCGCCTTTCTCGATCCGACCAACCTGATGCAAGCGCCCAAACCCGGGCGCAAGTTCGACTGCGTGATCGCCGTGGATTCGACCGACCTCGGCCGGACGGGCTCCGTCGCGGAACACATCGCCGACCGCAAGTTGCTCATCAATATCGACCACCATCCGAGCAATGACCGCTTCGGCGACGTCAATTGGGTCTCCAAGCGTTCGCCATCCTCCGGCGAATTGGTGTTCCGCCTGATGAAAACCGCTCGCTGGACCATCAACCCGCGCATCGCCAATTGCCTTTTCACCGCAATCTCAACGGACACCGGTTCCTTCCAGTATCCGAACACCCTGCCCGAGACCTACCTCGCCGCGGGTGAACTCCTCAAACGCGGCGCCAACCTCGGCCGGATCTGCGACGAGGTCTACCAGTCCTACTCCCTCTCCCGCGTCAAACTGCTCAAGCACATGTACAATCACTTTCGCCTCGCCTGCGAGAACAAGATTGGCTACGTGTGGCTCAAACTCATGGACTACGCGCGGACCGGCGCCGAACCCAACGACACCGAGGGGATCATCGATCACATCCGCGATATTGATCCCGTCATCGTCGCCATTGTCTTCGAGGAACTCGAAACCAACGTCACCCGGGTCAGCCTCCGTTCCAAGCACCCCAAGATCAACGTGGGGGAAATCGCCGTCAATTTCGCCGGGGGCGGACATCAGGCCGCCGCCGGAGCCCGCATCGAGGGCACTCCCCTTTCCGTCCAGCGCAAGGTCGTCAAGGAAGTGCGAAAAGCCATCATGAACCTCGGAATCTGACTCCGCCCGCACCCCATGCAAACATTCTCCGCCTTCGACGGCGCCCTTCTCATCGACAAACCCGCCGGCCCCACCTCGCACGACATCGTCGATGTCATCCGCAGCGAATTCGGACTCAAGAAGGTCGGCCACTGCGGGACACTCGACCCCAACGCCACCGGACTGCTCATTCTTGTCCTCGGCAAGTCCACCAAGCTCTCGGAAAAACTCATGTCCGACGACAAGGTCTACGAGGGCTCCATGAAGCTCGGTCAGACAACCAACACCTACGACTCCGAGGGCGAGATCCTGGAAAGCCGCCCCGTGCCTGAATTTGCTCTCGAGCAGCTCAACGAAACGGCAAAGGGTTTTGTCGGCGACCAGATGCAGCTGCCGCCCATGGTCTCCGCGGTCAAGAAGGACGGGGTTCCGCTCTACAAGCTGGCGCGCAAGGGCATCGAGGTCGAGCGCAAGGAGCGTTTCATTCACGTCTACCGCTTTCCCATCATCGCCTATGAGAACGAGACCGCGTGGTTCTCAATCACCTGCACAAAGGGAGCCTACGTGCGCACCCTGGCCCATGACTTCGGCGCCAAGCTGGGTTGTGGCGCGCATCTGTCCACCTTGCGTCGCTCCGCCTCGGGGAAGCTCAATGTCAAGGACGCCATCGCCTTCGAGGACGCGGTCAAACTATCCCACGACGAACTGGCCAAACGGGTGATTCCCATACTCAGACTCGCCTCGGCCATCGCGTGAAATGAAGATCCTGCGCGACGCCTCGGAATTCGCCGCCGTTTCGGACAAGGCCTGTGTCGCGATTGGATTTTTCGACGGGGTCCACCTTGGTCATCAGCAGATCCTGAGGCAGACCATCTCCGACGCCGCCGAACACGAAGCGGCCTCCGTGGTCGTCACCTTTGAAAATCATCCGGCCAGCATCGTCGCCCCCAAGCGCGCTCCGAGCTTGATTCAACCCACCGCCCAGCGTCTGGAGACGCTGCGCTCCCTTGGAGTCGACGCCATGCTGCTGCTGCGCTTCGATCAGGAACTGAGCCGGCAAGACGGCGAGGCGTTCATCCGCAGCCTGGTGGCCGACTTTGGCCACGTCTGCAGCATCTGTGTCGGCGGCGGATTTTCCTTCGGCCGCAACCGCAGCGGCAATGTCGAACTCCTCCGAAAACTGGGCCAAAACCTCGGCTTCCACGTGCACGGACTCGCAGCTGTCGCCCTCGATGGGATCGGCGTCAGCAGCACCCGCATTCGCGCGGCCATCAGCTCCGGCGACTTCGACGCCGCCAACCAGATGATGGGCCGGCCCTACGAACTCTCCGGAACCGTGGTCAAGGGCGACCAACTCGGCCGCCAACTGGGTTTCCCGACCGCCAATCTCGACATTGCCGGTCTCACCATTCCCCCAAACGGCGTCTACGCCGCGCACGCCAAGGTCGACGGAGCCTCCCATCGCGCCGCCGTCAATATCGGCGTGCGCCCCACCGTCGACGCCGCTGAGAACCCGCCCCGGGTCGAGGCCTGCCTCCTCGACTTTGATGGCGATCTCTACGGAAAGACGCTCAAACTCACCTTCCATAGGAAACTGCGCGACGAACAGCGCTTCGATTCGCTCGACGCCTTGAAGGAGCAGATCGCTCGCGATTTCGCCCAAGTAAGGCAGTCCTTCGCCTGATCGCGTTGAGAATGGGCCCGTCCCGCTCTTTTCCGACGCTTCGCCCCTCATTTTGTTTGCGTCCGACGCCCCCCCCATGGATATTACGCGCTCCTCAGGCGCGGAGAGTAGCTCAGCCTGGTAGAGCGCCGGCTTTGGGAGCCGGATGTCGCAGGTTCGAATCCTGTCTCTCCGACCAACTTTCAGCCTTTCCAAACGCCTACTCGCCTTTCGTGGTGACAGGTTGGTGACAACAAACCAACCGTGAAGAACATCGCTTCGCTTGATACCGCGCAGAGCACTCCCCCAAAACGCACAACGCCGCAACGTTTCCCGATTGAGTTCCGCAAACGTGGCTGTGTCGTAAAGATCTACCGGACACCGAATAAAGGGACCGACCATTTCACCCTGTCCTACTAACTCGGAGCAAAACGGAAGCGGCAGAAGTTCAGCGACCTAGACAAAGCGAAGGAAGAAGCACAGAACGCGCTGAACAAGCTGCTCGCAGGTGAGACGGAAGCCCTGAAGTTGACCGGTGCCGATCGCGCCGTCTACGTCCACGCAGCGCAGACACTTTCGAGCAAACTGCCCGGATCCAACTTGCTCCAAGTCGTTGAGGAATTTGAGGTAACCGCCGAAAAACGGGCCATTGAGAATGTTAGGTTCTGGGGCTAAGACCCAGAGCCTGAACATGAAGAAAAAACGACACACGACCGAGGAAATCATCCGTATTCTCCGCAAAGCGGACGGGGAGCAGACCGTTGAGGAGGTCTGCCGGGAATACAATATCAGCGAACAGACCTTCTACCGATGGCGGCGAAAGTATGGCCGGATGGAGATGGCCGACGCCAAGCAGCTCAAGGAGTTGAGCGATGAGAACGGCGAACTCAAGAAGATGCTCGCTGACGCCCTGCTCAAGAATCGCGTTCTGGAGGAGACGCTTTCAAAAAAGTGGTGAGCCCTTCGCAAAAGAGACAGGCTGTGAAGAACGCTGTCCAGCGAGGGCTGTGTTCAATGCGAAGGGCGTGCCGGTATTTGAGGCTTAGTCGATCGGCCAGCCAGTATCGTCCCAAGGAAGCCTTGGAGCGAGTTCAGGCGACAGTGCAGAGGATTGTCTGGCTCAGTCGAAAGTATCCTCGCGATGGCTATCGGCGGATCCGAGCGTTGCTCGATCGCGAAGGTTGGAAAGTCAGCCGGAAGTTCGTTCAGCGCATCCGCAG
>CAZFLK010000094.1:0-21113 GCA_964519245.1 uncultured Verrucomicrobiota bacterium
AGGTGCCGTGATGAATGCCCTCGATCTCCCCCAATTGCACGGTGTCAATGGTCAGACAGACGTATCCATTGCGCGCGAACCAAGCCCCGTGATGCTGGTAGGTCGCCTTGTTGCCATAGCTGATTCCTTCCTTCTTCACCCGCCCGTGCCCGCAGACATAAAGAATGGCGGGAGCCGGTTCGGAAAGCCCCCGCGGCACGTAGAGATTCCCGGTCACGTAGACCCCGGGCGACGACTGGTAATGCAGGTTCTCGACGGTGAACAACTTGCTCTCCGTTCGGCGCGTGACGGTCGCTTTGAGCGGGGTGCGCTCCCGATCCGGCGACAACCCCAGCATTTCAAACAGCTGAGCGCGATACACCCCCTTCCGCTGGCTCCAGTCTTCCAAGGTCTTGATCTCGGCCAACGAGGCGTCCTCCACCCGCGCGGTCTCCGCCTCAAAATACGCCTCCAGACTCGAGAGCCCAAGGGGCTTCCATTGCGGAGCCGGCCCCGCAACCGCGCCGGGCTCCGGAGACGCCAGTAGAAGGAATGCCAGGCAGGCAACCGGGAACGCGGGAACACGGAGATGGGAAGTCGTCATGCGATCCAAAGCTTGCGCGGCAGACGACGTCCGTTCAAGGCGTTTGTGCGCCGCACGCCCCCCCATGCTTTGCGCTTGGCCGAATGCCGCAAACCGGTATTTTCCAACCCGAACAACGCATCTCCGACCGCCATGCCTGCTCCCAAAATCGTCCCCATCCTGGATCCCGGCTTCCGCCCCGCCGCACTCTGCAATCGCGCCCATGCCGCCGCCTGCGCCGCGAGCGGAGCCGCACAACCGATCGGCATCGCCCTGGAACAGGCCGACGGCTCATGCTTCCGCTTCGATACCCAGGCGCTGCCCGAAGGCGCCCCCGGAAACGCCGCCGCCAATGCCGCGCATCTGGAACGCTTGATCAAATTCCTCCTCTGGTCGCGCGGCGCCTGCCGCATCCGGATCGCCGCGCCGGAAACGCTCGTCCGCGGACTGCAAAGCCACTTTCACGATACCGACACCGGCCGATTCGACGCCGCCATCATGGGCGAGAAAATCTACGGAAAACCGTTTGAGATCATTCACGTTGCCGCCGAAGAACTGCCTGCCGAAAAGTCTGCCGTCGCGCCGCTGGGGCGGCGCTTGGATGGCTGCCGAATCGGCTTCGACCTTGGCGCCAGCGACCGCAAGGTCGCCGCCGTGCAGGACGGCGAGGTCTTGTTCAGCGCGGAAGTCGAATGGGACCCGCGGCCCCAGACCGATCCCCAATGGCATTTCGACGAGATCATGGCCTGCCTCCAGAGCGCAGCTGACAAACTGCCTCGCGTCGACGCCATCGGCGGGAGTTCGGCCGGCGTCATCGTCAACAACCAAGTCCGCATCGCCTCCCTGTTCCGCGGCGTCCCCGAGGAACTCTTCCGAACCCGCGTGCGAAATATCTTCCCGGAACTCCAAGCGGCCTGGAACGGGATCCCCTTCGAAGTGGCCAACGACGGCGAAGTGACCGCCCTCGCCGGCTCGATGGCCATCAACGACAACGGCGTGCTCGGCATCGCCATGGGCTCCAGCGAGGCCGTGGGCTACGTGACACCCGAAGGTTCCATCACGACCTGGCTCAATGAACTCGCCTTCGCCCCCGTGGATCACAACAGCGCAGCCGCAGTCGACGAGTGGTCCGGCGACTACGGCTGCGGCGTGCAATACTTCAGCCAGCAGGCCGTCGGAAAACTGATCCCCCGAGCCGGCATCGACATTCCCGCCGACACGCCGCTGCCGGATCAGTTGAAACAGGTTCAAGCTCTCATGGCCAAAGACGACGATCGCGCGCGCAGGATCTACCAGACCATCGGCGCCTACCTCGGCTACACCTTGGCCCACTACTCGGATTTCTATGACTTCAAGACCGTGTTGATCCTCGGCCGTGTCACCACCGGCGAGGGCGGCCAGATCATCATGGACGGCGCCCGCGACGTCCTGAGCGCGGAGTTCCCTGAACTGAACGAGAAGATCGGCTACCACGTGCCGGACGAGAAGGAAAAGCGCCACGGCCAGGCCATCGCCGCCGCCAGCCTGCCCTCAATATCCTAGGCCGTGGCGTAACCGTCCCGACTCCGGGTTCCAGCAGCGCCCCGCCGCAAGGCATGCAAAGCCAGGGGGGAACGCCCGCTCAACCCGCGGGGGAAACAATCCCATAACGATCCATGACAACCATCCCAGGCAACCTCATTGCGCTGGCGAATGAAGGACGCTTCGACCTCATCATCCACGGCTGCAAGCGCCAATGCACGATGGGCGCGGGCATCGCTGTCCGCACTCCGAAATCTTCCGTGGGGACAATCCTCCTAGCCGGCCACCCAAGTTACCGGAACCACTCCGCCGGCTTGAAATCGAAGATCAACTGCAATCCCGTCAGAAAGGTCAGCGCGTAGACGGCCTTCATGAACCCCTCCTCCGAGAATCGGCGGTTCAGCCAGATCCCGATCGCCACGCCGACCGGAACCAATGCGACATACTTCAGGCTTGCGACAATCGTCTGCGAATGAATCACCCCGGCCGCCACAAAGAACGGCGCCTTGATCCAGTTGACGCAGGTAAAGATCAGCACCCGGGTGGCCACATGAATCTCCTTGGGCATCTTCTGGGGGATCAGATACATGCTCATCACGGGGCCGGCCCCATGGGCAAAGGAGGAAGTCACGCCCGTCAGGACGCCAAATACCGAGCCGTTGCCATATCCGGGCTTCAACGTTCCCTCCAACTTCAGGATCGCTTCCTTGACAAACTGAAAAACCACGAACCCCACCGCCAGCGATCCGATGACCCCATTTAACTGCCGAGGCGAGAATCGGCCGATCAATTGCGAGCCGATCAACACCCCGACGACAATCCCGGGCAACAGGACCTTCAGGTTCTTGACCTCCCACTTGCTCCGATAATGCAACGCCGAAACGGCGTCTCCGACAATCAACAACGGGAGTAGAAAGCCCAAAGCAAACTCGGCCGTATGGCCCATCGAGGTCAGCGCGAGCACGCTGACCGGCGTGGACAGCATCCCCAACCCGCCGCCGAACCCCGCCTTCGAAACGCCGATCAGCGAAACGGAAAAACAAACGACGACGATGGCGGTGAGGTGATCCATGCGAAGGATTCCGAATCAACGACGTGAATGACGCATCGATCGTAGCGCAGGCGAGGGCGCCGGCGCTACGACGCCCCGAATGCGCACCCCCCCTCCGCCATGCTGAACAGACCGGCGACGATCGGAACAAAGTCCATTCCGTATGGCGCATCCTTTCTTCACCTCCAATGATCAGGTCACACCTTCATCCCGCCAACTTTGCCGCGAGGTTCACGGCCTCGTACAAACTGCTCGGATTCGCCTTGCCCTGCCAGGCGATGTCGCACGCCGTGCCGTGATCCACCGAGGTGCGCACGATGGGCAACCCCAGCGTCACGTTGATCGCCTTGTCGAACGCCAGAGCCTTCAAAGGAATGTGTCCCTGGTCGTGATACATGCAGATAAAACAATCCGCCGCCTTACGCCGCCACGGAAGGAACGCCGTGTCCGGCGGCAGGGGCCCTTCGATATCGAAGCCCGACCGGCGAGCGCGCTCCAACGCGGGGATGATGATTTCCTCCTCTTCGCGATTGCCAAACAAACCACCCTCTCCGGCATGGGGATTCAACGCGCAGGCGATCAACTTTGGCCGCCGCCCCCGCAATCTGCCCATCGCCGCGCCAGCCAGTTCAACTGTGTTCAGGATACGTTCCTCGGTCAGCAATCCCGGCACTTCGTGGTAACCGACATGCGTCGTGACAAACGCGCAGGTGATCTCGTCCGAGGTCAACATCATGCACACCCGTGGAGCCCCGGTCTGCGCCGCCAGGATCTCCGTATGTCCTGGAAAAGGGACTCCGGCGTCGCGCAACGCCTCCTTGTTCAGCGGAGCCGTGCAGATGGCGTCCACTTCGCCTGCCATCGCGGCCCGAATGGCCTCGGTGACATACCGATAGCCCGCCCTCCCCGTGACAGCTGACACCACGCCGGCTTGAACCTCGTCCATGCCCTCAGTCGGAATCTCGAGCGTCGCAGGATCCAGCATGCCGACCCGCGCTTCAGGCCAGTCCGCATGCGAGACCATCACCCGGGGCTCCGGCAAACCACAGCGCGCCGCCACACGCTTCAAGATCGCTGAATCGCCAAAGACGACTGGAACGCAAACGTCGCTTACCGTCGGCTCCGCCAGCAAACGCAGACACAACTCCGGCCCGACCCCGGCAGGATCGCCCATGGTCACCGCAACGCGGGGCAACTTCCGTTCGCTCATGGCTTGTTGATGGGGAACATCATCTGTCCCGACAACCATGCCTCCAGGACGCCAAACATTCAATGCCGCGCGGCAGTTCCCCAGTCCCTGTTTGACCGCGTCCCGGTTCTCTGTCAGCTTCTCCATCCCCATGGGACAACGAATAGAAATACACGTTCCGGAGAACTTCGATGAATTGCGCGGCCCGCTGCGCAAGATCCTGACCGGCGTCGCCGTCGCGATTGTCGCCATCGGTTTGTTCTCGATGATCTACACCGTGCAGGCCGAATCCCAGGGCGTCGTGTTGCGTTTCGGCAGATACTCCAAGACCGTCGATCCCGGCCTGCGCTTCAAGCTGCCCTTTGGCATCGACAAGGTGTTCATCGTCCCGGTCAAGCGCCAGTTGAAGCAGGAATTCGGCTTCGGCACCCCGGGCGGCTCCAACCCCTACCAATACAACCCCTCCAAGGATGAGCAGGAACAGGAGAAAAGCATGGTCACCGGCGACCTCAACACCGCCACCGTCGAGTGGATCGTGCAATACCGCATCGACGACCCGCGCTCCTACCTCTTCAAGGTGCACAATCCCGACGACACCCTGCGCGACGTATCCGAGTCCGTCATGCGCACCGTGGTTGGAGACCGCACCGTGGACGAGGTCATCACCATCGGCCGCCAGGATATCGAGTCCGAGGCCCTGAGCCGGCTTCAAGAGAAGGTCAATCAATATGAACTTGGCCTGAGCATCGACCAGGTCCAGTTGAAGAACGTCAACCCGCCCCAACCGGTTCAATCCTCCTTCAACGAAGTCAACCAGGCGCAACAGGAACGCGAGAAGATGATCAATGTCGCCAACGGCGAATACAACAAGGTCGTCCCCCGCGCGCGCGGCGAGGCCGAACAGAAAATCCAGGCCGCCGAAGGCTACGCCCTCAAGCGCGTCAATGAAGCCCATGGCGATGTCGCCAAGTTCAAGGCCGTGCTGGTCGAATACGTGAAGGCTCCCGACGTCACCCGCCAACGCATCTACCTCGAAACCATGAAGGACATCGTGCCCAAACTCGGCCGCAAGATCGTCATCGATGAGGAGGCGAAGCAGATCCTCCCGCTGCTGCAGTTGAACCCCGACGAGAGAGGAGGCCGCCGATGAGCCCGGCCCGTGGATGTCTCATGATCGGCGCGGTCGGCGCCGCAATCCTCCTGCTCTTCAGCGCCGCCTACACGGTCTCGGAAACCGAGCAGGTCATCATCACCCAGTTCGGCAAACCCGTCGGCGAGCCGATCCTGGAGTCCGGCCTGCATTTCAAGACACCCTTCATCCAGGAGGTGAACAGTCTGGAAAAACGTTTTCTCGAATGGGACGGCCGCCCCAACGAGATGCCCACCAAGGACAAGACCTACATCCTGGTCGACACCTTCGGACGCTGGCGCATCAGTGATCCAAAACAGTACTTCCTTCGGCTGCGCGACGAACGCAGCGCCCGCTCCCGACTCAACGACATCCTCGGCAGTGAAACCCGAAACGCCATCGCCAAGCACGAACTCATCGAGGTCATCCGCACCACCAAGGACCGCGAACCCGAGCGCGATGAATCACTGATCGACGCCCCCGGCAACATCGGCGTCCTCTACCCCATCACCGACGGCCGCGGCGTCATTGAGCAGGAGATCTTTGAGAAGGCCGCGCCCAAACTGCTGGACTTCGGCATCGAACTGCTCGACGTCCGCTTCAAGCGGATCAACTACAACGAAAGCGTCCGCCAGCGCATCTACGAGCGCATGATCAGCGAACGCCAACAGATCGCCGAGCGCTTCCGTTCCGAGGGCGCCGGCGAGGCCGCCAAGATCACCGGCAAGAAGGAAAAGGACCTGCTCGAAATCGAATCGGAAGCCTACCGGAAAGTGGAGGAAATCCAGGGCGACGCCGACGCAGAGGCCACTGAAATCTACGCCAAAGCCTACAACCAGTCCCCCGAGGCCGCCGACTTCTACCAGTTCATCAAGACCATGGAGGTCTACCAGGAGATGCTCAACAAGGACACCACTCTCATCCTCTCCACCGACAGCGACATCTTCCGCCTCCTGAAGACCATGAATCCGGGGAAGTAGAATGGCTCAGGAAGGCTGGTTTCCTGCGACCTGTCGAATCGGATCAACTCTGGTGTCTATTGCCACGCGCCGGACCATGCCAACATGAGGGCGGCTCCTGGACGCGCCGCTCGTGAACAGCCCGGCGGACGAGTCCTGATACAATCCAGCCCGGCCACTGTAATTGCCGGAAAGCAAACGGCGGCGAACACTGCCTTGCATGATCAAGATTGTCGAAGACGCCAGCGCCTCCCCCCTCTGCCCCCATTGCGAGGCCCCAGTAACCCGACTACTCGCCCGCAAGGTCGAGAGCTTCCTGGGTGTGCGGTATCTCTACTTCTGTGAGAAATGCCACAAGACCCTCGGGGTGACCCATCGGAAGGGCTTCTGGATGGGCTGACCGTCCCCGCCCCGGTCGCCGAACCTAGATCTGGTGGTGTATTCCGCTGCCAAAGCGTTGCCGCCCCTGCGCCAGGATTTCCTCGAACTCGCCCTTGAATTCCAACTGCTCGATGACGGCAATCAGCGCGACCCAGTCCTTCTTGATGTCGCCAGGCTTGGTCCTCTCCAGTTCCTCCCAGTCGAGCCCGGCCTGCTCCGCCCAATCGTTGTCCAGGGACCAGGCGGCATGGATCCACAAAAGAACCTCATCCAGGGGCGGCCATTCCTCACCCTGTTCGCGCAAGGACCTCAGATAGAGCAGGATCGTGAGAATGTTCGCAATGGCCTTGGTCTGTAATCGGGCCAGGTATTCCTTGTAGGGCTCCCTGGCTGACTTCGCATACTCGTGGTTCACCTCGTTCATCAAAACGTCCCACTCCGCATACAGCGAGCTGAGCACATCCTTCGTGTCCGCAAATCCCTCGTAGAATTCCAACAAACAGTCCGCATTCTCTTCCGCGACCTTCTCACAAAGCTCATCGCGTGATTGAGGCCGATCGGCCAACGCGTCGACAAACTCCCGCAGATTCAGCACGTCCTGCTTCTGCAGTTTCACGTGCTTGTCGGGGTTGGTATAGCGCGCGATGTAGGCCTTGACGCGCTCGCTGGAACCGTCCAGCGCGCCGTCCTCCACCAGGCTGCTGAGAATGCCCGGCGTGGCCCGGGTCGGATCCAGGTAGGGAGCGATCTCGATCTCCTGAACATACTGGTCGTGAAAAACCCGCGCGAAATTCAGGAAGGCGGAAAGGTTGGCGTCGATGACTCGAGACACCGGATCCAGCCGCTTCCAGTTGAAGAAAACCGTCTCCGGCCATTTGTAGGCCTTGATCTTCTCGTGATCGCCCTCGCGCTTGATCCGGGCGAGCTCCCGGATCGGATCCATCACCTGGACGAGATGATCGGTTTCCACCAGCGCGACAAAGTCGTCCATCCGCATCCGACGGCTGGCGGAGGCGGAGGAAAGCACCAACGATCCCAGCGTCTCCCTGATTTTCTCCTCTCGTTCATCCCGTTCGAAATCCGCCTCGGAATAAACGAAATGTTCGAAGATCTTGTAGAATTCCGCAGCCTTGACGTCCAAAATCTCGGCCTGATCGCTCAGCACGATGGCGGTCCGGGTGCGATGCAGCTTCTGGGTTGCGCGAAAGTTGGCAAGCAGCATGTCCTTCAACTCGGGCTCGCGGTCGAACTCCTTGGTGATGTCGTCTTCCGAGAGCCCCGGATTCCAAGTGTAGTACGCGCCGCTCTCAAATTCGTGCCGGGTCAGGACCTTCGCGCGACGTCGCTCGGGAATCTGCCAATAGCCCATCGCGTTCACCTCGGCTCCAAAGATGGCGCGCTCCCCAAACAGATCGCCCGGCCCCAGTTTCTCGCCTTCCTTGATCCTTGCGCCCTCCTCCGCAACCGAGATCTCCCCCCTCAGGATGATGTGAACCCTGTTGTTCTCCGGATCCCGGACGTCCTCTTTCTTCTCCAGAATCCTCTCGTTCCGCGAATAGACGCGCGAGTTGGCGACCCGGGCCAAGCGCTCGGCCTGCTCCCAACTGAGCTGAAAGTGCCGGTTCTGAAAGGCTCCCAACGCCAACAATTGATTGGAGAAGAATTCCGTCTGCTTCCGCCGCTTCTCGTAAGGCTCGACCTCCACGACGTCGAACGGTTCAAAGCGACGCACATCACGCATTCTCTGGGCGAGCGGCGAATGCACGGACCACAAGGCACCGCGTTTGGCGTGCTCAGGAAAGACGCGCGTCAATTCTTGCGCTGACATATGCACGCTGAACTTGCGCTCCTCCACATCCGCCGCGTCCGCGATCAACAGGTCCACCCCGGCCTTCACCCCGAAGAAGGCGACGAAATCGTCGTATCGCTCGTGTCGCCGTCCCGCGACGGTCATCGGCGGCATGGCTGAATCCACCAGATAGGCGAATGTCCCGCACGGGGAAACCGTCTTCAACGCGTAGGTCGGCATCGGGTGGCCATAGGTGCGCATCATTTCAAACGCGAAGCCTTCAAACACCCCTTGCTCGACCACCAATGCCTCTACATCGCCATCCGGATAGGGCAACCCTCCCGCCGAACAAACGCGGGTCGGCTCGATTCGCTCGAACAGCTCGTCGAAATCCCCTGCCGGCCGGCCCGTCAACGCCGCCATCACCCGACGCATCTGCAGCCACACCACGCTGGCGCACACCACCCGGAAGCGGGGAAACCCGGCGCCGCCAACAAACCGGCAGGCAAGCTCCAACAAGCCGCCCACATGATCGTAGTGAGCATGGGACAGGTAGATGAACTCGATGCGTTCCAACCACTCGAGATGAATCAGGTTGCAGACCGTTCTTTCCGATGGATCGATCGGAACAATTCTCCCCCGATACGCCATGGCAAAGTTGGTGAAATCCTCTCCCGAACCGACGTAGAGCGCATCCCCCGTCCCCAGATTTATCAACCGGACCTTGTCGTCTTCGAACGCCAGGATTTCCCGAAACAACCGTACGCCCTTCTCCCGCCAATAAGGCTCCTCCGGCAACGGCTTGCCGGTCGCGCTCAACGGCGCGCGATATTCGGCCGCGCCCTCCTGAATCACAATCTCCCCGCCGACCAGGCTCACAGACACCGCGTTGCGGAAGTCACCGCGTCCTTTCGTCACTTCCTGCGCATCGGAACCCAGGACCCGCACGTCGATCGCCTCGGCCAAACGCTCTTCCCGAATGCGCTCATCCGAATACGGCTTGCCCTCGCTGCCATTGAAGAACACGCCAGGCGAGGACACAAACGAACGCGCTCTTTCAAAGCCGTCCACAATTCGGTCAATCGCCGCATCCGATAGCAGACATTGCCGCGGTTCCGAGCGTCGATACTCCCTCAACTGCGCTGCGATCCAATCCTTGTCCCGATGCACAAACACCTGCTGGATCAGGTCAAGGACCCGAGCCCCCTGATCCTCGTTGAGAACAAAAACCGTCAACCGCCGGCACAGAAAAATGGGCACACCGGGCGTCAGCAACGGTTCGAATCCCTTTTCTCCGGCGTCGGAAACAATGGCTTCCCGTTGTTCCAAATCGGCCGCCGGAGCCCGCACGCCATGACGTTCATACGCCATGATCTTGTTGTTCAAGCGGGCGAGATCGGCGCCGCAACCCTCCTGTGGCGCCGCGCAGAACAACTGGAAAAAAAGGTAGTTCTCAAGCTTGGGAACATGGGCAAACCGATCCAGGTCGACGATCGCGATTTCGGGCGGCTGAATTCCGGCATTCAAGTGCGCCGCCGTGATCTGGCTCGCGCCGATTGAAATGGAGAACGCGCTTTCCCCCCCGGCGTTGCCCGCCGTGACGATGGTCCCCGGAACTGCGCTTTCCTTGATCTGGGTCAATGATTCCTCCGAATCCACGGCCTTCCGCCAGCCCGCCGCCGCCCCTCGTCCGCAATCGACCCTCCCCATCGCAGTTTTTCCGGGCAACCTGAGTAGTCCATCATTCGGCGTGGTTCGATTCGTTTCTCAATCTGCCCCGACGCCCTGCTTGCAGACAGTTTTCGCCGGCGGTTGGAACGGAGACGACATGCGCAACACTTTGCGTCAACCGATCTTGCGTCGCATCCTCCCCATCGCCCCTGCGACTGTCAAGAATCCGCAACGCCGGTTTGTCAGGCCCCGCCACCGTAGCGCGGCCGTCCCGGCTGCGCGTTCTGGCGGCGTCTAGCCCCAACGGCGCACGATCGGGCGAAGGCTTCAGACGAAAAATCAGGCAAGGAAGCCTGCGTCATCAGAATCTCCTTGGCGCCCATGATCGGCGCGCATCCGATCCCGCAACGACGGTTGAAACTCATCAGCGGCGAGCGCGGTCTCCACTCCTGTCGAACAATCGTGCAGCGGCACACTCAAGAACAGCGCGACGTCCTCGGCAAATTCACAAGCGCCCGAATGGTCTCTCATTGAGTCCAACTCAAAACCACCGTCAGCGACCCTGAGCGAAACCTGGAAACACGCCCCGGCCGTTCACAGCGCCGCCGCCGCAACAACCAAGGCCATAGCCAGTCCGTCCTTCACGCCGAATTGATCACTCCGGTTGTTGAAGCGCAGGAAATCAAGCAACGCGCCGGTCGGGCAACCGAAGCGGCAGTAGGCCATCGGCACGAACAGCGACGCCAGCAATCCCACCACGGCGATCGCGATCGCCGATGCGCCCGCCACCTTCCAGACGAAGGCGTCGAAGGGCTCGATCCCGGCCAGGTTGACAGAGAGATGCAGCGCGGTTGCGATCACAACCCACCCAAGCAGCAACGCGGGAATCATCTCGAGAAACAGGCGCCCCCGCTTCGGCAACTTCGCTTTCCATGGCAGCCGGTTCTTCAACAGATCCTGCGCCGCGCCAAAGGGACACAACTGCCGGCAATACGCGTTGCGCTTGGAGACCACCGGCGCGATCAGCGCCGCCGCGGTCAGCAGGACCAGACCCGGAGCGAAGCGCCACGCCACGCCGTTCTGCGCCCAACCGACCAGCAAGGCCTGCGAAACCAGGTCCCCATTGATGAATCCCAGGTAGACGATCAACACGACCTGAAACGCGATCCGCATCCGCTTCGATGCGCGCCAACGGGTGAAACCCAGGACCAAACCCAACACAACCACGACCGCTGTTCCGATGTCCCGCGCCCGCGGCTTCCAGGCCTTCGAACCAACCGCCGGCTTCGGCGCCGGCTTGAGCAGTTCGCGCGCCGCCGCTTGCGCGCCCTCCGCCAGGGCCACACTGGTCATCGTCGCGCCGGACACGCCCTCCACCTCGGCGTCAACCAGGTTCGTCGCCGCCAACTGCTCCAGCGTCCACCCGTTGAAGTAGGTCAGGAAATACTCGTCCTCCGCGACATACCGCACATAGGGCTGGTTGTCGTACGACTCGTTCAAGGCCAGCCCCTTGATGGTCCGCCCATCCGGCCCCAGAACGATCAGGGCGTCCGTCGGCCCCTGGTACCCCATCACCTTGTCCGCATACGGCGTCGTGCGGGCCAGGAGACCAATTGTAGCCCCGGACTGATCCTTCGCTTCCAGCAACCTCGGATCCGCCCCGCTGACGCCAATGGTCGCGGCCTGTGGAAAGACATGGGTCGCCTTGGCGGCGTCCACCTCCGCCGGAAAGCGCCCGGGCCGCTTTGTTCCCCCAAGCCGATGAACCACGCCCTCCACGATCGCCAGGCTGGTCAGGGTCGCGCCCGAAACCGCGTCCACGTCATCGAGCCTCGCCGCCCCCTCCGCGGTCAAGCCGTTGAAGGAGTCGAGGAAGAACTCATCATTCCTCACCTGCTCGGCGTGATCCTTGGTGTCGCCGCTGCCGAGCAACCGGCCCCCAACAATCCGGTCATCCTCGCCGAAGGCGATCAGGACATTGTTCGGCCCGGAGTAACCGACAATGTGATCGCTTCGCGGCGAGGTTTGAACGACATAGCCCACCGCTTTCTCATCTGCGTCGAACACGACCTGCGCCCCGGAAGCGTCCGGCCCTGAAATCGTCTGGGCAGCGGAAAAGAAGTCACCCACGGATTCCAGCGAAACGGGCTCAACGCCATCCGCCGAGACCGCCGCGCGAAAGGCTGCGTGCTGCCGGTGAAGGAGGAGCAATATCAGCACGAAGGTCCCGACACGAACGAGGTGAAGCGCGATCTTGCGAATCTGGCTGCCTTCAGCGCCTTGCATGACGGAGCGCCGAGCATCGCCCGGCCAACTGATTTGCCATTGGACACCACGCCGAGCAATGCTCGGCGCTCCACACTCACTTCGCGGGCAGGATCTGCACGGCGTCGGCGTGGAGATTGCCCTTCGGATTCGGCTTGCCTCCGATGACCACGGCCCCGGTCTTGCCGGCTTCAAAGCGGTATTCGCCCACGGAGACCCAACCACCCTTGATCGGCGGCTTCTGCTTCATGTCCACGCGAATGGTCTTCTCGCCGGCGGCGGAGTGCACGGTGATCGGCGCGGCGGCCGCGCGGTTCTCATGATTCTGGTAGGCCACACGCACCTCATACGTCCCGGTCTTGTCGACCTTGAACTGAAAGCGCGCCTCGGACTCGGGGTTGCCCGAGTAGAGATAGCTGTGGGCGATGAAGCCTTGGAGCCCCGTGCCGGCCGTCCACTTGCCCTTCTTTTCCGCCTGTTTGTCATCAATGACCAACCCCGGCAACTTCGCGGGATCCACCCCCGCCAACGGTCCGAAGGGACTCATCGGCAGCAGCGTCTTGGGCATGATCGTCTCGCTGTCCAAGGACTCGCGGCGCGCCTGCCCCGGCAGTTCGAGCATGCCAAGCAGGGTCTTGAGATGCTTTTCATAAACGCCGCGCGGCGTGGTGTCCTCCTTCGCGCAGATGGCCGCGGCCTTGCCGACCACCTCGCCCATCATGCCGCAGGTCTTCATCACCCGCACGGTGCCCAGCGCCTCGTGCGTCACACTGATGCAGCGACCCGCCATGAACAGGTTCGGAATGTTCTTGGAATAGAAGCAGCGATACGGGACCGGATAACCATAGGCCCGATCCACTCCCTTGCCATGCACCGCATATGAAATGAACGGGTTCTCCGGAAATTTCTTGGCATATTGCTTCTTCGGGTAATGCAGGTCAATCGACCAGGTGCTCGGCACGCAGCCATCCGGAAAATCACGCTTCGCGACGATGTCCTCCTCGGTCAGGATCACATCCCCCATCAACCGCCGTGACTCGCGAGGCCCGCCAATGTAGGCGACCCAGGTCAGGATGGCGTCCTGGTGTTCATCCGCGCCATCCCGGTTCTTCATGGCATTGAAAGCGCCAAACACCGCGCGAAGGTTCCAATCACGGATGCCTTCCGCATCGCCCAAAGCGTCCTTGTCGTAACCGCTCTCCCAGAACCATTGCCCATGGTGATCGCGCGGATAGGGAAAGTCCTTCATCTCAAGATCCAGGGCCCACGGGGTCGCCGGATACGTCTCCGCCTTCCCCGTCTCATCCCACGCCCACATGTTGCTCATGCCCATGCGCCCCTTCTCCGTCATGTCGTAGCTCGCGCCCGCCAGATAGCCGATCGTCCCGTGCCCCGTGCAATCGACAAAATTGCGCCCCATGAACTTCCGCTGCGCGCCGGTGCGGGTGTCGAAGGCGGTGACGGACTTGATCTGGTCGCCGTCCATTTCCACGACGTTCGCGTGATGATTGAGGAAGAGATCGATGTTCTTCTCCGCGCGGACGATGCGCTCCTTCTTCGCGTCTTCAAATTCTTCATAGGTTCCCGGCGACTTGGTCGCGCTGTCGGAGATCTCCTCGATGATCTCGCCGATGCGCGGGAACTTGCCGCGCCGGATGTTGCCCTTGGCCCAGACGCGCACCTCGCTGCTGCCGTTGCCGCCCAGCACGGGCCGGTTCTGAATCAACGCGACCTTGCAGCCCATGCGCGCCGCTGAGATCGCCGCGCCCATACCGGCGTAACCGCCGCCCACCACGACCAGATCGTAGCCCTTCTTCACCTCGGGTTTCGCGGGCAAGCCCAAGGCCTCCTTCCGCCATGCTCCCAACGCCGCCATCTCATTCGGGGGCGTAAAGCTTTTCTCGTCGGTGAAAACGATCGCGTCGCAACGACCATCGAAACCGGTCAGATCATGCAGGGCCACGGCGACGTTGCCCGACTCGATTCGCACGCTTCCGCCATCCTGCCAATGCCACCGTGCTCCCGTCGTTCCAAAGGTTTCCTTCACGGGGTTGCCGTTGACCGACACTTGAAAGCGCCCGGGCTGCCCCTTGGCGTTCCACCGCGCCACCCAATCCTTGGTTCGGACAAATACACGATACGTCCCGCCGACTGGAAAATTCACCGTCGTGGTCGCGTCCTTGACCGGCCGGCCGAGACCGTGAGCCAGCAGATAGGGCGACCCCATTTCATCAATGAACTGGGTGTCGAGTTTCCATCCACCATGGGATTCAAAGCTTTCCGCTTCCACCAGGACAGTGGCGGCGCGGCCCGAAAACGCGGAAACCGCGGCCAACGCGAGGATCGTGATCGTCTTTCTCATGTGCTTGTAGGTTCGTTGAACGGCGTCGCCGCCGTCGGGCGTTCAATAAAATCGGAGCCCCGGATCCAACCAGCCGGTTCGGGCGGCGTCGAGCGCGAAGTCGAAGGGACGCAATCGAACTGTCCGCAAGCCAGGGCGGACGCTCCGGCCGTTCACCCCGCGATTGCCGCCCCGCGCCGCCTGCACTATCGTCCCGACAATGACTCGCATTGAAGACGCCCTTCGAGAAACGGGCCGCACTGCCGTCCTCCTGTCGGCTCTTTTCTTCGGCTGTATTCCGCACGCCCCCGCCCAACCCGCGAACTTTGCGCTCGAAGCCCCGCCTCAGCCCGCCTCAGCCAAACCCTATGTCGCCGACTCCCGCCCCACGGACGGCAGAAACCTCGCTCTCGCCTTTGGAAAAATGGACGCGGACCTCGATCCACCCCGCCCCTTTCTTATCTGGGCCCTCGGTTCGAGCTACACCGCGCGCCTGGGCGCGGGCGACGAACTGATCGGCCTCCTCCAGAAACGCTTCGGCGAAACCAAGCCGATCCTCTACCGCCGCATGGTCGGCAATTCCGTCCCCTGGCAGTACCTGCGCGGCTGGGCCCGGCACCTGGTCATCCCCGACCAACCTGATGTCGTCATCATTTACACGATCGGCAAACCGGACAACCTCGATAAACTCCTCACCGAATTGCGCGAGAACACAACCGCGGACATCATCGTGCCGAGCATCCACTGGCGCCAACGCGGCAAGCCCAATTGGGGAAAGTCCGAGAATGCGCCCGATCAGGATGTCGCCGCCCTGCGCAAAGTCTGCGCGAAACACGGGGTGGAATTCGTGGAGAACCGCGCCGAGTGGGCAGCCTATCTGAAGGCCAACAACCTCAAGATCGAAGACCTGCTTTCCGACGCGGTCCACCAGAGTCCCTTTGGGGCCCACATCGTCAATCAGAACATCGCCCGCCATTTTCACGCCCCCGATGAGTTCAACTACGATCCACTCGAACGCGAACATCGTCTCACCGAGGAAGAGGGCGGCTTCGAACGATTGGGCAATGGATTCAACGTGAGCTTTGTCGGCAACCGCCTCGACATCATCGCCTGGACCCGCCCCGACGGCGGCAAACTGGCCGTAACCATCGACGGCGACCCCGCCGAAGAAGCCGACGCCTTCTTCATGACCTACATCGAGCCGGCGCGCACGAATTTCCAGGAGCGCCGCAGTCCCGCGCGGGACCAATCCCCCCACGGCGTCACTCTCGGGGTCAATATCGTCCCGCAGACCTGGACCCTCACCATGCTCGACGATGACGGCAATTTCGAATTGACCGGCAGCGTCACCGGCAAGGACGGCCGGGGCAACGCCTTCAAGGAGTTCGTCAGCGATTCAGGCCAGATCCTCATGGACCCCGCCGAATGGCGGCGCGCCGAGCGCAACAAGCGGGGCGACCAATGGAGTTGGAACGTCGTCCGATCCGCCTTGGCCGAGGTCGATCTCCTGGGCGGCCGCACTGAAAAGGTTCGGATCACCATCGCAGCCAACCTGCCCAACGGCGAACACCAGGTCGAACTTGCGCCCATTGGCTCCGGTGAGATCCAGGTGGAGGCGTTCGACGTCTTCACCCCGCCTCTGAAATAGCCGTTCTCCGTCGCCGTCGCGGGAACAAACCATTGCCGCCGCGCGTCAACTTCTGCAAGCTCACCCGCCGTGAACGCGGATTCGCCATATTCTTTTTCGAGAGACCCGGGAGGCATCTCCCAGGGGCGCGCGTTCGTGATTTCCATCCTCATTCACGCCCTGCTCTTCCTGATCGGCGACAATATGCCCGACCGGAAGCCCGATGAGAAAGAGAAGGCCAAGGCCGCTGAACTCAAGGAACCCAAGATGGTCACCATCGAGTTCGAGGTCGAGGACGCCCGCCCCCCCGAACCAGAGCCTCCGGACGTTCCATTGGAGTTCGTCTGGGTGGATCCCTCCACCGCAACCAAGACCGAGCCGCCGAAAGACACCAAGCGCTTCTCCTTCGCCAACACGAAGGCCTCCGACGACTCCCCGGAGATCGACAAGGGCGAAGCCAGGATCGACGGCATCCAGGACAAGGTTCTGCAAACCTACAACGCGCCGAAAGACAAACCCATGCCCTTGAAACCGTTGCTCAACAAGCCCGAAGCCAAACCCGAGCAACCCAAGGAACAGCCCAAGGACTTCGCCAAGGCTCCCGCGACCCCCAAACCGGAGCCGAAGCCCAAACCGGAACCCAACCCCACGGCTCTCGCCAAGAAGAGCGAGCAAGGCAATACCAAGCCTCGCCTGACCGCCAGCCCCCCCCAACCCAAACCGTCCGAACCCAAACCCAAGCCCGCTCCCAAGCCGGAACCACGCCCCTCGCGACCACGGACCCTGGAGGAAGCCCGTCAGCAGATGGCCAAACGAAACCCCGGACAGATCATGAAGCAGGACGGCGGCGCAAAACGCAAAAGGGCCAAGGTCTCCATTGACGCCAGAGGCAGCGAACTCGGCGTCTACAGCAGCAAGCTCATCGAGGCCATCACGCAATGCTGGCACGACAAACTGGACTCCTACCCCGGCATCATCCCCCCCGGGGGGAAGGTTGTCGTGCAGTTCCGCGTCCACCTGGACGGCCGCGTCACCGACACCCGGACCGCCTCGTCGTCCGTCGGCGCGCTCCAATCCTACTTCTGCCTCCAATCAATCACCGAACCTGCGCCGTTCGACGAGTGGCCCGAGTCCATGCACCGCATGCTGGGCAAGGACTACCACGACGTTCAGTTCACCTTTCACTACTGAGCCCGCCCCGAAAGTTCATTCCAAGCTTGCCTGAAATTTCAAACTCTGTGAGGAACAGCCCCTGCAACCGTGACAACGCCCATGATACTGGCCCTACTGCCCGACTTCCTGAACGTCGAGACCGCGATTCTCAGCATGCTCGCCGTCACTTCAATCTGCGCGCTCACCTTCATCATCGAGCGCGGCTTCGCCCTGCAATGGCCCCGTGTCGCGCCGGGACGCGTTGAAGCCGCCGTGGAGAACTGCCGCTCGCTCGAAGATCTGCCCAAGCTCAAGCAGATCTGCCAACAGAACGCCTCGCCGCTCGGCCGACTCGTCCTGACAGCCGCCAATCACCTCGACTGGCCTAAGGAGGAGAACATCGACATCATCCAGACCCGGGCGCGCCACGAGATCAATCAACTCGAGCGCGGCCTGATCGTCCTCGAAATCTGCACGGGGGTCGCGCCGCTCATGGGCCTGGTCGGCACAATCTACGGCATGATCACCCTCTTCAGCAGCCTGGGCGAATCCGGATTGGGCGACTACGCAGCCTTCGCCGCCGGCATTTCCCTCGCCCTCAGAGCCACCATGTTCGGCCTGCTGATCGCCATTCCCTCCATCATTTCCTGGAGCTACTACACGCGGAAGGTCGAATCGTTGACCGTGTCCATGGAAAACATCTGCGACGAGTTCGTTCGCCGGTGCTATCGCCTGCGGGCCAAGTCCGCTCCAAACCCCAAGGTCTCGGCCCGCACCGCCAAGGCGCCCGCCTCCGAAGCCCTTTCCGAAGCCCTCGATTCCGCCCGCTCCGGCTCCAGGCGCGGATAACCCTTGCGCCCCGACACGCCATGCAGTTCCGGGAAAAGAAACGACGTCAACCGCCCGCGGTCATCATCATCGCGTTGATCGACGTGCTCATTGTGATCCTGATCTTCCTGATGGTGACCACCACCTTCAAGAGTCGGATTCCCGCCTTGAAACTCGCCCTCCCCGAGTCGAAACAATCCAAACCCGGCGAGGCCGAAGAGGATTTGATCGTGCTCACGCTGGCCCAGACCCCGCCCTACTTCTACCTCGGCAACCAGGCGGTGACCACCAATGCGCTGCGCGCCGCCCTGACCGAAAAATCAACGGCCAACCCCAAGGTGCGCCTCTCCATCCGCGGGGACAAATCAACCCCCTGGGGCATCATCGTCAATGTGATGGACATAGCCAAGGAGGCCAACATCAAGTCCGTGAATGCAGTGACCCAAATGCCCGCGGGGCAGTGAATTGCCGACGAGGGAAACCCGCCATGAAGTGCGTTTCCCTCCTCGGAAAGACCTTCGGCTCCTGCAAGGCCTACTTCTTGCCCCAGCCAAACAGACTCCACCCCTTCTTCTTGCCCGATTCCTGCAGTTGAACCTTCAATTGCCCCAACACGGCCTGGAACCCGATGAAGATCTTGTGCCACTTGCTCTCGGTGTTCTTCAGCGCCCCCGCATCCTTGGGCGATCCCAAACGGGCCAGGGATATCGCCCCGATCACGATGCCGTGCACATCCTCACGGGTCGGCGACGTCAATTCCGAAACCGCGCAGATCGACTCCATCTCCTGCACGATCACACTCTTGGTTTCCAGGAACTGCGATTCATCCTCCTCGTCGAACTTGCCTGAACGGGCGACTCCGAGAAAGTGGTTGAACTGTTTCCAGGTCTCCACGTAGTTCTCCATTTGCGCCACCCGCTCCTCCATGGACGGCTCCGCTGTCTTCTTGTCCGCGAGTTTCACTTGCGCCTTGATCGCGCCCGCCAACGACTGAAACCCGATGAAGACCTTGTGCCACTTGTCCCCCAGGGTCCGTTGGGCGTTCTCATTCTGCTGGGACAACGACTCCAGCGAAACCGCGCTGGACAGAATCTCAATGATCTCCGCCTTCGACGGCGACTCGAACTCCATCATCGAGTAGATCAATTCCAACTCCTGAAGCGCCACGCTCTTGATCTCCAGGAACTCCGTTTCGTCCTCCTCGTCGAACCGTCCATCGCGAGCGGTGTTCAGGTAATGCAGGACCTGATTCCAGGTCTCGACATAATTCTCAACGCGATCCAGGACCGGGCGAAAGTCGGCGTCATCCTTGCCCTTCTTCTTTTCCATCTCCCGGACCTGCGCCTTCACCATCCCCTGCAGGGTCTGCAACGCGACGAAACTCCGGTGCCACTGGGTGTCAATGCTCCGGACGAAGTTCTCGTTCTGTTCGCAGAGCGACTGCAACGTGGGAATTTTGCCAATGAGATCATGCACATCCTCGCGGGAAGGCGAATCGATCTCCACCGTGGCCATGATCAACTCCAACTCCTGCGTGATCACGCTCTTGATCTCCAGAAACTCCGACTCATCCTCCTCGTCGAACTTCTTCGTCTTCGCCAGCGCAATGTAATGATGAAGCTGCTTCCACGTCTCCGTGTAGCTCTCCACCATGGATATCAGTTTTTCAAATGTCTCTTTCTCCGTAGCCATACCTGTGGGGAATCGCGCGCGGGCAGCCGAGATCCACGCGAACAGAAATCAAAACTTGCGGGGCGTCAGGAAGATCACCGCTCCGCCCCGGGCTTCCCGCCCGACGATCTTGGCGCCGGCGTAGTCCAGATTCAACTCTTTCAACGGCAACCCCTGCTCTTTCGCCGACTTGAAGGTTTCGACGAATACGCCCCCGATCTCCCGCATCAACTCTTCCGGAAATGCGCCCGGAAGCGTCGAGGCGCTGATCTGCCCCGATGAATCAATGCGAAAGCTTCCCGAAGGCAGTTTCTCCACCTTCTCCGGCTTCTTCTTGGAAAATAAACTCAGGAGCCCCATTTGACCTGTATCTCCTTCAGGGTTTCGCGCACTTCACTCTGGCTGAACGACCGCTGAATGCCCACGCAGAGCGTTCCCTCAGCGCCCGGCAACAACGCCACATGTCGCTTGAGGCCGACACCCGAAACCTGCTTCAACTGACCGAGGTTCAACGTCTTGCCCAGGGAACCGAACCGCGCCATCCGTTCCCGCGTCCACGCCCCCAACGATTCCGTGTTCTCCACGCCCCAAGCCTTGGTCTCGTGCGGTTCGGAGGAACTGACCGTCAACGCCAGCTCAACCCCGGCGCACCGGGTGATCGGCCCCAGGCGGCCCAGGTTCTCCGCTCCCTCCATCGCGCCGCCCTCGCCATCCAATCCCAGATCGCCCGCCTCGGCCATGTCCAGGGTCTGAGCGCTGTCCAACAACAGCCCTTGATAGGAGTTGAAAATCGCGCGTTCGCGCCCCGCGTCCGCCGGCAGTTTCTCAAAACTTCCGCCGCGCCATTCCAGAATCTTCCGAAAGCCTTCCTCCGCTTTCAACCCCTGCGCCTCCGCATCGATCACGTCGCCATCCTGCAGCCAAATGAGCCCGGCCATCGCCCCGTTCGAAATCTTCAAAACACACGAGGCCCCGGC
>CAZFLK010000095.1:0-20974 GCA_964519245.1 uncultured Verrucomicrobiota bacterium
AGGCAGCGGCGGAAGCGTCTCGATCCATGCAGTGAACAAGGCCACGGCCTGCTCATCCACCACGTTGCGGGCAAGGGGGGGCATACGGAGCGAGTCGGAGGCGCTTATTCGGGTCAATAGAACGGAGCGTTCAGGTTCGGTCCGGGCGACGATGCGCGCGCGGGCGATTCCGAGGGAATGAATCGCCTCGCCATTGAGCAGTCCCTGCATGTCCAACGGTGTGCCGAAACGCGCGTCGAAGAGGGCGCGCACCCCGTTTGGCCGATGGCAGTGGGCGCAGTTGGCGTCGAGGTAGGATCGCGCTCTCTTCTCCAACGACGCGGATTCGTCCCCGATTGCCGCCAGTTGCGGGAATCCAGCGATTGCCGACTCGTCCAGCGCCTCCTCGAACAGGCCGATATGGTTGAGCGCGCGCAATTGGTTGTCGGTGACGCCGGTGGTTGAGTAGTGGGCGTCGCCGTTGAGTTGGCGGGTGTTGACGCCCAGGACACCGCCCGACACGCCACGGTGGCAGCGCAGGCAGTCCTGAGTCCCCGGGTAGCTCCAGTGTTGCATGCGGTCGCCCTGCGGGTCGGTAATGGGAATCTCCTCGCGGGTTGACGACAAGACCAATTCGGCGTCGCTCCCATCGGGGCGCCATTTGTAACTGGCTCCGTAGACGGCCTGGTTGGTGTCGACGACGAGCAGGCGGGTCTCGAGGCGGCGGCGTTGCATGGGCGTGGCGGCGTTTGTCGCAAGGGTAAAATGTTTTACAAAGACCGTGCCGGCGGGAAAGGACCATTCGCCGGTTGGCGAGAATTCAAGTTCCTCATCCTCCGGAACGGCCATCCAGCGATCTTTCTGAGCGCCGTCTGACCAAAGCGGGGAATTGACGGAGTAGGGAATCAGGCCCGGTGCGGGCGTCAGTGTCGTCAGGTCGCTGAAGGTCCCGGTCTCCGACAGGAGCAGCGGCATCCGGCGTTCGGCGGCGGGCGGCCCGGAGCGCGCCAGCTTGTAGATTTGTCCGCCGATGCTGCTCAACTGGCACAGGTAGATCTCGTTGTCGGCGTCGACGCCGAAGGAAGAAAGGCCGGTATAGTCGAAGCCGGAGTTAGGTCCGCTACCCTGCGGCATGACGCACAGCGGGACTTTCCCGGCCGGGGAGGTTGATTCGTCCAACATCCAGATGGTGCGCCGAACGTTGTCCCCGAACAGGTAGCGCCCGCCCAGGCTCTCGGCGAATTCGGAGCCGCGGTAGACGTAGCCGCCGATGATCGCGTTGCCGTCCTCGCGACCGTAGTCGAGGATGGGGCGGCGATTGATCCCCGGAAAGGGCGGCAGGAGATCCCCGGCGAGTCCCTCAATCCGCTCCCACTGAAAATTCAGGCCCGACTCACCCGGTTCAATGACATTGACCTCCTCCCGCAGGGCCGCGCCGACGTCGCCGATGAAGATGCGTCCGCTCGGCGGGTCGATCGTCATCCGGTGTGGGTTGCGCAGGCCCAGGCAGAAATACTCCTCGAGCACATTGGGTTGTCCCACGAAGGGATTGTCATTGGGAATGTAATAATGAGCCGTGACGCCATTCTCCGGTTGGCGGGGGATCGGGTGACTGACGTCGCCGCCGCGTTGATCCACATCGATCCGGAAGACTCCGGAGAAGAGTCCGCCGGTGAGCGTCTGGGACTTGTCACGATCGATGTCGTCGCCGGCCGACCAGTAGAGAAAGCCGTTGTCCGGGTGAAAAAAGAGGCCGCCGCCATTGTGCCAGACGGAGTCGCCGGACTGGTCGACCAGGACCAGTTCCGATTCGGGAATCGCGCGGCCCTCCTGGTCCATGGTGAAGCGCGTCAGGCGATCGTGATAGGCTCCGGCGATGACGGTTGCCGGTCGCGTAAGGGCATTGCCCGCCACCGTGCCGGGTTCGACCCAGGTGTAGTAAACGTAAACGTGGCGGTTTGCCTCGAATTGGGGATGAAACGCCAACCCCAGCATGCCTGAGTCGTCCCAGCCCTGGCAGCGATCGCTGATGTCCAGGATCAGGGCCTTGTCCTCCTCCTCGTGGTCATTGTCGAAGGACCAGACCCTGCCTTCGCGTTCCCAGACGCACAGCTTGTCCGTGCCGGGGATCGCCGCCAGTCCCAGGGCGTTGGTGAAGGTCAGATTGGGAAAGGCCGGCACGGCCGACCAATCGCCGGCAACCTCGGGCGCTCGCTCCGGCAGGGCTCCATTCAGGAAGGGCTCCACTTCCGGTCGCTGCGTCAGACCGTAGGGCTGCGCTGTCAGGGGGCGGCAAATCGACAGAGCCAATCCCGCGAGCGCCAGAAGGAGGTGGAAACGACGGTTGGTCATGGCGGGGGTGATCTAACAGCCGGAGTTTACGACCCTCCTCGGCATTTCCCAAGCCCGAGTTGAGCCGGGCAGTGGACGTTGGGTAAGACTGGAATGCGGCGGCGCGGGCTCTGGGGCGCGCCTCCTTGTGTCTGGATCTTTTGACGGTGAACCTTTTGGATGAAGGAAGCGCTTAAAGCGGCAATGAAGACCCTCAATGGAATGGTTATCGGATTTCTGTGGGTTGGCCTTGGTTGCGGGCCGACGCCTGATGCCGGCCGCAACCTCGATCGACAGGATGCCTCAACGACGGTTTCGGTCTCCGCTTCTCAACCGGACGCGGCGGCGACTTCGGATGTTGCGAAGCCCGGCGCGCTCCGGACCTGGGACGGAAGGAGATTTGTCGCGCGCCTGGATCCCTTCGACCTGGAGCGTGTCAGTGTGTCTGGCGACGAACTGCTTCTTCAGCTTTCGACCGGCGGAGGCTGCGAGAAACACGAGTACGCCGTCTGGTGGTCGGGAGACTTCAAGGAGGACGGCGATGGCGGGGTCATGGTCGATCTGCGAATTTCCCACAATGCGAAGAACGACCCTTGCGAGGCGATTGTCACCCACGAACTGCGTGTCGATATCAGTCCCATTCGGAAGGCGTTCGGCAAGGCCCATCCCGAGTCGGGCAGGACGCTGAGGATGAGGTTCCCGGACGGGGGTAATCAACGGGAGCATAAATGGAAGCTCTGAAACCTGTCGGCGCGCCTTGCGATCGAGCAGGAACCGGGGCGCATGCCTTGGTTGCTGACGGGCGAAACTGTTGGAATCGCTGTCCAGTGTTGCGTTCGTCGGACGTTGTAGGGATGTCGATGCTTTGACACGAGAATCAGGGCACAGCAATAAACGGTGATGCCCTCTCCAGGGCCGGGCTGGGTCGTTTTTTTTGGATGCCGCCTGCGAGGGACGCGGTTGAGATTGGGCGGAGCGCTGCTGCGGTTGGTCTCCGACGAGCGGCGCTTGCGAACTGGTTGTCCATTGGATAGTGTCCGCAATGCCTCTCGATACGATAGCCGCTCCGCCGCCAAGCGGACGCTCGACTCCACGCATAGACGCCGCCGTCTTGGCAGGTTTTCAAGTATGACACCGTCCCACCGACGTCACGCCATAGGGCGCATGATCGGCATACTTTTGGCCGTTTCCGCGGTCCAATCGGCCAACGCGGCGCATTCGACCCGGGCGTTTCCCGGGCCGGACGGCAGCCTGGTTTACACTTCGGACGTCGAGGGCAACCGAATTCCCGATTTCAGCGTTGCCGGCTATCGGGGCGGCGGGGTGGCTCTGCCAAATGTGCCGGTTGTGGCGAACGTCGCTCCGGTCGGGGGTGACAACACGGCTCACTTGCAGGCCGCGATTGAGGCGGTCGAATTGCGGGCGCCGGACGCCAATGGTTTTCGAGGCGCGTTGCAGTTGGCTCCCGGCGACTACCCCATTTCGGGCTCACTGTTGATCCGGGCATCCGGAGTCGTGTTGCGGGGCTCGGGCAATGGAACGAACCCGGCGGAGGACAGCATCCTTCACCGCACCGGGACCGATACGTCGGACGTCATCAAGATCGGAATCGGCGGGACCCATGGATTTTCCAGCGAACTTGCAGGGACTCGAAGCGATATCGTGACGGATCGCGTCCTCGTGGGAGATCGTTCATTCGCCGTGGCGGACGCAAGCGGCTATGCCGTGGGCGACAACATCGTCGTTTATCATCCCTGCACGGAGGCTTGGCTGACAGCCATCGATTTTGGAGCCACGGGATCGGACGATCCCTGGAGTGAGAATTCCCAACCGCTGGTTTTCAGCCGCAACCTCACCGCCATCGACGGCAATCGCATTACGATGGACGCGCCGGTATTCAACACCCTGGATCGTTCGCTCGCCCAAAGTTACATCTTCCTTGCCGATCGTTCCGACATTCTTCAGGAAATTGGCATTGAGAATCTCCGAGTGACCATCGACACCAATGGGGAGACATCCGAAGACCACGCAAGATCCGCGATCGTTTTTACCGAGACGGAGAATTGCTGGGTTCGCGACGTGGTTTCCGAGCATTTTGTCTACTCGGGAATTCTCTTCCGAACCGCCACACGCTGCACGGCCTTGAATTGTGAAGCGCTTGAGCCACACAGCGTCGTCACCGGCGGCAAACGTTACAACTTCAACGTCGAGAAATCGCAGTTGATCCTCTTTGAGAATTGCCATGCCTCCAACGCGAGGCATGCCTTCACCGGCAACGGCACGAGCCGGGACAACGGGATCGTTTTTCTGGACTGTGTTTCTTCAGCCGCCTACACCTCCAGCGAGGGGCATCGACGCTGGGGCATGGGATTCCTCTATGACGGATTGACGGAGATCAATGTGCGTTCCTCGGGGTTGCGCCTGCTCGGTCTCTACAATCGCGGCAGCTACGGCACGGGGCACGGCTGGTCGTTGGCGCATTCCGTCGCCTGGAATTGCGACATGGGCATTGGGTCGGCGAGCATCCAGAAACCGCCCACCGCGCAAAACTACGCGATTGGTTGTCGCGGCGCGATTTCGGGCAGCGGTCCGTTCAGCCAGCCAGCCGGCTTCATCGAACTGACCGGCCGCGCCGACCTGGAGCCCGTCTCGCTTTATCGTCAGCAACTGCTTGATCGCCAGGCTGAGCCCATCGAAGTCTACCTGCTGATCGGCCAGAGCAACATGTCCGGTCGGGGGCGGCTCGCCTCGGATCCGGATTCGGACGCCGTGCATCCGGACGCCGCCTTCACGGACGAACGGCTGCAGCATTGGGATCACGACCTGGCAACCTGGCAGGCGGCAAGCGATCCCTTGCCTCAACACGATCGCGAAGTCAAACCGGTCGCAGTCGGGCCGGGTGTCTCGTTTGGCTGGGGGCTGCTTCGCTTGCGGAGCGAAGACCAGCGCATCGGGTTGATCCCCGCTGCCCATGGCGGCACGTCGATTCAAGAATGGCAGAAGAACCCCGCATCCGATCCGGATAATCTGACACTCTACGCCGACGCGCTGGACTCTGTGGCGGATGCGCTTTCCGGCAATGCCCGGTTTGGCGGCATTATCTGGCATCAGGGCGAGTCGAATCTGAGCTTCGCGCGCGACAATCCCGCGACCTATCGCGCCTTGTTGCATCAGTTGATTCAGGACCTGAGAACGGATATCGCGGCGTTGGATCCGACAATAGCCAACCCAACGGATATTCCTTTTGTTGCCGGAACCCTTCTCGATTCCAAAGCCGACGACGTCGATGACATTCTGCTGACCTTGTCACAGGAAGTCGCCAACACGGACGTGGCGCGGACCACGGGATTGACCGCATTCGACGGAACTCATTTTACCGCAGCTTCGCAACGTTTGTTGGGTTTGCGTTACGCGCATCGCATGGCCCGTTTGCAGGGAAGCGAACTCCCGCCGATTGTTTTTCCGAATCACCTGACCCTGCGGGAAGGTGGAAACGGAACTGCGTTGCAGTGGATTTTTCATGAAGCTCCCGCTTCGTCGGTGACATTGAATTGGCTTGGGATCGAGTCCAGCGGCGTCAGTTTCCATCCGTCGCCGCCGGAGTACCTTCCAGAGGACTGGCCAACGCCCGCGACGATTCTCCTTCGGGCCAGCGACGGCGCCGTGGTTGATCCGCCGATCGAGACAATGGCGATGGCGGGCCTGGCCTCGAGCGACCCGCTGCTGGACGGCGTGATGCTCAACCCGCTGCGCCTGACTCGATTGGACAACGATTCCTCCACGGTCGCTCAGCTGTCGCCGGGCGATTTCACCGCGCTGGGAACCATCAACGCCGGCACAAGCGCGCTCAGTTTTGACACGGACACGCTGACGGTCAGCGGCGGACTTACGGGGACCGGCGAACTGATCGTGACGCCGAGCGGCGCGGAAGTGGCCGTTTTCACCTTCAGCGGCATCGACCTCCAGACCAGTCCCTCCGTTTCCGGCCAACGCGGATTGGCCATCCTCTCCCAATCTGATTTGACGTTGGGAGGCGGTCTCAGCCTGAATCTGAACGGCGGCGCGGGCGGTCACCGGGTTCATGGTCTGGGTGGCCCGGGCGGGTTTGACGGAGGCGATTCCATTCGCGACGCAGCGGAGCCGGGCTTTACCGGTGTGAACGGCAAAGGACCCGGCGGCAGTCTGGGCGCCACATCCAGTTCCGATCGCTCGGGCGGCGGCGCGGGCTACGGCGGCGTCGGTGGGGGCGGCGAAGCGGCGGGAGGAATGGTCGCCGGCGATCTGCAGATGTCGGAATTGCTGGGCGGCAGCGGCGCGGGAGCCACCTACAACAAGGGTGGGGGAGGAGGCGGCGGCGCGCTCGCCCTCGGCGCGGTTGGCGATTTGGCGATCGAGGCGGGCGTGGTTATCCAGGCCAATGGCGGCGCCGGCGCGGGGAGCGGATCGCAATTGACCTCGGGCGGCGGAAGCGGCGGCGGGATTCTTGTTTTTGGCAAGGACGTTGTGATTGACGGCGCGCTTCGGGCCAACGGCGGAGCCGGTGGCAGCGCCTCGGGAGCGCAAGCGAATGGCGGCGGGGGCGCGGGAGGGCGCATCGCAGTTTACTACCAGGACGAATTGACCGCCAGCGGCGGCGCCATCGAAGTCCTCGGCGGTCAACCGGTTGGCGCCAATACGATCGGGCAGCCTGGCGATGTCGGAACTGTTTTCTATTCCGACCTCACGCCCTTGATGGGGCCCGGTGATTTTGCCTATGCGCTGATTGAAGACTTTGAAGCGCTCACGCTCGACGCGGCAGTTGCCGGCCAGGGCAATTGGGGCGGCGATTCCGTTTCGGCCAGCGAGTTCAGCGTTCGGGCGGATCCGGACAACCCGCTCAACCAAGTTCTGCATTTCAATCAGGGCGTGAACAAGAGTGTCTTTGTCAATTCTCCCGTCTTACAGATTCCTGAAAGCGCCATCAGCACGTTTTTCTTCAGAATGAGAGGTTTTCCCGCTGAGTCTGGCGCGGCGGATCTTTGGCTCCGGCTGAGTCTCAGTGATGCCGAGTCTCCCGGCGGATTCAACGACGGAGGAACCGACCTGACCTTCTCCGACGATGGTATGGGCGGCCTGAACTTCGGCGATTCCGGAGTCCTCGCCAAGGAGCTGTGGCACGGGGTGTGGATCGTTGTTGATCACGTCTCGGACACGTATGACGCCTACATCCAGCCGGAAGGCGGACATCAGGTTCAAGTGGCGGCAAATCAGGCGTTCCGCAATGGCTCCGCCACCGATGCGATGGTCAGCTTCATGATAAAGGTCGACGATAACGCTGGCGCTGGATCAAACGGCGACGCCTGGTTTGACGACTTCCATATCGCCTATGGGATCGACGCCCATACCATCACTCCGGCGGACGGTTCGACGGTGATTCCCGCGATGACGACCACGATGATCGACTCGGTCGGCCCGAGCCCGGCGGGACTGGGCGAAACGGTGACGGTGACGGCGTCGGTCATTCCGACGATTCCGTCCGGCGCGACGGTTGAGGGGGTCGTGGCGTTTTACAACGAGGCGCAGGCGATTGGACGAGGGAGGCTGGTCGCCGGAATCGCCACGTTGGAAATCGCGGCGTTGCCGGTGGGCGAGGCCAACCTGATCGCAGAATACCTGGGCGATGACATTCATGCCGCGAGCGAATCGGCAGCGACCGCGTTGACGGTTTCTGGATTCAAAGCCGACACGATGACGTCGTTGTCCACGAGTTTGAATCCGGCGCCTGCGGGGACGTTGGTCACCTTGACCGCCGATGTCACTCCGACGGGGCCCGCTGCGCGGGGAGTCTTGACCACTCTGCCTGGGTGGGACGGAACGACGGTTGCGTCGCCGATGGGAGAGGGAATGCAGGCACCCGGGACCATGGCCACGTTTGGTCAGACATTTTCCGTTCCGGCGCAATCGCCGGTTTTGAGGGAGTTTTCGTTTTGGTTGAGCGATTCACCGGACGTCCATCCGGACCCCTTGGATTTCGGGGGCTACCTCGCGGAGTGGGACGGCGACCGGATCGTCGGGCCGATCATTCACTCCGCTTCCGTAAGGACGACGGACAGGCTGTCGCATGGGGAATTCCGGCGGTTTGATTTTCCTCTCAACGCGGAGTTGGATCCGGCCAGAACCTATGTGTTCTTCATCAGCGCCTCCGATTATTTTGACGGTGTTGCGAGCGAGGCGAATCTGGCGGTCAGAATCGGGAGCGCCTATGACGGCGGCCATTTGGTCAGCGCGAGCAACCAATCCGATTTTGGAACGCTTTCCACACAGGGCTGGAGTTCGGCCATCGCACAGGATCTTGTTTTCGAGGCCAAGTTCGAGGCCCTGTTGACCGGGGCGGTGGTCTTCAAGGACGGCGGCAATGTGATCGGCGAGGAGTCGATCGACGGACAGGGGCAGGTCGCGATTTCGACGACCGGGTTGCCGGAGGGATCCCGCGCGTTGACCGCGCACTACTCGGGCGACGCCAGTTTCAATGCCAGTGTGTCCGATCCCTTGGTTCAGGTGATACAGGAAGTGATGTATGATTTTGGCGACGCGCCGGACGACTATCCGGTGGCGTTCGTGCGGGACGGAGCCCGGCATAGGCTCAGTCCCTTGCGACTGGGGCAGGGTTTTGATCTGGAGAACGACGGGCAGGCATCATCCGATGCGTCGGGGGATGGAGTCGACGACGACGGCGTGGCCATCTCCACGTTGTTGCCGGGCACGGGCAACACGGTTGTCGTCATGGTTTCCACCGATTGTCGATTGGATGCGTGGGTGGATTGGAACGCGGACGGCGACTGGAATGATCCCGGGGAGCGGGTCGCCTCCTCGGCCACCTTGATGGCCGGCCCCAACGAGTTTGTGGTGAACGTTCCGTGCGATGCGATTCATGGCATGACCTTTGCCCGGTTTCGGGTCAGTTCCTCCGGCGGTTTGTCGCCGGCGGGCGAGGCGGCCGACGGGGAGGTGGAAGACTATGAAGTTCTGGTTGTCGACGACTCACCGCCGCTGATCGCAGGGAGCGGGGACCTTGAGGTTTCGACGGATCCCGGCATGTGCGGAGCGGTCGTGCAGTATAGCGCTGCGGCGAGCGACAACTGTCCGGGAGTGACATTGACGCGCGAGACCGGGTTGGCGAGCGGCGCTTTGTTTCCGAAAGGGGAGACGGTCGTCACGCATCGGGCGGTGGATGCCGTCGGCAATGTATCAGAGCGCAGTTTCAAAGTGACGGTGTTGGATACGGAAGCGCCTTCGATCGCCGGTCCTGGAGATGTGACCGTATCCCTGGGGCGCGACGGCTGCGGCGCGACGGTGAACTATGCAGCTCCGGAGGCGGAGGATAACTGCCCTGGTGTGCGGATTGACCGGACGTCCGGACTTGCAAGCGGCGCCTCATTCCCTCCCGGCATCACGCTTGTCACACATAACGCCACCGACGGCTCGGGCAATACGCGCACACATCAATTCAAAGTGACCGTGGTGGATGATCGCGCGCCGGTGATCACGACGCCCGGCGACCTTGTGGTAGACAACGATCCCGGGTCCTGCGGCGCGGTGGTTCCGTATGTCGTCAGCGTGGATGATTGCTCTGAGACGACCTTGGCTCGGACGGACGGTCTGGGGTCAGGGGCGCGCTTTCCGATCGGGGAGACCATGGTGACCCATCGGGCGGAGGATTCCGCGGGCAATGTCAGCGAGGCCAGCTTCAAGGTGACGGTCCGGGACGCCGAGGCGCCCGTCGTGGCATGCCGGAGTTTTGAGCTTCTTTTGAATGAAGACGGCGTTGGGATGCTCAAGCCCGAAGATATCGACGCCGGCACGACGGACAATTGCGGCGGCTTCACCTGGGAGTTGAGTCGCGCGGAGTTTGATCTCGTTGACTTGGGGGATCACTCGATCACCTTGACGGCAACCGATGACGCCGGCAACCAAGCCATGTGCATCGCGAATGTCATGGTCGTTCAGCGCATTGATTATGGCGATGCCCCGGCATCCTACGGCACGACCTTGGCGGCGAATGGCGCACGGCACTTGATCGGGCCGGAGGGGCCGAGATTCGGCGCGCTCGTGGATTCGGATGTTGATGGTTTTCCTGATCCGGAAGCCATGGGGGATGATGGGCATGGCGAGGACGACGAAGACGGCATCCCGGCGCTGGAACTGATCGCGGGCGAGACGGCGTCCATTCCCCTGGTCGTGTCCGGGGAACCGGGGAAGGTCGATGCGTGGGTGGATTTCAATCGGAATGGCGTTTGGGAATCGCCCTCGGAGCGGGTGGCCGTCGGTGTCGCGCTGGATCCGGGAATGGGCTCGGTTGCCATCAGCGTGCCGGCGAACGCGTCCTTGGGCGAATCGTTTGCCCGCTTTCGGATCAGTCGCGAAGGAATCGATTCTCCGTTGGGCGGCGCTCCGGATGGGGAAGTTGAGGATGTTGCGGTCTCGATTTTTGCGCCGGCCGACCCGCCGGAGTTGTTCTCACCGAATGCGGAGACAACTTATCGAGGATCCCTTGTCGTCCAGTATGAACTGTCCGGCGACCCCGAACCCGGCAGTGTTGAACTCGTGTTCGAAGGCGACTCGGGGCGTCACGTCCTGCGTTTGAAGGACTCCGGTGCGGGGCAGAGAATCCTATTTGGTCTGGA
Source organism: uncultured Verrucomicrobiota bacterium (assembly GCA_964519245.1). Classification (GTDB taxonomy): domain Bacteria; phylum Verrucomicrobiota; class Verrucomicrobiia; order Limisphaerales; family JAYPEY01; genus JAYPEY01. The sequence continues at coordinate 10,974 of CAZFLK010000095.1, forward strand.
CACCGGCGATCCGACGTCGTCGCCCAATGTCATCGAGGGCTCTCCGGTGCCCGACGGAATCTATTCCATGACCCTGACCTGTCGTGTGGTCGGAGCCGCCGCGAGGTCGAGCGTTACCTTGACTGGTGTGGGGTTGGACTCGCAAACCCAGCCGCCGGTGATCCATCGCCCGGGCGCCCGGGCGAGGTTTGTTGACGCCCTGGATGTTTCCTACACCTTGCCGGAGGACGCCGAGGAAGGAAGCGCGACCCTGAAGTTTGACTCAGCCGTCTCCGCCAATGACCGAACGCTCGTCCTGGGAGGCGACGCGGCGACGGCCGGCGCGAAACTGTTGCGGTTGGATCCGGAAGATCTGTCGGCTGATGAGAGGGTCTTGGAATCGGTTGGAGGCGATGTGTTGCCCTTTGGGTCCTATCGACTTCGGTTGACCTATCGCGACCGTGCCGGCAACGGGGAGGCCAGTGTTTTTGTGGACGTGCGTCGCGCAACGAATGATCCTTCCCTGCAATCCTTGGCGACGTTTCCGATCGGGATTTCGCCATCGTTCCACCCGACGATTCTGGATTACGGGGTGCAACTTACCTATTCGCGCTCGAAGCTGAGGTTGGCGGCCTCGAGCGTGGACCCTTTGGCTCAGATATCGATTGCGGGCCGCCCATTGGAGGCGGGGAGCGCGGAAGCTTGGATAGGCGTTCCGGTGGGCGAGTCGAATGTCGAGGTGCATGTGCAGTCCGACGGGGTGGATACGGCGAATTATCGCGTGAGGATTCTGCGCGAAGGACCGTCCCCGGCGGCGCCCGCGTCGACCGAGCCGTTGGACTGTGAAAAGAACGGCAGCGTAACCATCCCCGGTCGACGGTTGCTTGAACGCGATGGCGACCCGGCGAACGACCTTAGGGAGATCGCCCTGGTCGATTCCGTTTCTTCGGTTGGCGGTTCCTTGCAGTTGGCGGACGGTATGGTTACCTATCAGGCGCCGGTGGATTTTGTCGGGTTGGATTCATTCTCCTATTCCTATCCGGATGGAATGAACGGTTCGGCAATGGCCCGGGTTGAAGTGCGGGTCTCGGGGCTCCCGGGGCTGAAATTGGATCGAGCCGCGGTGATGAAGCGGCCGGCGGGCGACGATGTGGATGTGGCGTTTGCCGGATTGCCGGGCGAGCGTTACGAGCTGCAGGTCTCCGAGGATCTGAAGACCTGGAACGTGTTGCAGACCCTGGTTGCGGGACCGGACGGCGAGGTGAACTATCGGGACGCGGCCGCGCTGGCCGGGAAACTGAAACGATTCTATCGGCTGGTGCGGATGGCGAACCCTGAATAAGAGGGGCGCTCAGTCCGCATTCGACTGGTTCGTTCTCTCCAGCCAGAAGGTTTCCGCATCGCGGTGGTGTTTGAGGACGGCTTCCTTTTGGGCGAGGTTCTTGAGATTCACGCGCTCCATCCGTTCCCGGACCCAATTGAGGAAGAACTGCGCGGAGGCCTTGCTGATGCGGTTCGGTTGGGCGCCGATCTCGACATAGAACGGGGCGGTGGAGGCGAAGCGAAAGGTGGCGGGGTTGTCGGCGATGGCGCGGATGAGGAACCAGCCGGACTCCTGGAACTCAAGTTCGCCGAGCGATGCGCTACGCCGCCATTGGGCGAGGGGAATCTTGGAAACAACCGCGCCGTTCTTGACGATTTCGAATTGGGAGACCGGGTCGCGCGAGAAGAGCTCGGCGTTGAGTGGAATCTTCAGTGGGGAGCCGGTGGGTTGTTTGAAGACGTGTCCGGGTAGCTGTCCGTTGGCCTCGGCGCGGAGGAGCGGGCCGTTGGAGACGAAGCTGCGTCCGGCGCGCAGGTTGCGCCACCATTGTTCGCGGTCGAAACGATCGCCCACGTGCACCCAGATCCGGTTGTAGCCGAGGGGATTGGGGAGCACGCCGGAAGCGCTGCCGGCGGACGGCGGAATTCTGAGTCCGGCGTTCAGCGCGTGGTAGTAGATTTCCTGGCTCCAGTATCCGTTTCCATGCGGGTGGGGCAAACGGCTCATGTCGCGGGGCTTGCCCCAGGCCTCGCCGCCGCTCTTGGCGTCGCCGAACATCGAGTCCCGGCACATGTGATTATTGGCGATGCCGATGGTGTCGATCCTCCCGCTGGCCAACCAGATGGGGACGTCCCACCAGAAGGGCTTCTCGATGTCGACGTGAACGCGTTGCTGCGGTCGCGCCTGGGCCAGGAATTTCATGGGCGAAGGGAACTCCCAGTTCTCGCTCCGAATATCCATGGGGCGGTCCAAATGGAAGTAGAGCAGGGCGCCGCCGGACCGTTCGTCCTCGCCCGCCATGATGTGGTTGCAGCGGCCGCCGGGAAAGCGGATGAGCGGATCGGCGGGCATGGGGCGACCGTCGCGCCACAGGTTGCTCTGGTTCCACCAAGTGACTGAAGGGGCGACGTGGAGGTCCTCGGCTTCCATCAGCCATTGCATGTGCTCGATCGCGCGATGGACGTGGAGATCGCCGGACCACCAGCCCTCCTTGGTGATGTCGATCAACTCATGGATCCGGGCCGCGTGTTCGGTGATTTCGTTTGGGCGGACGCGCAGTGTTCCGGAGGCGATGGACCATTGTTGACCGTGTTCGATCTCGTAGCTGTAGGCGCCGGGTGGAAGCTCGAGTTCGCCGGTTCCGGGAATCGTGAAATGTCCCTTGTGATAGGGGTAGGCGTCCGTTCTTATCTCCTTGCCCGCCGCATTCTTGAGGTGAACGCGGGCCGGGATCGGCCGGCCGGTTCGCTGGTCGACCACCGAGAGATGCAGACGGCCGCTTGCGTCGTTGGCAAGACCGTTGAGCTGCGGCGCCAGGATCGCCGCGCAAAGCGAGGGGAGCAGGGAGGAAATCTTCATCGATTGCGGGGAGTCTAGCAGTTTGATTCAGTTTGGGAAGCGGCGCCCTTCCGGGAAGCGCTTGAAGTTCGGGCGCAGGCGCCCTAGAACGCTCATGCCTCGAACGGGATCCCCCGTCGAATTCTGACAGACAAACAACGCTCAAGACATTCATGAAGACTTCAAGAATACTACTGGCGCTGGCCGTCGCCGCGGCCCTGCCGATGGTTTCCGCAGACGCCGCCAATGCGAAGCGAACCAAGCAATGGCTCAAGGCGGTGAACGCGGTCGGGCCGGAGGGCGAGGGCAATGAGAAGGCGTCCAAGGCCTGGCGTCAGTTGTCCGCGCTGGATGCGGCATCGATCACGAGCATCCTGGCCGGGATGAAGGGTTCGAATGAATTGGCCGAGAATTGGCTTCGCTCTGCGGTTGAGGCCATTGCGGACCGGGAGTTGAACGGCGGCGGCGAGTTGCCGCTCGGCGCCTTGAAGAAATTTGTCGACGACCAGAGTCATAATCCCCGGGCCCGCCGCCTGGCTTTTGAGCTGATTCGTCGGGTGGACAACGCCGTCGCGGAGAAGATGATCCCGGGGTTGGCGAACGATCCGAGTGTGGAGCTTCGACGCGAGGCGGTGCAGCGCTTGATGGATCAGGGAGCGAAGCAGTTGGCGGCTGGCAAGCAGGACGCGGCGGCAGCGACCTTGGGCGGCGCCCTCAATCACGCGCGCGATCTCGACCAGATCAACGCCATCTCCAAGGATTTGCGGGAGTTGGGGCGTCAGGTCGATCTTCCCAAGCACTTCGGCTTCCTGATGCATTGGAATGTGATCGGGCCCTTCGACAATACGGACCGCGAAGGGTTTGCGACGGTCTTTCCGCCGGAGACGGAGATCGACCTGACCGCCGAGTATGAGGGCAAGGACGGCAAGGTGAAATGGACCGAGTTGGTCAGTTCTGATGAATACGGCATGATCGACATCAATCAGGCCTATCCGGGCAACATCAAGGAAGTCACCGCCTACGCCTACACCGAGTTCAAAGCGAAGGCCGCACGGCCGATTGAGCTGCGCCTGGGGTGCAAGAACGCCTGGAAGCTGTGGTTGAACGGGGAGTTGTTGTTCGGTCGGGATGAGTATCATCGCGGGATGCGCATCGACCAGTATCGTCTGCGCGGCGAATTGAAGGCGGGTGTGAATACGATCCTGGTCAAGGCCTGCCAGAACGAGCAGAAGGAATCCTGGACGAAGGAATGGCAGTTTCAGTTGCGCGCGTGCGATGCGACGGGAACGGCCGTGCTGGCGGAGAACCGGCCGGCGACGCCCAAGGCGGGAGGCAAGAAGACCGCCAGTCTGCGGTAAGGCCCCGGACCGCTCGATCACTGAAGTTCACTTTTTGACGACCATTACATCATGAAGAAGACCCTCCTTTCCATCGTGCTCGCCGGCCTGGGAGCCGGAGCCTTGACGGCCGGGGATTGGCCACAGTTCCGCGGACCGGAATCCAACGGCCTCGTCGTCGACGCCAATGTGCCCAAGAGCTTTTCGGATGACTCCGTCAGCTGGAAGATCGATCTCCCAGGGCGCGGCATCTCCAGCCCGATCATCGTGGGCGACAAGGTGTTTGTGACCTGTTCCAGCGGAACGGACCAGAATCGCCTGCATGTCATTTGCCTGAGCGCCAAGGACGGTTCCAAGGTCTGGGAACGGCAGTTCTGGGCGACCGGCCGGACGATGACGCACAAGAAGATCGGTTGCGCCACGTCGTCGCCCGCGAGCGACGGCAAGCGCGTGTTTGCGCTGTTTTCCTGCAACGACCTCATCTGCCTGGATCTCGACGGCAATCTCCAATGGCTGCGCGGGCTGACCCGCGATTACCCGAACGCCAGCAACAGCCTGGGCATGGCTTCGTCGCCGGTGGTTGCCGGCGACACGTTGGTGGTGCAGGTCGAGGCGGACAGTGAATCCTTTGCCGCGGGAATTGATGTGAAGACCGGGGTCAACCGTTGGAAGCTCGATCGCGCCAAGAAGGCCAACTGGTCCTCGCCGATGGTCTACACCGACAAGCAAAGCGGCAGGCTCGTCGCCTTGCTGCAGGGCAGCGCCGGCCTGCTGGCTGTGGACGCGAAGACCGGCAGTGAATTGTGGAACTTTGAGCAGGGGAGTTCGACCATGTCCTCGACGACCCGGATCGGCGACCTGATCCTGGTGCCGTCGCGCGGTCTGACCGCCCTGAAGCCGGGCAAGGAGGGCTTTCCGCCGGAGCAGGTCTGGAATTCGAATCAACTCAGTCCTCGGACCATCACTCCGTTGGCCGTGGGCGGCAAGGTGTTCTCGGTGAACGGTTCGGGCGTGCTGAGCTGCGGCGACCTGGAGTCCGGCAAACGGTTGTGGCAGTTGCGCCTGAAGGGGCCGTTCAGCGCGTCACCGATTGCGGCGGGGAAATACCTCTTCGCGGTCAACGAAAAGGGCCTGGCCCAGATTGTGGATACCGAAGCGGCCAGGGGCAAGGTGGTCGGGCAACTGGAGTTGGACGATGTCGTGATCGGCACTCCGTCCATCGCCAATGGAGCCTTCTACGTCCGCAGCGATTCGCACCTCTGGAAACTGGGGGGCTGAGCAAGCTCCAAGCTTGAGATTAGGAGCTTGGAGCTGGGAGCTTTGTTTCTTCCTGTTTTGATATTTGCAACGCCGCTGCTCTTGGCTTAGGTAATTCGCTTCCGAATTTCGGAAATAGCGGATTAGCCGCGTAAATATCATGAAAAAACAACCGTTGGTCGAAATGTATGACACGACCTTGCGTGATGGCACGCAGGGTGAAGGCGTGAACTTCTCCGTCGCAGACAAGCTGCGAATTGCGGACAAGCTCGACGCGTTCGGGATTCATTTCATTGAGGGCGGTTGGCCGGGGTCGAACCCCCGGGATATTGAATTTTTCAAGCAGGCGGCCAAGCGGAAATACAAGCACGCGAAAATAGCCGCCTTTGGCTCGACGCGTCGGAAAAAGGTCGCCGTGGAAGACGATCCCCAGGTGCGGTTGCTCCTTGAGGCGAAGACCCCGGTCGTGACCATCTTCGGCAAGACCTGGCTGCTCCACGTCAAGGAGGTCATCAAGACCTCGGCCAAAGAGAACATGGAGATGATCCGCGACACGGTGCGCTTCCTCAAGGACAACGGGCGCTACGTGGTCTATGATGCGGAGCACGCCTTTGACGGCTACAAGGACGACGCCGATTACGCGATGGCGACCTGGCAGGCCGCGGCCGATGGCGGGGCTGATGTGGTGGTCTTGTGCGACACCAATGGCGGTTGCATGCCGAGTGAGATTGCGCGGATCACGCAGGCGGCCATCGACGGCGTGGACACCCGCATCGGCATCCACACGCATGACGACACCGGCGTGGGCGTGGCCAATGCGTTGGCGGCCGTGGAAGTGGGCGCCGATCACCTGCAGGGCACGGTCAACGGCTACGGCGAGCGCACCGGCAATTGCAACCTGATCACCACCATTCCCAATGTGACGCTGAAGTTGGGACGCAAGAGTGTGCCGAAGACCTCGCTGCGCAAGTTGACGGAGCTGTCCCAGTATGTGGATGAGATCGCGAACATCCGGCACAATCATCGGCAGCCTTGGGTCGGGGCCACGGCCTTCGCCCACAAGGGCGGCATGCACGTGAACGCCGTGCAGAAGGTGGCGCACTCTTTCGAGCACGAGCGTCCGGAAACGGTGGGGAACAATCGCCGCATCCTGGTGAGCGATCTGGCGGGCCGCAGCAACATCGTGATGAAGGCCCAGGAACTGGGCTTCAAGCTGGACAACGACACGCCCGAGTTGAAGGCGATCCTGGCGCACATCAAGGAACAGGAACACAAGGGGTATGAATACGAGGCCGCCGAGGCGTCCCTGGCCCTGTTGATCCGCAAGTTGCTCAAGCACGAGGAACCGCCGTTCAAGATCGAGGGTTATCACGCATCCATGCGCCACGATGGCGAATTCGCCATCTGTCAGGCCAACGTGAAGGTCAAGGTGGGCGACGCGTTCTCGCACACGGTGGCAGAGGGCGATGGGCCCGTGAACGCGCTGGACGGCGCGCTGCGCGCCGGGTTGATCAATCATTTCAAGAAGATCAAGAAGCTCGAGTTGACCGACTACAAGGTGCGCATTCTTGACAGCGCGTCCGGCACGGACGCCAAGACACGCGTGTTGATCGAGTCCTCCGACGGCAAGTCGGAATGGGGCACGGTCGGGGTCAGCGAGAACATCGTCGAGGCCAGCCTGCAGGCTCTCACCGACAGTATTGAGTATTACCTGATGCTGAAGAAGTAAGAATTATGTCCGAGATTCCCAAAGCGTACGAACCGCAATCGGTTGAAGACAAGTGGTATGGATTCTGGCAGGAGCAGAAGTGCTTCGAGGCCGATCCGGAGTCTTCGAAGCCGGCGTATTCCATCGTCATTCCGCCTCCGAATGTGACCGGCATGCTCCACATGGGGCATGTGTTGAACAACACCATCCAGGACATTCTGGCGCGCAAGGCGCGCATGGATGGCAAGGAGGTCCTGTGGTTGCCCGGCACGGACCATGCTGGTATCGCCACCCAGGCCAAGGTGGAGAGAGAGTTGAAGAAGAACGAGAGAATGTCGCGCCACGATCTCGGCCGCGACAAGTTTCTCGAGCGTGTCTGGGAATGGAAGGAAGAGCACGGCGGCATCATCATCAAGCAGCTCCAGAAGCTGGGCTGCTCCTGTGACTGGTCGCGCGAACGCTTCACCATGGATGAGGAGTACACGAAGTGCGTGCAACGCGTCTTCGTGGATCTTTATAAGAAAGGCCTCATCTACCGGGGCAAGCGCATGGTGAACTGGTGCCCCGTGTCCTTGACCGCGTTGTCCGACGAGGAGGTGATTCCGAAGCCGCAGAACAGTTTGCTCTACTACTTCAAGGTGGAAGTGGCGGAGGAGCCGGGGACGTTCTTGTCCATTGCCACGACACGCCCGGAAACCATCCCCGGCGACACGGCGATCGCGGTGAACCCGACCGACGAGCGCTACAAGCATCTGATCGGCAAGCATGCCATACGTCCTTTGCCGCGGGAGAACCAGGCGAAGATTCCCATCGTCGCCGATGAACACATCGACAAGGAATTCGGCACGGGCGTGCTGAAGGTGACGCCGGCGCACGACAAGGCCGACTTTGAGATCGGCGAGCGGCATGGCCTCGAGGTGATTGACGTTCTGAATCCGGACGGCACGACCGCAGAGGTTGCCGGCGAGGACTTGAAGGGCATGGACCGCTTCCAGGCCCGCAAGCGCGCGGCGGAGTTGCTCGAGGAACTTGGCGTCCTGGAAAAGGAGGAGCCCTACCAGAACAACGTGGGCTTCAGCGAGCGCGCCGACGTGCCGATCGAGCCGCGTTTGAGTGAGCAGTGGTTCCTGAAGTATCCCAGCGTCGAGGCGTCGCACAAGTGCGTGACCGAGGGCAGGATGAAGTTTTATCCGGACCGCTGGATCAAGACCTATGATCACTGGATGACGGGCATCCAGGATTGGTGCATCAGTCGCCAGCTGTGGTGGGGGCATCAGATCCCGGTTTGGTATCACAAGGAGAGCGGCGAGATTCATTGCGATATCGAGGCGCCGGCGGATGAGGAGAATTGGGACAGGGATCCCGATGTGCTGGACACCTGGGCCAGTTCCTGGCTGTGGCCCTTCGCGACCATGGGCTGGCCGGAGGAAACGTCGACCCTGAAGCGGTTTTACCCGACGACCGACCTGGTGACCGGTCCGGACATCATCTTTTTCTGGGTGGCCCGCATGATCATGGCCGGTTACGAGTATATGGGCGAGCTGCCGTTCCAGAATGTCTATTTCACCGGCATCATCCGCGATAAGAAGGGACGCAAGATGTCCAAGTCGCTGGGCAACTCACCAGATCCACTGGATCTTATCGCCAAATACGGGGCGGATGCGTTGCGCTTCGGCACGATGCGCAGCGCGCCGCTGGGGCTGGACGTGCTGTTCGATGAGAAGGACGTCGAACTCGGTCGGAATTTCTGCAACAAGCTTTGGAATGCCTGCCGTTTCCGTCAGATGCAGGGAGGCGAGAGCGAGGGCGAGATCGATCCCAAGCTCCTGACCAGCGACGACAAGTGGATCCTGATACGCCTGGGCAAGGCCATCGACGAAATTGACGCAGACTTTGCGCAGTATCGTTTCACCGGGGTGACGCAGACCCTGTATCGTTTTTTCTGGACGGAGTATTGCGACTGGTATGTGGAGAGCTGCAAGTCGGCGTTCTATGGCGATGACGAGAAGCTCAAGGCGAACAAGTTGGCGGTGATTGACTTCATCCTGTCCAACGCGCTGCGGCTGTTTCATCCGTTTCTGCCATACATTACCGAAGAGCTTTGGCATGACATGGACTTCAACGGGGACCTGCCGGAGGGGCAGGGCGGCAAGACGATCATGTACGCCAATTGGCCCAAGGCCTTTAATGAAGAGTTTGCCGCGCACTATGGTCTGGATGAGAGCGATGAGCAGGTGGTTGAGGCGAAGCACGAACTTGTGCGTCAGGGGCGCAACCTGCGAAGCGAGTTCGGGATTCCTTCGAACAAGAAGATTCCATTCATCTTCAAGCCGAACGCGGAGTTCCCGGATGCGGAAGCCGCGGTTTTGAAGATTCTGCTGAACGCCGAGTCGCTGGAGGTGAATCCGAGTTTCGCCAGCGGCAAGGGCTACGCGCACATTGGCTCGCCGTTGGGGGAGCTTTATCTGCCGTTGGAGGGGCTGATCGAGGATTTCGCCAAAGAGCGCAAGCGTCTGGAGAAGGAGATGGAGAAGATCCAAGCCGAGATCCAGAAGGTGGAGAAGAAGCTGGGGAACACGAGTTTCACGGAGCGCGCGCCGAAGGAAATCCTGGACGAGCATGTCCAACGCAAGGCCGATTGGGAGACCAAGCTGGCGCGGGCGAAAGCCGCGATCGAGGCCTTGGGCGACTGAGGAACAGGGATCAGAGTGGGCATTGAAGCCGCGGGCGCATTCGGTTAGTGTGCGCGGCATATGCGGAACTCCTTTTCATTCATGATCGGCGTTGTCCTCTTGGGCTTCGCGACTTTTGCCGCCACGGGCGAGACCTGGCGCACGCG
>CAZFLK010000096.1:0-20804 GCA_964519245.1 uncultured Verrucomicrobiota bacterium
TGGGGTGTCACCATTGATGATGTCCTCGCGGCCGGCTACGTGAACCTGGTGGTTTTGGCGGTATTGTTCGCGACAGGAGGATGAAGGCTCCCCCCTCATCGTAGCCGCGACCTTCCCGTGCGCGCCGAGCGTGTCACGGGCCCGCGCGGAACGATTCACATCTCGTCCAGACGGACTCGCGGAGCGACCTGAAGGTCGCGGCTACGGCCACAAATCCGTGCTCAGGTATTTCAACCCCGAGTCGCACACGATCATCGCCACGGTCTTTCCCTTCAGCGGCCCTGCCAACAACTGGAGCGCCGCCGCCAAATTGGCCCCCGCCGAGAACCCGCCAAAAATTCCCTCTTCCCTCGCCAGGCGTCGCGCGCAATGAACCGCCTCGTCATCTGACACCCGCAGATACCCGTCGATGTGATCGTGGTTGATGAATTTCAGATCCGGCATGGAGTAACCGCCGCCCTGAATGCGGTGATTCGGATCCGCGGGCTCCTCCCCCGCCAACACTGCCGCGCCCTCCGGTTCGACGACAAAACACTTCACCGTCGCGTCCCGTTCCTTGAACGCCGCGGCGCAACCCGCAAATGTGCCGCCGCTGCCGACAAAATCACAGAAGCCGTCAATGCCGCCGGACTGCTCCCAGATCTCCGGCCCCGTCCCCTCGAAATGCGCGCGAAAGGCGCTTTCCAATTGAAACTGGTCCGCCCGAAAAGCGCCACGCTCGGCGACCACCGCTGCGGCAGCGCGCTCCACCTCCGCCAAATCCCCCCCCGAGACCTTGCCGGGCGTCGATTCCGGCAGTTGATCGACCAGGATCACCTCGGCGCCCAACGCGCGCATCATCCGGGCCCGCTCCATCGAATTCCCCTTGGACATGACCGCCACGAACGGGTGGCCCGTGACCGCGCAGACGATCGCCAACCCCGTTCCCGTGTTGCCGCTCGTCAACTCGACCACGGTCTGCCCCGGCGCCAGTTTACCCTCCCTTTCCGCATCGAGCGTCATCTGTCGCGCAATGCGGTCCTTCTTCGAGAAACCCGGATTCAGATAGTCCAGCTTCGCCAGTATACGGCCCGGCAACCCTTCGGCGATGCGACGCAATTCGACCAGAGGCGTCCCGCCTATGGCATCAACCACGGAGCCGCGATGCGCATTCATGTCCGGGCGATCCGATAGCCTGCCGCAAGTTCCTTGAAGGCCTTGACCTGCGCGCGTTCCCAAGCCGCGTCGCGCCCCAACTCCGCAGCCATCAGCGTCGCAACGCGAGGAGCCACATCCACGCTCGCCGCGGCATTCAGCAGCAACGCCCGGGTTCGCCGCGACAGGGCGTCCTCCAGATCCCGCGCCATCTCATGCCTGACGCCAAAAACGATCTCGGCGCCGCAATTCGACAGGTCCGGATGCAAGGGCTCACCCAGCTCCGGCTCGGCCCGGACCAGGGCTTCCAACTCAGCAACGTCGGTCCCATAGTCCCTCCATTCCCGAATGGCTCCCCCATCATTCCCTCCGCTCCGCGAGCATGATTCAGTCGGTGCGCTGATCAAAGAACGATGCCGCGCGGGGCCCGGCGCCCCGTGCAACCTCAAGTCCGTAGTCGCTTCCTTCCGCCTCGTCAGTCCGCCCACCTTGATCGCCCGGTCGATCGTGTCTTCCGCCATCTTTCGGCAGGTCGTCCACTTGCCGCCGACGATCGTGACCAGGCCCGAGTCGGACACCTCGATTCGATGATTCCGCGAAAGCTTGGCGGTGTCCTTCCCTGCCCCAGCCTTGACCAACGGACGCAACCCGGCAAAAAGGCTCAAGACATCGCGCTCCGTCGGGTCCTTCGTCAGATAACGACCGGCATGCTCAATCAGGAAGGCAATCTCATCCGGCAGGGCGCGAGGTTCCAACGAAGGCTCCGGCAGCGGCGTGTCGGTTGTTCCAACCACCACTCGGTCCCGCCACGGAATGACGAAGAGAATACGGCCGTCATCCGTCCGGGGAATCATGATCGCGCTATCACCGGGCAGAAACGAGCGATCGAGGACGATGTGAACGCCCTGGCTGGTTCTCATCATCTCTTCCGCGCCAATTTCATCGACCCGTCTCAGTCGGTCCGCAAAGACGCCCGTGGCGTTGATCACGACCCGGGCGCGGATCCTCAACTCGGCGTCCGACTCCAAATCGCGGGCCACGACGCCCTCGATCCGACCTCCTGACTTCAGGAAGCTCTCCACTGCCACATAATTGGCGACACAACCGCCAAGGTTCGCGATGGTGCGCGCCATGCAGACGGCCAACCGTGCGTCATCAAATTGTCCGTCGTAGTACTGGACGCCTCCCGTCAGGCGCGTCGACTCAATGGCGGGAACGCGCTCGCAGGTTTCCTGAGGGGTCAGCAGATCCGCTTGGCCAATCCCCGATCGTCCGGCCAAGGCGTCGTACAGCTTCAAGCCCGCCATGTAGAAAGGCGCCTCCCACCATTTGTAGGTTGGCACGACGAACGACATCGGCCGCACGATGTGCGGCGCGTTGCGCAACAACAAGCCGCGCTCGTGGAGCGACTCCATGACCAGGGGCACATTCCCCTGCTTCAAGTAACGAAACCCGCCATGAATCAACTTGGTGCTGCGACTGGATGTGCCTTTCGCAAAATCATCCTGTTCGACCAGCGCCGTTGTGAAACCGCGAGCCGCCGCGTCCAATGCAGTCGCCAACCCCGTCGCGCCGCCGCCCACCACCACGACATCCCAGATCTCCCCCGCGTCAGACAACGCCTGGATGGATTCTTCCCGTTTCATTGCGCCATGCTCCCGGAGGCGGGCCCGCCCACATCCAGTTCAGGTTTCCTCGCCCGCCCTGCGACGCGCCTCGGCCAACTGACCGTCCGACAACTGCTTGGCGACGCTGTCACAATTCTTGCCCGCCTTGCGATCGCCCTGACTGGCCGCCTTGAAGAACCAGACGTAAGCCTCGACGAGGTCCTTGTCCACGCCGTCCCCGGAGACGTGTCGAGCCCCCATGTTGTTCTGCGCCAATCGATGCCCATTCCCGGCCGCCATTCGCACCCACCTGAGGCCCTCTTCATCGTCCAAATCAAAACCGGCCCCGAGGACATGGCGCCACCCCAATTCGTATTGCGCCTCCACGTCTCCGGCCTCCGCCTTGTCGTAGAGTCCGCGCAATCGATCCTCACTCACGGCATCTTCGTCATCCGAATCAAACATGGCCGAATTCTTGATGCCGTCAGCAGGAATGTCCATGAGTGAATTTCCCGAGCGGGTCGCCAACCTGGCATTGGGGCGCGACGAAGGGCTGAACGCCATTGAGAAGCGCGCCCACCACACCGGGCGGGCGGGATTGAAAGCGGGATGCGGCAACGTGAACGGACCGCGGCTGAGTCTGAGACCAACCGCAGCAGCACAACACAGCGCCGGTCTCCCGTTCTGCCGGCGCGCCAACCCGGACTCAAGTTTCTGCGGCTGCCCCGACGCCGGGACACAATCGCGCTCACCCCAGTTGCAACCGCGCCCGCCAAGCCGCGCAGTCCGGATGCGGACTTGCCAAAGCCTTACCTGAACAGCAATATCGCCGATCTTATGAAGACACCAGTCGCCATCGGCATCATAATTGCGCTTGCTGTAGCAGCGGTATTCTTGGGTATCAAATTGAAACAAGAGACCAAGGCCGCCGCCGAGCAGAAGGCGGACGACACGCAGACCATCGAGGGACTCAACGTCGACCTGAGCCGCACCAAGAATGAACTGGCGGAGCAGCAGGCCTCCAATGAGCAACTTCAGGTTTCGGTGATCAATCTTGAGAAGAAAGTGACCCAAAGCTCCAACCAATTTCACAAGGCTTCCATGGACCTGAGCCGCGAACGAGAGAAACTGGCCAAGAAGTCGGCAGAGCTCGACGCCGTCAGCGCGGAGCTGAAGCAAACCAAAACACAACTGACCACCACCACCCAAAGGGCCGAAAGGGCCGAGCAGGAAATCGTGCTCGCCAAGAAAGAAATCGCAAAACGCGACCAACAGATCAATCTCCTCCAGACAGAACGCGGCAATCTGAATGAACAGATCGATGAACTGCAGGGCAATATCGCCAAACTCAGCCAGGATATCGAGAGCAAGCAGAAGGAGTTGGACGAGTCGCTTGGCGACCGTGAATTCCTGATCAGCGAACTCAAGCGACTGCAGCGCGAGAAGGCGGAGTTGGAGAAACAGCTGAACGACCTGGCGTTTCTTCGGGAACAGGTGAAGGAACTCAAGCGCCAACTGTCCGTCAAGCGGCGGCTTGAACTCATTCGCAAGGGCATCTTCGGCGCGAGCGCCCAGAAAAAGGGCGCCGCTCGCCTGCGGGACAAGGATTTTGCTCCGATTACGAGGCGCGCCCCGACCCGCGACTTCAGCCTTGAGGTCGAAGTCACGCGCGACGGCGAAGTCAAGGTCGCCCCCCCCCAACCGCCATCCAACTGATCGATCATGATCGCGCAACCACTCGTGGATTCCCACGGGCGCGTCATGCGCGACCTTCGCGTCAGCGTCACGGATCGTTGCAATTTCCGCTGCCTTTACTGCCTTCCGGAAACCGAGGCGGCGGCGAATTTCTACCGCGCCGGATTCACCCCCAACAAGGGATCCCAGTCCGACAAACCGATCGTCCTGGACTGGAAACCCCGGTCCCAGATTCTCACGCTCGAGGAAATCGCGCGTTTGGCCCGTCTTTTTGTTGGCTTGGGCATTAAGAAACTGCGTTTGACCGGCGGTGAGCCCTTGCTCCGTCGCGGCATTGATTCATTGATTACGAATCTCGCCCAGATCGATGGCATTCAGGACTTGGCGTTGACGACCAACGGGAGTTCCTTCGCCGCCCGGGCCCAAGAGTTGTTCGATGCCGGATTGCACCGGATCACGTTCAGCCTGGATTCACTGGACCGGCAGAATTTTCAGAAGTTGAGCGGCCGGGACGGACTCGATGAGGCGCTGAAGGGCATCGAGACCGCCAAACGCCTGGGCATGACGCCTGTCAAGGTGAACGCCGTCATCATTCGCGACCTCAATGATCACGAAATCGGAGACCTGGGTCAATTCGCACGGGACCACGGCGTCTCAATGCGGTTCATCGAATTCATGCCGCTGGATTCCAAGCACGCCTGGCAGAGAGAGCACGTCGTTTCCGGCAAGGAAATTCTCGAACGTCTTCAAGAGCGTTTCGACCTGCAGCCACTCGCGTCCTCAAATCGGGCGGAAACCGCGAAACGCTGGCGTTTTGCCAGCGGCGACGGCGAGATCGGCGTCATCGCGCCGGTGACCGAGCCCTTTTGCGGGCACTGCAACCGACTACGTCTGACATCCGACGGGCAATTGCGCACCTGCCTTTTCAGTCTGGGCGAGTATGACCTGAAACCCGCGTTGCGCGGCGGCGCATCCGACGCGGAGATCGAGCAACAAATAAGGGCGGTCGTGCGCGGGAAGGAAGCGCGTCACCATATTGGCGAAGAGGATTTCCAGCAGCCGGATCGATCCATGAGTTGCATCGGCGGCTGAGGCCCCGCCCCTTTCGCGCCGGACCGACACCGCTTCCGGAATCGAGCCCCTCAGGAGCTGCGGGACAACAGCGTCAGCAAGGCTTTCTGGAGGTTCGGCTGTTGGAAGGTGAAACCGGAGGCTTCCAGCCTGACCGGCAAAGCGCGCGCACTGGCGAGAGCCGTCGCCTCACCCATTTCACCGAACAACGCCTTCAGCGCAATTCCGGGGATCGGGAAGAACGCCGGTCGCCGCAGGGCCTGCGCCAGCGCCTTGGTGAAGCGGGCGTTGCGGGCGGGTTCGGGCGAGACAACATTCACGGCTCCAATCAGATCCGGGCAGTCGATCGCGTGAACGACCGCAGAAACCGCGTCATCCAGCGAAATCCAGCTCATCCACTGCCTTCCTCCCGCGATCGGACCGCCCAGCCCCCATCGGAAAGGCGGGATCATTTTCTTCAAGGCGCCGCCATTCGGGCTCAAGACAATCCCGAATCGCAGCCGCACCACCCGGATCCCGGCAGCCGAGGCCGGCTGAGTTGATCGTTCCCAGTTACGACACACCTCCGCCACAAACCCCTGCCCGGGGGCGGACTCCTCCGTCAGGATCTCATCTCCCCGGTCGCCATAAAACCCGACGGCTGAGGCGCTCACAAACACGCGTGGCTTGGGATCCAATTGCGCCGCCGTCTCGGCCAACAATCGCGTTCCCCGCTCCCGGCTTTCCATGATGCGAGCCTTGCGCGCAGGCGTCCATCGCCCTGCCGCGATGTTCTCGCCCGCCAAGTGGATCACGGCGTCAATTCCCTGCAAGTCCCGAGACTCCAAGATTCCGGAATCCGGATCCCAGAGTATTGCGGTTTCCCCGAGTTGACAGCGATCGCGCACCAAACGGACGACTTGCCGTCCGTCACCGTTCAAGCGGTCGGACAAAGCCTCGCCAATAAGCCCGCTGGCGCCGCTGATCAATATCCTCATGCGCCTTTGATATACCTTGAAACAGCGAAAAAGAAAGGGCCCGGCGAACTCAATCGCCGGGCCCTTTCGCGAATCATTGATCCGACGAATCAGTTGATGAACGAAGCCTCATTCGTCTGCAGGAGCGCGTGCGCGTATTTTTCCCAAGCTCCCAGTGGCGCACGCATCCGGTTGCCGTTGTTCCGGCCGCGGTTGTTTCGATTGGGGGCCGGCTTGGCTGCGACCTGCTGTCCTCCGCCATAGGTCGGCGTTTCCGGCGATTCCCCAATGAAGATCTTGCCCATTTCGATATCCTTGTCGTCCGCGGGACGCTGATACACCAACTCATACAGGAGCTTGATGCGCTCATCCGAGGACTCCAAGGCTTGGAAATCCTTCCGGTTGACCAGGGTTTTGGCCAACTCAACCACCAACGGGCTGTTCATCATGAACAACGCCTGCTGCGGCACGATCGTCTCGTAGCGCTTGCCGGATGTCATGTCCGGGTTGGCAAAATCGAAGTGATTCAGCACTTCCGGGAGTTGCGCCCGATTGATCCTCGCGTAAACCGTGCGTCGACGGGAATTTTCATCCGTGAGATTGAATGACTTGCCGCCGACCGATTTATCCAGCGATCCACCGATCGCAAGGATCGAATCGCGCAGGGCCTCAAACTCCAGTCGACGAATGTTCTGGCGCCAAAGCAGACGGTTCTGCGGATCGATCTGCGCATAGCGCGGATTGCCGTCGCTGCTCTGCTGGTAGACGCTCGACATGACGATCTGCTTGATCGTCTTCTTGACCGACCAACCATTCTCGACAAATTCAGTGGAGAGATAATCGATCAACTTCGGGTGGCTCGGCGCATCAGACTGCAGACCGAAATCGTCCGGCGTCGGCACGAATCCCTCGCCGAAAAGATGCAGCCAGATGCGGTTGACCATGACGCGGGCCGTCAGCGGATTCTGGGGACTGGAAATCTCCATCGCCATGTTCGCGCGACCGCTCTTCGAACGCGGATACGGTGCGCGCTTGTCGTTGACGATCTTGATGTAACTCCTCGGCACGGCGTCGCCGCGATTGCGGGATTCTCCACGAATGAAAAGCGGCGAATCCGCGATCTGGTTCGGGGCCTTGTCCGTCATGACCATGGCCCGGGCTGGCGCGCCGGAATGCGACATCTCGAGCTCCGCAATCCGCGACTTCAGGGAAACCTCGCGTCCTTGCAAGCCGCGCGTCACGATGCCGCGGACCTTGTCGAACGGCGTTTGTTTGGCGGCCTGCTGAGGATCCAGGTTGGCTCCCGCCATATAGGCCACGCCACGCAGAGCTTCGAGACTTTTGTCCATCAACCGATTAGAACCCTTACGGATCTTGGACTGTTTCTCCATTTGCTCCTCCGCCTCGACGAAGAGGGCTCCGTAGATGTTGGCCACGTCGTCCATGCTCCGCGGCACAGCCTTGCGGAAGGCGCGTTGGACGCGCGAATTCACCGTCTTGAAATCGCCTGTTCGCGCCACGATGTCACGAGTGATCTTGACCGCCCGGGCCGGATCCAACATGGAGCCGCCTCCGCGCCGCGCTCCGTTGTAGACATGCCACGGCCGGAAGATCGAGTAGAGTCCCACCCGCCGGCGATTGTTGCCCTCACGAACGACGCGGCTCCAATGATTGAAGGCGTCCTGCGCCTCGCGACCGCTGATGAAATCGCCACGCTTGGGCTTCTTGACCCCGGCCTTGCGGGCGTCGCTGTATTTCCGGATGTAATCGTATGCCTTGCCGCGATCGCGACCTTGCGGAAACTTGGCCATGGACCCGAGAATCCCCGGGGAGAAACGCCGCATCTTGGCCAACCACTCGTTGACATCCTCATCGTAGAACTTCTGCAGCGCTTCCTGGCGCTTCTGGTATTCCGTCATGAATGACTTATACTCCGGGGACTTTTGATTCAGCGTCTTGGGAAGGAGCGGGAGATACTCGGGTTCGAGCTCTCTGGAACTCGTAAAAATGCCGCGCATGGCATAGTAGTCGGTCTGCGGAATGGGGTCGAACTTGTGGTCATGACAGCGCGAACATGAGACGGTCAGAGCCTGAAAGGCCTTGGTGACCGTATCAATGCGATCGTTGATAATCTCCTCCTGCTGCCCGTCAAACCGGTTGCCCAGTGTCAGGAAGCCCATGGCGGCCAAGGTATCCTGTTCGGCCTTGCCGGCCTTCACCAACTCGTCCGCGGCCAACTGCTCCCGAATGAATTGATCGTAGGGCTTGTCGCTGTTGAAGGCGTCAATCACATAGTCGCGGTAGGCCCACGCGTAAGGATACACGCGGATCTCGTTGCGATTGGAATCACCCTTGGTGTCGGCGTAGCGCGCGACGTCCATCCAGTGCCGCCCCCAGCGTTCGCCGAAATGCTTGGAAGCCAGCAGGCGGTCCACCATGTTCTCATAAGCCTTGTCGGAAGTATCCTTCTCGAACGCGGCGACGTCCTCGGGCGTGGGTGGAAGCCCTATGAGATCGAAGGAAAGTCGGCGCAACAAAGTGCGCTTGTTGGCCATTTCCTTCGGCTCCATGTCCTTTTCCTCCAATCGGGCCGCGACAAACGCGTCGATTGGAGTCTTAACCCAGTCCTTGTGAATGACCGTGGGGACAGTCGGCTTCTTGACCGGTTGGAACGCCCAGTGGCCAAGCGTCTCATCGTTGTAGGTCCAAGCGACGGACACCGCGCCGCCTTCCGGATAATAACCGCCCATGATGACCCATTGGGTCAGCGCGTTGATGTCGGAGGACTTCAATTTCTTGTTCTTCGGCGGCATCTGGATATCGGGATCGTGATACTGCACGGCCCGCACCAGGAGGCTCTTGCTCGGGTTGCCGGGAACGACGGCCGGCCCCGTGTCGCCCCCCTTGAACATGGCGGCCTTGGAGTCCAGAGCCAGACCGCCCTTGCGAGTGTCATCCCGATCGCTGTGACAGCGGTAACACTCTCGCGCCAGCACCGGGCGGACATATTGTTCGAAGAACTGTCCCATCCGGGCCTCGCGCTCCGCAGAAGCGGCGGTCGCCACCGCCGGAGCGAGCAGCGACCCGCCGACAGCCAGCGTCGCCAACTTTAGTGATTTCTTGTTCATGGTTGGTGGTGTTGATCCGTCCGTGAGGTCGCGATTGGCGGCATTGGAATCAAGTTCAGGCGATGATGTCCTTGACCACGTTGCCGAAGTTGTCGGTCAGGCGGAAATCACGGCCGTTGTAGCGGTAGGTGAGCTTTTCATGATCGAAGCCCATCAGCGCCATGATCGTGGCGTGCAGGTCATGGATATGCACCTTGTTCTCGACCGCGCGATGGCCGAACTCGTCAGTGGCGCCGTAGGCTTGACCGCCCTTGACGCCGCCGCCCGCGAGCCAACTGCAGAAACCGCCGCTGCTGTGATCGCGGCCATTGCCGTTGTTGCCGCTGTGCACGGTGCGCCCGAACTCGCCGCCCCACATGACCAGGGTGCTGTCCATCATGCCCCGGTCCTTGAGATCCTGCATCAACGCGCCGGCCGGACCATCGATTTCGGAAGCTCGGCCGCGCAGGGACTGCTCCAGGTTATTGTGGTGATCCCAGCCGCCGGCCCAGACCTGAACGAAACGGACGCCCTTCTCAAGCAAGCGGCGGGCGATCAGCATCTGCCGGCCCTGACGACTGTTGCCGTAGCGTTGGCGGATATTTTCAGGCTCTTTGCTGATATCAAATGCATCCGTTGCCTCGGTCTGCATCTTGAAAGCCATTTCGTAGGCTTCCAGCCGGGACTCGAGCTGCACCTCTTTCTGCAGGTTCTGGCTGTGTTTGAAATTGAGCTTGTGAATCAGGTCGAGCTGACGCCGTTGTTCCGCGATGGTGGTGTATGGGCTCCTGATGTTGGCGATCATGTCCTCGATGCGGGTCAGCGAGGTGTTGATGCTGGAGCCGGAATAAACGCCCGGGAGGAAGGCGGAATTCCAGTTCTTGGAGGCTCCCGGGGGATTGCCTCCGGGGCGCAGGGAAATGAAGCCGGGCAGATTCTGATTCTCGGAGCCCAAACCGTAGACAACCCAGGATCCCAGGCTGGGCTTGATGATGCGCAACGAACCGGTGTTCATCATGACCGTGGCCACCTCGTGCGACGGGATGTTGGTGTTCATCGAGCGGATCACCGCGATATCGTCCGCGTGCTTGCCAATATTGGGAAACACCTCGCTGATCGGCAGGCCGGAACGCCCTGTGGGTTTGAAATCGAACGGTGAGCCCATGAGCGTTCGATCGGCGCCGCCCACATTCGGATCCGATTCGCCGTGACGTTGTTTCAGCAACGGCTTGGGATCCCAAGTATCCACGTGCGAAGGAGCGCCCTGCGCAAAGATGTGAATCACCCGCTGCGCCTTGACCGGGAAGTGCGGTTGTTTGGGCGCCAGCGGAGAAAGGCTCTTCTCCGCATAGGCCGATGTTCCAGGCAGAAAATTCATCCCCTCCAAGGCGGCCAAACTCATGGCTCCGAAACCCATGCCGGCGCGCTGCAGCAATTGACGACGGGTCATGAAGAAATCTTCCAGCTTGGCGCTGTGGTCGTTGATGTGTTGTTGGGACGGTTTCATAAATGAGCTTGTTTCGAAGGGTTTGATTGAACTCTGCTGCCTGCTTCAAGTCTGTCGTATCTGATAAAATATAGCTTCATTTCGACAATCTCAATCAATTTATTCGCAGACAACTGCCCTATTTGACGGGCCAGCCGACCGTTTCTGGACACGAAAAACCAAAAAATCCCACAATCGTCCCAAGAAAGCGAGGGGCGCCCCCGGAAGACGCCCCTCGTCCTGAACTGGATCAAAACGGGTTTTGAATCAGAATTTGTAGGCGACGCCGCTGACCAGGCGAATGTCATTCTCGTCCCGTCCCGGGGCCGGCTCGTTGTCGTAGACGTCCTGCAGCGTCACCCGCAGGCTCATCTTCTCGGTCAGATCCGCCTCCACGCCCAACTCCAGTTTGGCGATAAAATTGGCCAGATCATCCACCTGGGGCAGCAACTCGAGGCTTTGCCAGAGACGCGCGCGCGCGCCGATCTTCTGGTCGAAGCGCTCGCCAATGCGCAGCGCCATGTAGCTGTTTTCTCCGGAACCGAGGCGGTCGTAGACGAATGACGGACCGACTTCGAAGCTCAGGTTCCGGCGTTCCTGTTTGATCAGGTAGTAACCAAAACCGGGAGAAATCGTCAGCCGCAACTCGACATCGGCGATGCTGTCATGCAGGGCCTCCGTTCGCAGCATGCCATAGGCTTTCTCGGATATAAGGCGGTTGTATTGGAGGTAGCCATTGAACGTCTCGGTGTTGACCGTGCCGCTGTTCTCACCGCGCGCGACAGCAGCCCCCAGTTCCAGCTCGTTCTGCTCCCATTTGCGCAACCCGACCGCATTGGCCGTGAAGAGAATGGTGTCGCTGTTGCCCTTGGTCAGGGTCAGGCCGGCCGCAACGCTGCGCTCCCACTTGGGCTTGGGCTTCTCCTCCTCTTCGGCTGCCGGCTGGGCGTCCTGCGCCTGAACCGTCAAAACCGAGCAAAGGGACAGCCCGAAGGCCAGTTTCTTGATGGATGTGATAAGGCGATTGTTCTTCATTTCATTGAGTGCTGTCAGGGGGTGTTCGTGGATTGATGCCCGTCGAGTCCGTGGGGAGGGAATCCAAACCCAAGGGCAGGCCGGGCGGTTGATTTTCCCGACCGCTCTTGCCGATCGGGCCGCGGAATTTAGTCAACCGGCGTGGCCGACGCAGCAGAAATCCGACGCCAACGCACAAAAAAGCCCCCTCCGACGGAATCGGAGAGGGCTTGAAAACGAGATAAAGCCGGACGTTACTTCTTCTTCTCATCTTTCTTCTTTGGAGCCGGCTTCTTGGCTTCGGTCTTCTTGGGCTCCTCTTTTTTGGCGACCGGCGCCGGTTTCCACCCCATGGTGATCTGCACGCCCGGCAGCGCCTTTTTCAGGGCAGCGAGACCTCCGTCGGTGACCTTGGTCTGCCACAAATACACCTTCTTCAAGTTCTTCATTCCGTGAAGATTGGACAACCCCTTGTCCGAGACCTCGGTGCCATAAAGATTCAGGTAATGGAGGTGGGTCATGCCCTTGATGTGGGCAAGACCGGCGTCGGTGATCTTGTTCCGCTCCAAGTGCAGGCGGGTCATGTTCTTGAGCGGCGCGATGTGCTTGAGATCGGCGTCCGTGAGCTCACGCGAAGCCAGATTCAAGTCCGTCATCGTCTCCACCTTGCTCAAATGGCCCAGCGCGGCCTTGACGTCCTTGAGATCCAACGAACGAAGATTTGCCGTCTTCCAGAGCAGGTCCTTGGCAACGGGCCGAACGGAAACTCCCAACTTGCCCAACTCGGCAATGGCTTTCGTTTCGGCCGGCTTCGGCTTGATCGTGGTGAGGCGATCCATGGGTCCATCGGCTTTCTTCTCCGCCGTTTCCGGCTTGAGGCCATCGGGCCAATGCGCGCCCTCCATGATCCACTGCTTGAGCAAATCCTGTTGTTTCTTGGGCAGCGGGTCGCCCTTGGGCGGCATGATGTCATCATGGTCCGCCGGGAGAACCACGCGGGCATAGAGTTCACTCTCGTCCGGCTTGCCCGGCACGATCATGTAATCCTCCTCGAAGGCGAACTCCTTGGTGTCGACCCGCAGGCCGCCTTTTTTCTTCTTGGCGCCGTGACACTCGTAACAGGATTCCTTGAGAATCGGCTGGATCTGTTTGACGAAGTCAATCTTGGCGGCGTTCGCCTGAACGGCGCCGCCCACGGCTATCGCGAGGGTGAGAATAACTGTTTTTTTCATGTTTCGATCTGTCCGTTGTCTGACTGAGGCCAGTTTGCAAAAATTCAATCCAAAGGCGACCCCTTCCTTGGGAATCACCGCACGGAAATGGGCGGGATACACAACCCGCCGCGTTCCTTCAACCAAACTTTTTCCCCGCCGGCTGCACGCCGGCGGCCGGCGCTGAGCCAAGCCGCGCTCCGTTCTGCTTCAATCCAGTCTCCTGATCATGATGTTGCGGAACAAGACCGGGTCGTTGTGCCCCGCAAATCCAAAGTGGCCTTCCTTCAATCCGATGCCCGGGTGCGGCGAATTGGCCATGTATTCCTTCACCTTGCTGACATCCGTGTCGAGGATGACCGTCCCGTTCAACTCCACCTTGATGGTCGAGCCCTTGACCGTGACTTCCTGAAAGTTCCATTCGCCGACCGGACGCAGGAAACCGCGATGCGCCGGCGTGATGCCGTAAGCGGACCCGTGATACTGACGCTGATCCAGCTTGGCGTATTTCTCGGCCGTGTTGTCGAGCACCTGCAGCTCACACATGCCGGCGTAGGCGGGGTTGCCCTGGCCGGGATAACGGATGGCCAGCCCGTTGTTGCCGCCGGCGGGAAGCTGAAATTCCACGCGCGCCACGAAATCGCCGTAAACTTCCTCGGTAAACAACGTGCCGCCCTTCCCCTTCTTGCAGGCGATGGCTCCATCGCGAACCTCGTAGTTGTCCTTCGCCCCGGCCCAACCGCTGAGGTCCCGGCCATTGAAGATGGACTTGAACCCCTGCGCCTCATCGTTGCCGCGCAGCAGCCAGTTCGCTTCCTCGAAGCCAATCTCGCGCACCTTGATGTCGCGCCAACGGATCTCGCCGCCGTGTGTCTGCAGGTGAAGCACGCCCTGCGCCGGCAGCGGCGTCTTGCGGGTCTTGTCCCAGTAGTTCTCCATGATCGCATTGGCGACCACAAGTTTGCCGTTCAGGTAGACCGTGGTCCGCGCGCCGAGCTGGGTGATGCGGAATTCGTTCCATTCGCCGAAAGGACGATCGGCATGCACCAGCGGAAGCTGCCCGGACGCGCCCTTGGTATTGTTGAACAAGCCGCCCGAGCCGTAATCTGCATTGCGGGGCGGGCCGGTCTTGCCCCCCTCGGGCGTGGTGTCCCAGATCTGCACCTGCGGCGTCCCGCGCAAGTAGATCCCGCTGTCGGCCTTGGCGACCGTCTTGTAATCGATGTGGAACTCGATATCGCCGTACTCTTTGTCGGTCGTGGCGTAGGGGCCGTGGCCGTCGTTGACAAGTTCTCCATTGTCCACCGACCAGTGGGCCTTGAAATCCTCCTGCTGCTTCTCGATCGCGGCCTTGATGCCGCCTTTCTTGCCCTTCGCCTTAACGGTCTGGTGCGGATTGTTGCCATGCCAACCGGTCAAGTCCTTGCCGTTGAAGATGGGTTTGAAGCCGAAATCATCCGCAGCTTGGAGCAACGAGGCTGTGACGGCAAAGATGACGAGGGAAACGACGTTGATCGTAGATTTCATGTTTATGTCTGAAAGCGTTCCGAATTCAGGAATTGTGAGGTGGTAGGAAGCAGGGGCAGCTTTGACAAGGGAAAAGCAATGGCAGGCAGAAGCGAAAGCCCAGCCCCCTCCACGGGAGGGGCGGCTTGGACTTTCCGCGCAGCGGCGAATGAACTACGGAATACTCTGAATAGCCGGAATCCATCCCCCCCTCCTGCGTTCCTTTTCCCTGTCTTCCACGTATTCCGTAGTTCCGGCACAGACGCTCAGTTCTTCTCCTTGTTCAAATCCGCGATGCGGCGGGCGATGAATTGGCGAATCAAGGGGATCTTCGACTTCGCCGCCAACTTCAACGCGCGCTGCGGATCCTCGGTGACCAACGGCTCGATGCCATACCAGATCATCAGGGAAAGATTGCGATCCTGCGGGTCCGCGGGTTTGGCCATCAACGCTTCAGCCGGCTCCCATCGGTGGGCTAGCGGGACGTCCCGCAAACTCGCTGCGACCGACAGCCACTTCGCGGGTTCTTGAGACCGTTCGATCGATCTGGTGAGAAACGAGGCAAACTTCTCCGGGGACGGATCCGAGTTCAGTCCAATGCCAAACGCATTAGCCAACTCCGGCGTCACCAGCGCATCAGGCCGGACGCTGGCGCGAATAACTCCGTCCAACGATGCCCCCCCTTTCGCTTCGTATCGCTCATACAGATTCCGCAAGGCTCCCCTCCTCCACCAAACATTCGAGTGGCTCAACAACGTCACCAATTCCTCACCCTTCATCGTCCCCAAATCGAACTTCTCCATCGGCTTGCTCTCGCCGTAGGTCACCTTGAACAACCGCCCGCTGGTCCGGTGGACGCCATCACGATCATGGCATTCGCCGAGGTCGGTCCATTCGGCGATCATCATGTTCCCATCCGGTGTCTGCTTGAGATCCACGCCGCGAAACCAGGGACTGTTGCCGAGCAGGAAATCCGGGCCGTGTTTGGCGACGTAACTGGAATGTTTCCGTTCGATGGAATCCATGTTGATGCGGTTGCCATGGATGTTAGACATGAAGGCCTTGCCCCTATACCTCTCCGGCCAGACATCGGCCTGATAGATCATCAACCCCGAATGCGAGTGTCCCCCGCCCTGCTCCGGATGCGCGTGACCGTGCCGCTGTAGTGCGTTGGGGCTGTCGTCCCAATGCCGGTGATCCGAGATCGGCTTCATCAGCTCGTAGGTAAAGGGGTTCGGATGCGTGTCCTTGCCCTCGCGTCGTTGAAAGCGCGCGCCCGGCACGACGTGCCACAAGTGATCCACCACGCTGGTGGAGATGAAGGGCTGCCCGTCCCCGTTCCAATCCAACCCCCAGGGATTCACCGTGCCGTCGGCGACAATTTCAAACTCATGCGTCACCGGATGAAACCGCCAGATCGCGCAGCTCAACTCGACGCGATCCTTGTCCGGCGTCCCCGGCCTGCCGACGCGGGACGGCTTTTTGATGCCGTGCCGCCCCCAAAGCCAGCCGTCGAGCCCCCAGGTCAGGCCATTGAAGAAATTGTGTTCCGCATTGGTCGCCCAGCCATCGAGCATCACCTGCGGCGGACCATCGGGAATGTCGTCGCGATTCTTGTCCGGGATGAACAGCAGTTGCGGCGCGTCGCAGACCCAAACCCCGCCGAAGCCGATCTGGAAGCCGCTCAGGTGATTCGCCTTGGACCAGAAGACCTTCCTCGAATCGAAGCGGCCATCGTTGTCGTGGTCTTCGAAGATCGAGATGCGATCCTGCCCCTTCCGTTTCCACTCGATGTAAGAAAAGCTCTCCGCCACCCAGAGTCGGCCGCGATCGTCGTAGTTGATGGCAATGGGCTGCGCGACATCCGGCTCTCCGGCGAAGAGCGTGACCTTGAAGCCGTCCGGCACGGTCATCAGTGTGCGCGCCTCCTCCGGCGATGGCGGTTCGTCGCCGGACTTCTGGGTGTTCCTGACGCCTTCCGGAAGGCCGTCGGCGACAAGCGACCAGCACGCCCCTGCCACGCAAAACGCCGCAATGCACGACTTCATTCTGAATCTCATTCCGATACACATAGCCAGACGCCTCCGACTTGGCGACCTGGAAGAGCCGCGATTGCAACCCGGGCGCTCAGGTTCAGCTCCCGAGTCTACGCGGCTCTGACGTCCGCCCCCCACTCCCGCCATGACCGCCAAAAAGCGGAACCGCACACGATGGCAACGCATCCACCCACCCTGGTTCTTGATATCCTCACTTCCTCGAAAACTCCCCGGGTTTCCAAATCCACTCCAATCTGCTATGAAAACCTCCCACGGGGCGTTGAAAAGCCCCGGGTTATGCCCAGATTAAGACCCAGCCAAGACGGGGACGCCGCTCCGGAGAAGCAAGATCCGGCGGCGCTCGACCGTCGCTTGGAGACCTTGGTCTCCGAACTACGCGACAAGGTCGTGTCCCTTGGTTTTGAGAAAAAGGCCGCTGAACAAGCGATGGCGGCGCGCTATTCCGGGGAGATCCGCCAGCTTCAGGAGACCGTCGCGGCACAACGCTCCCGCATGGAGGAAATGGGCTTCGAGAAGCAGGCTGCTGTCCAAAAGGTCATTCGAGGCAACACCGACCAGATCCGGCAGATGGAGGAAACCATCGCGGCCCTTCGAGAGAAAGTCGACGAAGTCGGCTTCGAAAAGAAAAGGGCCGTCCAGGCGGAACGGGCCAACGCCGCCGCCGAGATCAAGACCCTTCAAGACACGGCAATCGCACTCCGCAACGAATTGACCGAAGCCGGCTTCGCCAAGAAACAAGCCGTGCAGCAGGTGCGGGCCGAGTTCGCCGCCGAGGTCAAGACCCTCCAGGAAACGGCGACCGCACTGCGACAGGAACTCGAAGACCTGCAGTTCTCCAAGAAACAAGCCGTCCAGGCCGAAAAGGCCAACAGCGCCGCCGAAATCAAGACGCTGCAAGACACCGCCTCGGTCCTCCGTGACGAACTCGAGGAGATGAAGTTCTCCAAGCAGAGGGCAGTCCAGGCCGAACGCGCGAATGCCGCCGCCGAGATCCAGACCTTGCAGAAGACCGCAGCCGCGCTCCGGGGGGAACTCGAAGATCTGCAGTTCTCCAAGAAACAAGCCGTCCAAGCGGAGAAGGCCAACGCCGCCGCCGAAATCAAGACCCTTCAGGAAACGGCTGCCGCGCTCCGCGAGAAACTGACCGAAGCGGGCTTCGCCAAGCAATCCGCGGTTCAGGAGGTCACCCGGAACTACGAGAGCGAAATCCGCCAACTCAAGGAAACCATCGGCGCTCTGCGCGACGACGCCGATGAATTGGAATTCCAGAACAAGAAGAACGTCCAACAGGTCCGGGCGGCATCGGCCGCCGAAATCAAGGCCCTCAAGGAGACCGTCGGCCGACTGCGCCAGGATTTGGACGACCAACTCTTCGAGAAAAAAGCGGCCGTACAGGAAGTCATCCGCAACTCCGCCGCCGAGATTCGACAGCTTCAAGCCGCCGCCGCTGAATTGAGGGAACTTCTCGACGCCTCCCGCCTCGAAAAGCAACAAGCCGTCCAGGAGACCCGAGCCAATGCGCGCCTGGAGGTCCGACAACTTGAGGAAACCATCCAGGCCCTCCGCGAAGAACTGACCCCGGCCGCCAATTAGCCCGCTAAAAGCTTTCCCATCCCCCCTTTTCAGCCCAAGCTCCACGCCCAGAGATCATGGCAGTCAAAAAGAAAACCGCGGCCCTGAAGAAAAGCTCGCCCAAGCAGCGGCCCTCAACGCCCATTTCCGAAGCCATCTACGGCGCCGACGGCGGCCCCAAGGACACCGCCGAGCGACTGCGCCTGATGGAGATGCTGGTCGAGGTCGCCCAGCGCGTCGCCAAGCTGAAAACCTTGGACGAGGTGCTCAGCACGCTGGTCGCCATTGTCACCGAGGAAACCGGAGCCGACCGATCCACTCTCTTCCTCCATGACGACGCCACCAGCGAACTTTATTCCCGCATCGCCCAGGGCAACATCCAACGGGAGATCCGCATTCTCGACACGCAGGGCATCGCCGGTTGGGCCTACACCAACCGCCGGGGCACCATCATCCACGACGCCTACAAGGACAACCGCTTCGACGCCGCTGTCGACAAGGAGACCGGCTACAAGACCAACAGCATCCTCGCGGCTCCGATCAAGACGGTCGAAGGCAAGACCATCGGCGTCGTCCAGGCCCTGAACAAAAAGCAGGGCCGATTCAACGACAAGGACCTCCACCTCGTCGAGGTCATGACGACCCAGGCGGCAATCACCCTCGTCAACCGCCAATACGTCGAACACGTCGAAAAGAAGCAGAGCCAGGAGATGGAGTTCTTGAACGTCGTCTCCGACGTCACCTCCGAGCTTGAATACAAACCCATGGTCCGGCGCGTCATGGCCGAGGCCAAACGCATGCTCAAAGCCGATCGCTCGACGCTCTTCATGAACGACGAGAAGGCCAATGAACTCTGGGCCGACGTCGGCGACGGCGTCGATTCCACGATCATTCGCTTTCCCAACCACCTCGGCATCGCCGGCGCCGTCTTCCAGGACGGCGAGACGGTCAACATTCCCTACGCCTACGCGGACCTGCGCTTCAACCCGACCTTCGACAAGCAGACAGGTTATTTCACCCGCTCCATTCTCTGCGTTCCGGTCGTCACCCGCAAAGGCGAGGTCATCGGCGTCACCCAGTGTCTCAACAAACAGGGCGGCCCCTTCACCGCGGAGGACGAACAACGCCTCAAGGCCTTCACCGCCCAGATCTCCATCGGTCTGGAGAATGCCCGGCACCTGTCCGACATGCAGGAAACCCAGCGGCGCAACGCCGCCCTGCTCAAGTCCATGTCCAGCGCCGTGATCTCCGTCAACGAGGAGGGCGTCATCGACATCTGCAATGAAGCGGGGCTCGATCTGCTGCGCGTCTCCGAGGGCCAAATCCTCAAGCAGAAGGCCGTGGAATTCTTCAAGGACGCCAACAGCTGGATCAGTGACATCGTCGCCAAGGTCGAGAAGAAGCAGGAGCAGATCACTCGCTCGGAAGCCACGCTCCTGGTCGATGGCGACAGCGAACGCTTCGTCAGCCTGCGCGCCGACCCCCTCATCGGCGAGGAGCGCAAGAAACTCGGCACGCTGATCCTGATGGACGACATCACGGACGAGGTTCGCCGGCGTCACGCCATGCGCCGCTTCATGGGCAAGCACATCGCCGAGATCCTCGCCCAGGGCGACCCCGAGGACAAGTCGACCGTCGCCACCGTGCTGTTCTCAGACATCCGAGGCTTCACCACCCTGACCGAGAAACTGGGCCCTGTCGGCACCGTCGGCATGCTCAATGAATACTTCGACGTCATGGAGCGCTGCGTGGAGAACGAGGGCGGCGCGATCGACAAGATCATCGGCGACGCCCTGATGTGCGGCTTCGGCCACATCCACGATTCCAACGATGAGGCCGACCGCGGGCTGCGCGCGGCCATCGCGATGATGAACGATCTCAAGACGCTCAACGTGACCCGAAAGGAACGCGGCGAGGAACCGATCGACATCGGGATCGGGCTCAACACCGACGAGGTCGTCATCGGCGGCATCGGTTCCGCCAACTACGCCAACTACACGATGATCGGCGACGGCGTGAACCTGGCCGCGCGCCTGGAAAGCGCCTGCAAGCAATACCACGCCAAGATTCTCATCAGCGAGTTCACTTACAAGGCCCTCCGCGGCACCTACCGCATGCGCGCCATCGACAAGGTCGTGGTCAAGGGCAAGACCGAACCCGTGGGCGTCTACGAGGTTCTCGACCACTACGACGACGAATCATTCCCGAATGTGATGGAGGTCCTGAACTACTTCAACGGAGGCGTCGACCTCTATCGCAAGCAGCAGTGGGACCGAGCGATCAAGGCCTTCAGGGAAGCGCTCAAGCACAACCCGAACGACCGACTCGCCGAGGTCTACATCGACCGCTGCAACCACTTCAAGAAGAAGAAACCGCCGAAGGACTGGC
>CAZFLK010000097.1:0-20789 GCA_964519245.1 uncultured Verrucomicrobiota bacterium
GAACCAAGAACCAAGAACCAAGAACCAAGCCCTCACCCCTTCGCCGCCATCCGGTGCAGGCGCAGGTAGCCGTCGGAATGGCCGGTGGCGAGTGTGAGATTGTCCGGGGCCAGGTCGAGATCGCGGGCGGTGCGTTTGAGCTTCAGGGCATGGAATTCCTCGGGTCCGTCCGGCTTCCAGAACAGGAGGTGCCCGCCGCTGCCTCCCACGCAGGCGATGACGGTCCCGTCGGGGTGAACCGCCACGCCCCAACCGACGCCGCGGAGCTTTCCTTTGGACAGATGCTCGATGCTCTGCTTGCCCTGTTCCCAGTCGAACTCGACCACGGACGGATTGCCGACGCCGGCGAAGGCATTGCTCACATTGGTGATGCCGCTGCAGGCCAGTCGCTTCCCATCCGGACTGAACGCGATGCTCCGCACCCCGCCGATCACCGCCTTGAATGACTTGTCATACTTGGACAACGATTCCGCCTTGAACTCCCGGATTTTCTTCCCGGTCGCGACCTCCCAGTCGATCAGGTTGCAGTGCAGGTCGCCGGAGACCAGTCGCTTGCCATCCGGATGAAACGCCACGTTGTAAATATGGGATTCGTGGCCGCGCATTTCCCGGACGAGTTTTCCGTCCCCGGCGTTCCAGAGTTTGACCATGAGGTCATTGCCCACCGAGGCGATGAGCTTCCCATCCGGGTTGCTTGCCACCGCTCGCACCCAGCCGTCGTGGGCGTCGACGACGCGGCTGGGTTTCAGTTCCTTGCCCTCGACCGGGGCCCAGATCAGCCGCCCATCATAGCCGCCGGTGACGACTGATCGGCCTTGGTTCGTGAAGGCAATTCCCCGGACCCAGGCGTCGGCGTTGAGTTCGGCCTTGGATTTGTCAGCCAGTGTGTAGCGCCACACGCGGTAGTCCTCGGCCCCGTAAAAGACGTGCTTGCCCGAGGGATCGAAGCGGCAGGATATCAGCGGACTTCCGTGTTTGAAGTCGAGGAATGTGTGGGTCTTGGCAGCGTTCATGACCAGGGGCGGGACAGGAATAGTGATACCCTAAGCGTCCGGGCGCCCATCCGTCAGGGAAAATTGTTCAGGAACTCCGAACGGACTGGCCGAAGGGGGTATCCGGGCGCTCACTTCCGGGTCGGTGGTCTTGCCAAGGATTGGAACGCAACGTTGTCGGCAGGGGCACGTCGAACGTTTGGAGTTCCGCCTTTAGGCGGGGAGGCGGAGAACAGGTTGGCGGCTTGGGAGAACTCCCGGCCCCAGGTCAGTCAGCAGCTGGAGGCGCCTCGAGGTCGGGGGGTGAGCCGCCTAAAGGCGGAACTCCGAACGGTCGAGCCGCAGGGGGCGTTCGGTTGCTCGGTTCCGGGTCGGTGGTCTCGCCAGGGATTGGAAAGCAGCGTTGTCGGCGGGGGCGCGCCCAACGCTTGGAGTTCCGCCTTTAGGCGGGGTGGCGTAGCGCAGGTTGGCGGCTTGGGAGAACTCCCGGCCCCAGGTCAGTCAGCAGCTGGAGGCGCCTCGAGGTCGGGGGGTAAGCCGCCTAAAGGCGGAACTCCGAACGGCCGGGCCGCAGGGGGCATCCGGTTGCTCATTCCCGGGTCGGAGGTTAGGCCACGGATTGGAACCGGGCGTTGACGGCAGGAGGGCAGCCAACGTTTGGAGTTCCACCTTTAGGCGGGGTGGCGTAGAGCAGGTTGTCGGCATGGGCGCCCCTCAGGAACTGGTCCCGAGCCGTTCTACTTCCCTTTCGGGCGCCTCTTGCCTTTGCGTTGGCGGCGATTGGGATTGGGATCGCCGGTCGGGTCCTCCTCAGGCACCTGGTAGTGGTCGCGCAGGCGAATCAACTCGGTCTCGAGGCGTTTTTGGACTTGGGCGAATTGAGGGTCGTTGTAGCGGCTGTGGAGTTCGTTGGGGTCGTTGGACAGGTCAAAGAGTTCCCATTCGCCGACTTCGTAGAAGTGGATGAGTTTGTGCATTCCGGTTGTGACGCCGTAGTGACGGGGGACGGAATGGCCGCCGCCGAGTCCTTCATAGTAGTGGTAGTAGAAGGATGTGCGCCAGCCGGACGGCGCCTGGCCCTGGGTCTTGAAGATGGGAACGAGGCTTCTGCCCTGCATGTCTCCGGGAATCTTCACGCCGGCTATGTCCAGGAAGGTCTCGGCGTAGTCGATGTTGGAGACGATGACGTCGCTGACGCCGCCGGGCTTGATGACGCCGGGCCAGCGAACCAGAAGCGGCGTCTTGAGTGATTCCTCATACATCCAGCGCTTGTCGAACCAGCCGTGCTCACCCAGATACCAGCCCTGGTCGCTGGAATACATGACCACAGTGTTGTCCGCGAGCCCGGCCTCGTCGAGGTAGCCCAGCACACGCTGAATATCGTCGTCGACCGCCTTCACGCAGCGGAGGTAGTCCTTCACGTAGCGCTGGTATTTCCATTTGAGCAGGGCGTCGCCTTCCAATTTGGCCTCATGAAAGGCCTTGTTCTTGGGGGCGTAGGCGGCGTTCCAGAGCTTCTCTTGTTCCGGGGTGAGATTGTTGGGAGACTGGAGTTTGAGATCGCGGACGTTCAAGTGGTTGGCGACCTCCATCTTTTGGTAGGTGGCGGCCTTGCTGCGGCCGAGGTAGTCGTCACGCAGGGTTTCCGGCTCGGGGATCTCGACGTCGTCGTACATTGTGAGGTAATTGGGGCCGGGTTGCCAATTGCGATGCGGAGCCTTGTGCTGGTACATGAGCATGAAGGGCTTGTCGGGATCGCGACGTTCGCGGAGCCAATTCAGGGTCTTGTCCGTGATGATGTGGGTGGTGTAGCCGGTGTGGGGCTTGGTGACGGGTTTTCCATCCGGGCCGGCGGTGATCATCGGCGGGTTGTAGTAGGGGCCTTG
The DNA here is from genome assembly GCA_964519245.1 of uncultured Verrucomicrobiota bacterium. GTDB lineage: Bacteria > Verrucomicrobiota > Verrucomicrobiia > Limisphaerales > JAYPEY01 > JAYPEY01. The sequence continues at coordinate 2,879 of CAZFLK010000097.1, forward strand.
CCCCTTGAGGACATCGTAGTAGTCGAATCCCTGCGGCGTGCTGCCGAGGTGCCACTTCCCGACGACGGCCGTCTGGTAGCCGGCCCCCCGGAGCAGCTTGGGAAAGGTTTGTTGATTGCCATTGAACCAGTTGCCATTGCGGAGAAACCCATTCAGGTGGCTGTATTTGCCGGTCTGGATCACGGCGCGGCTGGGGCCGCAGATGGAATTGCTCACGTAGCACCTGCGGAACTTCATGCCCTCGTTGGCAATGCGGTCCATGCCCGGCGTCTGGATGCGATCGGAGCGATAGGCGCTCAGGGCCTGTTCGCAATGATCGTCGGTGAAGATGAACAGGATATTGGGGCGCGCGGCTTTGGCGGCCAGGGGGAGCGCGGCGATGGCGAGCAGGAGAAACAAGGACTTGGGGAATCTCATGGGAATTGTGGTTTAGCGGAAATTGTGTTGGGTTTCAATGGTTTACGAAGCCATGGGGAGGCGTGCCGCGTTCGTGGACCGTGTGGCCGTTGACGCCTGCGCCTGCGGGTTCTCCGGGCGTCCTCGCCCGGTTGTTTGGAACTGGCGGCGGGACGCCGCCCGAACCCGCAACCGGGACGGCCGCGCTACGAGTGCGATCAAAGCTCCAGGCGCCAGGTCAGACCTCCGAAGGCATTGAAGGTCGGGGCCGGTTCAAAGTAGCGGCCGCCAAAGGCGTTCAGTCGGGTCTGGCCGACGTAGCGTTGATTCAACAGGTTGTTGAAGGCGACGAAGGGCGTCAGTCGGCTGCGGCCGAGTTGCCAGGCATGGCCGATTCGAGCGTTCATCAAGGTATAGGCGTCGTTCTTTGCGGTGTTCGCGTCGTTGAGTTCGAACTGGTCGACGAACTGGAGGTCGAGGCTGGTGAAGAAGCCGCTCTTGGCGCGCCAGGATAGTTCGGTGAACAGTTGGTGGGCGGGGATTCCGGGTTCGCGGTTGCCGCTGAAGGCGCCGCCCGCGGTGACGTAGTCGCGATAGTGGGCGGCCATGGCAGTGTAGGACGCCTGCCAGTCGAGTCCGGGCGCGAGGTTCAGTTTCAAGCTGAGCTCAATCCCTTTGCGTTCTGAGCGGCCCGCATTGCGGAAGAAGTCCCGTCCGCCAGGACTGGTGAACGGAATCAACTCGTCGTCGATCTTCAGGAGGAACAGAGCGGCCTCGATCCTGAGTCGTTGGAGGGGCTGGCTGCGAAGGCCCAGTTCGTAATTGATTGCGGTTTGCGGATTGAGGGCCGGGTTGAAACCGCCGCCGCCAGTCGGACTGGCGAATTCGGTCGTCGTCGGGGTTTGGAACGATGTGGATACATTGGCGTAGAGCTGCAGGTTGGTCGTCGCTTCCAAGGCGACGCCGCCCGACCAGCTGAATTGATCAAGCGCCCGAACACCCGAGTCGTCGCCGTCGACCAGGAAACGATCCGAGGCTTCGAAGCGGATGTTGTCGTAGCGCGCTCCGGCGATGAGACCGAGACGTTCCACCGGCCGATACTCGTTGCGGAGGTAGGGGGCGACGCTTCTGACGCGTTCGTCCTGACTGAGGCCAAGCGCGCCCTTGGAGCCGGTGAGGTTGGCGTAGCGTTGACGATCGTCGGTCTGGAACTCGGCGTCGACTCCCGCCACGAGTTGGTTCGAGCCGCGTTTCCATCCGGAGTTGGCCACGTATTGGAATCCGCCGCCGAGACCGAGTCGGTCGAACTGGACAATTCCGTCGCCTGCGACAGCGAGGATCGGCAGTTTGGTGAAGAAATTCCGGAACAGCGAGTATTGGGTCAGGGAGAGTTCGTGGCCGTTGGGCAACGTGTTTCGATAAATCAAGCCGAGACGCCCCTGGCTGACCTGCTCGCCTGCGTCGAGGGCGATATTGCGGGCCCGCGCCTGGCGATGGTTGGCGTCCATTTCGGCGCGGGTGAGTCCGCCCGCGTCCTGGGCCCAGGGGGAATCGGCGACGTTGAACGTGGCCGTCAGGTCCGATCGGTCGTTGATGTTGTAGCTTAGTTTGCCGCCGATGAAGCGATGCTCGACCTCGCTGTGCGCGCGGTAGCCGTCCAAGCCGGTCCAGCTTCCATTCAGGTGGCAGTCGATCGCGCCGAAGGAGCCGCCGGTTCGCAGATTGTATTTGTGGAGGCCGAAGGAGCCGCTCATCAAGCGCGTCTCCGCGAAAGGCGGGCCCGAGCCGTCCTCCGTCAACACGTTGATCACACCGCCCGAGGCGTTGCCATAGAGCGCCGATGAGGCTCCGCGCAGGATCTCGATTCGGCGGACCGAGCTGAAGTCAAGGTTGTCCAGCTGGGTCTGGCCATCGGGGGAGCTTTCGGGAATGCCGTCGACGAGCAACTTGACCTCGCGCATGCCGAAGGCGGACCGGGTTCCGAAACCGCGGATGGCGACGCGTTGGTCCTGCGCGAAATTGAAGCTGTTTTGCACGAAGATCCCGGGGACACGGCGCAGGGCTTCGTCGATGGTCAGGGTAGGTTCTGCATCGCGGCGTTCGTTCCAATCGATAATCGAGACCGCCGTGGCCGCCCGGGAGTTGGCTGAGGTCGTGCGGGAACCGGTCACAATGATTTCCTCGAGCGTGATGATCTCGCCGGAAGGGGCGTTTGTCCCAGGCTCTGCGGACAGAGCGCTGCAGACACCGAGACATACCCCGATGCAGGCGAATGCGCGTCGGAATTGCGGGGCGTTCGGTCTTGAGGCTTTGGGGAACAAACGGACATCATCTCGTTTCGCAGGCGCCGGTGACAAGCGCTCAGTTGGCCGCCCGCTGGTTCAGGCAGGTGCAATTTCCTCGTGCGTCCGGCTCCCGCGATCCCTTATGCTGGCCTCCATGAAGCTCATTTCTCGACTGTCCATTCCCTCACTGATCGTCGTCGCGGTTGCCCTCGCCGCTCTTGGGATCGTTGGCGCGAACGCTGCGACGCCGGCCAAGCCGAACATCATGGTCTTCCTGATCGACGACATGGGCGTCATGGACACCTCGGTTCCGTTCCTGACGGATGCGGAGGGCAAGCCCAAGCGCTACCCGCTCAATGACTACTATCGCACTCCGGGCATGGAGCGCCTGGCGAAACAGGGTGTCCGCTTCAATCAGTTTTACGCCATGAGCGTTTGTTCGCCGACGCGTATCTCGATCATGACGGGGCAGAATGCGGCCCGGCATCGGGCGACGAACTGGATCAATCCGCGCAATGACAATCGCGGCGACAACGGCCCGATGAAGTGGAATTGGGCGGGATTGAAAAAGGGGGACGTCACGCTGCCGGGCGTCCTGCGCAAGAACGGCTACAAGACGATCCATGTCGGCAAGGCGCACTTTGGGCCGAACGATCATGAGGGATCGGAACCGTTGAATCTGGGATTCGACATCAATGTCGGCGGTGCCTCCTTCGGCGCGCCGGGCAGTTACTATGGTGAGGAGAATTATGGCAAGGGTACGCGGCGCGCCCATCACGCCGTGCCGCATTTGGACAAGTATCATGGGTCGGAGACCTTCCTCACCGAGGCCTTGACCATTGAGGCCAAGAAACGCGTGGCGGCGACAGTGAAATCCGGCGAGCCCTTTTATCTCTACTTTTCCCACTACGCGGTGCATGCGCCCTTTCATTCGGACCCTCGTTTTGCCGACCATTACAAGGATTCCGACAAGCCGAAGCCGGCTCAGGCCTTTGCCACCCTGATTGAGGGGATGGACAAGTCGCTGAACGACATGCTGGACCAGTTTGAGGAGTTGGGCATTGCCGAGAATACCCTGGTCTTCTTCCTGGGAGACAATGGCTCCGACGCGCCGTTGGGACATCAGCATGATATCGCCTGCGCCGCGCCGCTGCGGGGCAAGAAGGGCGCTCACTACGAGGGAGGCATGCGGGTTCCCTTCATTGCGGCCTGGGCCAAGCCGAATGCCGAGAACCCGCACCAGCAGCGGTTGCCCATCGCCATCGGCGAAATCCAGAGTCAGGTCGCCTCGGTGATGGATTTATTCCCCACCTTGCTCGCCTTTACCGACAGCCGGCGTCCCGACGGGCACGTGGTCGACGGCGGGCGCTTGGACGCCTTGTTGGCGGGGCGTGCCGATCCGACGCGGCGGGAGCAGTTCCTGATGCATTATCCGCACGGTCATCATCGCAGCGATTATTTTACGGTCTTGCGGGAGGGCGATTGGAAGGTCGTCTATCACACCTTTCCGGATCGCCCCCCGTTGGGAGGCAAACTGCAATCCGGCGGCGCGCGCTACGAGTTGTTCAATCTGGCGGAGGACCCGTTCGAATCCAACAATCTGGCGACGAAGAGCCCTGGGCAACTCAAGCGGATGATGAGCCGATTGGGCAAGGCCTTGAGCAAGCATCGCGCGGTCTATCCGGTCAACGATGACGGCGAGCCCTTGAAGCCGGAGATGCCTTGAGGGCTTTGGAGGCAGGCCGAACTCAGGCAAAGTCGCGGTTTGCCTGCTTGCGGAAGCCAGACAGTTTCAGGCTTTGGTCCTGGTGGATCTCCAACACGGAGTAGCCGTTGTCGGCTTCGCTTGAGCCCTCGACCATGGCGACAAGGGTGGTGTAATGGATGCCGTTGATTTCCCGGTAGTCATTCTTGTGGCTATGCCCCTGGAAGACCGCTCGCACGCGCCCGGATTGCTCCAGGATTGTTCTTACGGCCGGCGCATTCTTGACGGCGTAATGGTTGGCCGCGTCGAGTCGTTGATGCGCAAAGACCATGGCGGGTTTGGTTGAAGCAGCCAGGTCGGCCTGCAGCCATTCCAATTCCTGCGTGGGAATGTTCGGATCGGTCCACTCGAAGTTCTTTCTTTGATAGGCGACGCCGTCGCTCCGGAAACAGGCGTCCAGGATCACCAGATGCCAATCCGCGTAGTCGAAAGAGTAGTAGGACCGGGGCTTCTCGATTTCGCCGAGGAATTCCTCCTTGGTCAGGAGGTGTACACAGTGATTGCCGAGGACGTGATGCTTGTCGCCCGGCAGGCGGGCGAAGTGCGTTTGGACGGTCCTGAGATGTTTTTTCTCTTCGGCCAGGGTGGGCGCGGAATCGATGAAGTCGCCCAACTCGATCACGCATTCCGCCGCCGCCCGTATGAAGGCCCCGCCCGCTTCCTCAAGCTTTCCCAGGGTCGCGCGGTAATGGCGGGTTCCCCGCGCCGGTTTGTCCGCGTGATGCAGGTCCGTGACCAGTCCGATCCTTGCCGCGGGCTTGGCGGCGAAAGGTTGGCTGGGTTGATCGGCGAGTGCGGTCGTTCCGGCGAGGAGTGTGAGCGACCCATCCCGGATGAATGCGCGACGAGTGGGATGTTGTGACTGGTTTGAGGCGGGGCGATCCATGATGGTTCAGGCGTTTCAATTGCCGTGGCGTTGCAGTTTGGCGGACGCGTCGTCCAGGATCACGACCCCGAGGCGTTCGTAGGCCTTTCTGCTTTCGGGTTGCAATGCCACAATGACGAAGCGGAGGACCTTTACCGCTTCAGCGCCTCCGGGAATCTCGTCGTCGCGCAGGGTATGCGTGGTCGATTGTCGGCGGAACTGGTCGGTGAGTCCCTTGCCGGCAAAGGCCGAGGACCCGAGTGTGTCGGTGCGCGCGAGAATGGCGGCGTCGGGACCGGGGCTGTCGAGAAACTCGATATGCAGTCCGATTGAGGCATCCCGCATGGGGATGCCGCCCTTGGTCTTGGCATGGATCCCGAAGGTGATCTTGTCGCCTTCTTTCAGTCCGGAGACCGGCGCATCCACATAGACGCCTTGGCCTCCAGCGCCGCCATGGACGGCCAACTCAAGGGCGCCCCTGCCGGTTCGGGCGTCTTTGGATCGCTTGATTCGGGATACGGAGCCGGCTTCACCGAACTCAAAAGAAACCCAGGATGCATCGAGGCTTGGGACGCGAGGCTCGAAGCCGGGATTCGGGAGCTTGAGCTCCGCAGCGGTTGCCGTTCCCGCCAAGGCAAGAAGTAGCGCGATTCGTCGGATCATGGTGACCGGAAGACTAGCCGAAGCCGGCTGTTTGTGGAAGAGGCTGAATTCGATGCATGCCGGGCTTGGCTATTCGCTCGCAGGCGCTTAACGTCCCGGCCATGCCAGACACTGAAATCACATCGGCGGCGCGTCAGGATGGACGCTCGGCGGACGCGTTGCGTCCCATCAAGTTCAGCAATCATATTGCGCCGCACGCCACCGGCTCGACATTGATTGAGTGGGGCGACACCCGGGTCATTTGCGCGGCGACCGTCGAGGAGTCCGTGCCCCGTTGGATGAAGGCCCAGGGCGTCGAAGGCGGTTGGGCCACGGCGGAGTATTCCATGCTCCCGTATTCCACCTTGGATCGCAAGTCCCGCGATATTTCACGCGGCAAGATCGACGGGCGTTCCCAGGAGATTCAGCGGCTGATCGGACGATCCATGCGCTCGGCGATTGACTTGAAGAAGCTCGGAGCGCGGACGGTCTGGATTGATTGCGATGTCTTGCAGGCGGATGGCGGCACGCGGACGGCGTCGATCACCGGGGGCTTTGTCGCCCTTTGCCTGGCGGTGAACAAGTTGCTGGCTGAAGGCAAATTGACGGAATCGCCGATCGTCAACACGATTGCCGCGGTCAGCGTGGGGGTCGTTGATGGTCGGGCGTTGCTGGACCTTTGTTATGTGGAAGATGCGGCCGCCGAGGTGGATATGAATCTGGTGATGACCGGCGACGGCGAGTTCATCGAGCTTCAGGGGACCGGCGAGGAAGCGACCTTCAGTCCCGCCCAATTGGAAGACATGCTGGGGTTGGGCAAAGGCGGGATCAAGGAACTGCTGAAACTGCAGCAGGAGGCCGTCGCCGCCGCGAAACAGGATTGATTGCAGTCGGGGACGTCCATGTTTGCTGAGAATCCGACCCGGCTTTTCCTGGTTCGCCACGGCGAGGTGGAGGAGAAGTATCATCGCATCTATGGCGGCTGGATCGATATGAACCTCTCGGACCGGGGGCGACGGCAAGCCGCGACGCTGGGTAACTTTTTTCAGCGGGAAAGACCTGACGCCATTTACTGCAGTTCCATGAAGCGCGCGTTGCAGACGCTCGCGCCCATTCAAGATGGCGGAGCCCTCGAGCCCGTGATTCTGGACGAGTTGAGGGAGATTGATTTCGGCGAATGGACCGGCCTGGAGTGGGAGGAAGTCGCACGCCGGCACGAGGCGGAAGTGTTTGATTGGCTGACCTTGCTGGACAGCGGCGCGGTCAAGGGCGCGGAATCGACGGCGGATCTTCGCGCCCGCTTGGAGCCCTGCCTTCGACGTATTCTCGGGGCCCATGAATCACAGGCGGTCGCGATCGTCTGCCATGGCGCGGTCATCCGGTCGCTGCTTTCCCTGCTTCTGGACATTCCCTTGAATCATTTCGGAGCAATCGATGTTTCCTATGCCAGTGTCACTCAGGTGGACTGGTCTTCCCCGCGCGCAGTTGCGCGCTACATCAATCATACCCCTTGGAGCTTGACCCCATGAGCGCAGCCCCCCTGAGACAGATATCGATCACCACATCGCCGGAGGCCGAGGAGGCCGTGGTGGAATTGTTGCAGCGTCGATTCAATTCGCCGCCGGCGTCCCTGTATGACCGTGTCCTGGATGAGACCGTTGTCAGCGTTTATCTGCGCGAGGGCGAGGAGTGGAAGCCATCGATGCGTTCGGTCCTGAAACGGGACCTGGCGTTCCTGGAGGAGTGCGGACTGGACATCGGCCCCGGAACGGTGCGGGTGATCAAAGTGCCTCATGAGAATTGGGCTGAATCCTGGAAGAAGCACTTCAAGCCGCTGGAGATCGGTCCCGGGTTGTTGATCAAGCCAAGCTGGAGCAGGAAGAAACCCAAGGAGGGTCAGGCCTTGGTCGTGCTGGATCCCGGGCTCAGTTTTGGCACGGGGCGGCACGCGACCACCTCCTTCTGTCTCAATGCGCTGGTCGAGGCGCGGAAGGAGGACGAGGAACAGGCGTTCCTCGATATTGGTTGTGGCTCGGGAATTCTTTCCATTTGCGCGGCGAAGATGGGGTATCGACCGGTCGCTGCGTTTGATGTTGATCCCGAAGCGGTTCGGGTGTGCCGGGGAAATGCGGAGATGAACGGCGTGGCTGGCCTGCTGAGCGTCAAGGAGCAGGACTTGGAAACCGCATCGGCCTCAGGCCGGAGGAAGTATCACGTCGTCTGCGCCAATTTGATGTATGATCTTCTGCTGGCGGAGCGGGATCGGATCATTGCCCGGCTGAGGAAGGGCGGTGTGTTGGCGTTGGCGGGTATCCTGACCGAGCGTTACGCCGAAGTTCGCGATCATTATCAGGCGGCCGGGTTGGAGGAGGTTGCCACACGGATCGACGGCGAGTGGCAGTCCGGTTCGTTCCTGCGTTGAAGGTTGTCGCCTCGGTGACTGTTTCCGGGAAGGCGATAACGACGCAGGCGGGGTGATGAAATTTTTTCACGCATTCGATGGCGAGAATTCGCGGTGTCTGGCCGGTTGTTTTGGGTCGGTCACTTGACAGCGGTGTGACGCGGAAGTTAACTCTCAGAGTCCTTCAAAAGGACTGCGTAACCACTCACACAATGGTTTTGTCGTTCATCACATCGAGGCAGCTTCCTCCGGCAGCGGAAGAGGTCTCGGCGACAGGGCCGCTTCAACCGCTGCCAGCAAAAGGAAACAGACCATGGTGAAAAACAGCGATGCGATGTCGGATGCCGTTCTCGATTCCCAACACCCTTTCCAGCAGGTTGACAGCCTTCCCCAGAAGCAGAAAAAGCATCGTTACGAACGGCGGAAAGTCAGGCAGTTTCTGAATCACGGCGATTGGGTCGAAGCCGGCGACAACGAGTCGCCGCCGCGTTAGGCCGGTCTTTCAGAGTGATTTTTCGAGCCGCCCGAAAGGGCGGCTTTTCTTGTCTGCGCGGGCGAGGGGCGGTGATCAGGAACGGCTCATTCGCAAGAGCGGCCGGCAACACAAGGTGAGCAGGAAAAGACCCACGCAGGTCAGCACGACGGCGGGTCCGCAGGGCGATGACAAGTGGTAGGCCAGAGCCACGCCGCTGAGCCCGCTGACAACCGCGATCATCAGACTGAGGATGATCTGTTGATGAAGGTTCCGGCTGAGGTTGCGCGCGGATGCGGCAGGAATGACCAACATGGGCGTGACCAGCAGGATGCCCACAAGGCGGACGCTGACGGCCACGGTCAGGGTCAGGGCCAGCACGAAGAGGTAGTTCAGGCGGCGGACTCGAATGCCGCAGACATGCGCCATGTCTTCCTGAGCGCTGATCAGTGTGAGCGGGCTGAGATGGGTGAACACGAACACACTGACCCCCAGAAAAAGCAGTCCGGCGATGGCTACGTCCTGTCCGCCCACGGCGAGGATGTCTCCGAATAGAATGCGGTGAATGTCCCCCCGGAAATCGCCCTGCATTCGATTCAACAGAATCATGCCGAAGGAAATGGAGCCGGAAAGCAGCAACGCCATGATGGTGTCCGTGGCCAATTCGGTGTTCTCCTTCAGCCAGAGGAGGGCGGCCGCCACGGCAAAACTGAACAGGATGACGGCGGGGGTGGGAGTGGCCAACCCGAAGAAGAGTCCGAGCGCGACGCCCCCGATGGCGCCATGGGCGATGGTCTCGCCAAAGAAGGACATGCGCCGTGAAGTCACAAACACGCCGAGCAGCGCGCAGAGCGGGCAGAGGAATAGGGCGACCAGGAACGCCCGAATCATGAATGCCTCAGTGAGCATGGTGATGATGATGATAGGGGGAAACCCCGATTCCGTAGGCCTCCTTCAGGGACTCGGCGTTCATGACTTCCTCGGGCGTGCCGTGGCAGCAGATGGTCCCGTTCAACGCGTAGACGTGATGCGCATGCTTGTAGACCATGGAGAGATCGTGGGAGACCAGCACGACGCTCATCTTGTGCCGCGCGTGGACCTCGCTGATCAGTTCGTAGAATGTATGCTCGCCGGGGGAGTCCACGCCGGCGGTGGGCTCATCGAGCAGCAGGAGTTCAGGTTCCTGCAGCAGGCTGAAGGCAATCAGGACGCGCTGCAGTTGGCCGCCAGAGAGGCGCGCGACAGGGCGGTCCAACAGCGATTCGCAGCCGAGTTCGGCCATGGCTTCCGCCAGGCGCTCGTCGAGCGCGCCGCGCTTCATCCAGAACCAATGACGGGTGGCGCGGAGGCGCAATGCGAGGAACTCGCGAACGCTGAGAATGAAGTCCCGGTCCAGTTGAAGTTTCTGCGGCACGTAGCCTATTCTGGGCAGAGCTTTCTTCAAGGGAATGCCGCCGAACAGACGGATGTTTCCGGAATCCGGGGCCTGTAATCCCAGAAGGCAGCGGAGCAGGGTTGTCTTGCCCGAGCCGTTGGGGCCGATGAGCGCAATAACCTTCTGGGCGGGAAGCTTCAAGGACACGTCACGCAGGACTGATTGGCCGTTGAACGCCAGATTCAGACCGACCGTCTCGGCCACGCATGGCGCTTCCTGGGCTGCGAGCGAAGACATCTACTTGAGTCGCCCCTTCAGGACGGCGACGTTGGCGCGCATGGCGGTCTCGTAGGCGGCGCGTTCAAAAGGCCCGGTCTCAAGCGGGTCGAGTTCCGCAATGGGAATGCCCAGATCCTCGGAGATTCGTTGGGCCAGTCGGGCGGAGAATTGGGGTTCCGTGAACAGCGCCCGGGCCTTGGATTCCCTGATGGTCTCGTAGAGTTCCTTCTGCTGTTTCGGTGAAGGGCTGACATCCGGCGTCGTTTCGACAACGGCGGCAAGGGTCAGGCCATAGCGTCGGATGAAATAGGGGAACGCATTGTGAAAGGTGACAAAAGGGGCGTTGCCGGCATCTTTCAATGCTTCCCGGATCTCCTCATCGAGCAACTTGAGACGTGCAATGTAGTTTTCCGCGTTTTTGGCGTAGCCGTCGGCGTTCTCGGGGTCGGCCTTCTGCAGCGCTTCGCTGATGGTCCTCACTGCATCGATGGCCAGGACGGGATCCAGCCAGATGTGCGGGTCATGCGGGCTGTGGTGGTGATGATGATGGCTGTGATCGTGGCCATGATCATGGGCGTCGTGGTCGCTCTCGATCAAGCCGTCCGCCAAGCCGTCGGTCATGACGACAATGTCCGGTTTATAGCTGGAAGAAAGGTTCTTGATGGATCGCGTCAGCCAGTCGTCGAGTCCGAGTCCGTTCATGACGACCAGTTGTGCGGAACTGAGTTTCTGGCCGTCGCGGGCCGTGAAACTGTAGCCGTGCGGGCCGGTTCCGGGAGGGAGAAGATTCTGCACCTCTGCGAGGTCGCCGGCCACGTTGGCGGTGAAGCAGTAGACGGGGAAAAAGGTGGTTACAACCCTAAGCTTTCCGTCTCTCGGCGCGGGCGTTGCGGGCGGCCGCTTGCAAGCCGTCATGCCAACCATGACGGCCAGTAGGATCGTCAAGTGCAGGACAAACAATTTTGGTCGGAGGCGCATGCGTGGAATTCTAGCCCAAGTCCCGCCTTCATGCAAACTGTTCGCATCGCGTTTGCAAAAAGAAACGCCCTTTCGCGTCGGGGCGAAAGGGCGGCGCGGAATTACTTCATCAAGAGGGCCTGGCGGGCGCGTTTGATGGCTTTGCTCAAGCGACGCTGGTATGGGGCGGGGAGCCCGGTCCATTTGCGCGGCAGGATGCGCCCTTCGTCCGTCGTGAACTGACGGAGCAGATTGGTGTTGCGATAGTCGAGCGCGTCGATGGTGAAGTCGATCTTCGGCTTGGGGCGCGGGGTGCGGTATTCACCGCGACCGCGGCCGCCCTTGGAGTCGTTGTTCTTGCGTGGCATGTTGATTACTTGATTTCGCGGTGAAGAGTGTGGCGGCGGAGATGCGGGTTGTATTTCTTCAACTCGACGCGTTCCGTCTTGAGCTTCTTGTTGCGCGAACCGAGGTAGCGAGAGGGTGGTTTACCCTCTTTCCTTGCCTCGGTGCATTCCAGAATGATGGTTTCTCTGGGCATGATTTACCTCTTTTCTTTGGCTGAATCCTTGTCGTCGTCGCCTGAATCATCTTCGACCTCCGCCAGTCCGCTACTGCCGACGGATCCGAGGTTGCCCAGGCGTTTGTTGTGCAACATCCCGTCCCGCTCGAGTTGGGCTTGCGCCGCGACAGTGAAGCGGGTCCATGGGATTGCGTTCAAACGGGCCTTGGGAATCGTTTTTCCGGTCCATTCGCAGATGCCGTAGGAGTCGGTTTCGATGCGTTTGAGCGCCTCGTCGATTTCGTGGAGGGAATCTTGGTCGGAGGAAAGCATTCCGAGCGCAAAGTCGCGGTCGTAGTTGTCCGTTCCGGAGTCGGCCATGTGGAGGCTGTAGCCGTCCAGTTGCTCGGTGGACTCCTTGGCGAGGCCGGACATTTGGTGTGTCAGTCGGCTGCGCAGATCGAGCAAGCGCTGGTAATATTTTTCCCACTGCGGGCTGATCTTGGGGCGATTGCGGTTGGCTGAGTCGCTCTGTTTGGAATTCTTCTTCTTATCGGGGTCGACCGCGAATCCGAGGATCGATGCGGCCGTCGCGGAGCTAACAGCCTTGCCGGTCTTCTTGGCTGCCTTCTTTTTGGCGGCTGGAGCCTTTTTCTCCGCTGGCTTCTTGCTGGCCGCGGCGGTCGCCTTGGCGGCAGGAGCCTTCTTTGCCGGAGCCTTTTTGGCGGCGGCCTTTTTGGCGGCGGCCTTTTTAGGGGCCGCCTTCTTGGCAGGTTTTTTCTTCGCTGTCACAACGTGAAACGCTTCCAGATTATGAACGTCCCGATGGCGTTGCAGCGTCGGTCAGAAGGCGCCGCACGGGAACGAGAGCGCAAGAAAGTAGCAAAACCGAAGAAAACCGCCACAAAAATAATGGAGAAATTTAAGGGCGGTTTGAGGCGCAGGAAAACGCGGCGGCGGCGCGCGCCTGTCACCCCATCTCGATGCAGGCGTAGGCGTTGTGATTGTGGATGCTTTCGAAGTTCTCCGCCTCGATCTTGTACCAGGAGACGAGGGGGTGGGCATTCAATCTGATCGCGACGTTGCGTATGAGATCCTCTACGAAGACCGGATTCTCGTAAGCCCTTTCGGTGACGGCTTTCTCGTCGTGGCGTTTGAGCAGGGTGTAGAGCTCGCTGCTGGCCGAGCTCTCCGCGATCTCGATCAATTCCTCGACCGAGACCGGTTGGCGCGAACGTGTCTGGATGGTGACGACGCCGCGCTGGTTGTGCGCCCCGTTCTCGCTGATCGCCTTGGAGCAGGGGCAGAGCGTGGTCACGCTGGCTGCGACTGACAGGATGACATCGATGTCGTCCCGGATCGCGTTCGCGTTGAAGCTTACTTGGTAGTCCATCACGCTTTTGATGCCGGTCACTGGCGCCGCCTTTTGGCGAAAGAATGGGAACGCCATCTCGATATGGGCGGTTTCGCTGCCAAGGCGTTCACGCAATTCCTGGAGCAAATCTCCGAGATGTCCCAGATCGATCGGGCCCTCGTGGGCGTTGAGCGCCTCGATGAACCGGCTCATGTGGGTTCCTTTGACCTCCTTGGCGAGATCCACGGCCATGCTGATCGTTGCGACGGTTTCCTGCTCGACGCCGTTGGCGTCGCGGAACCGGATCGGCTGTTTCACATCCCGGACTCCCACCTTGTCGATGCGCACGTTGCGCTCGTCCGGTTGGCTCTGGGTATCGTGCAGCTCGCCGGAGGCCTCGTTCCCGTTGGTCTCATTCATGGTTGCGTTCTTTTCCTGAGGATCGTCAAGCATCGGCGGAACCTAGCAACGGGGGGGCATTTTGCAAAAAAAGTTTTTCCAGCGACCGGATTGCGGCAAAATTGTCGGGACGGGAGGGGAATGAATGGTCCCAAGGCGGGTTCAAGCAAAGGATGAAGATGAGAGTCATGACATGGGTCCTGGTGATCGCGGGCTGCGGGTTGGTTTGGCCCGCGGCGCAGGGTGCGGAGCGATTCACGGTCGCGACATACAATGTGGAGAACTTTCTCGACCGGGATCAGGGTTCCCGCCGGGCGAAACCGGAAATGGCCAAGGCCAAGGTTCGCGAGTGCTTGCTGAAAGCGGGGCCGGATGTGGTGGCGTTTCAGGAGATGGGGGAAGAATCCGCGTTGCGCGAATTGCAGGCGTCGCTGAAGGCCGGAGGGCTTGACCTGCCCTACTTTGAGCATGTGTCCGGCTGGGACACCAACATTCACGTGGCGGTGCTGAGCCGGTTTCCCATCGTTCGGAAGCAGCCTCATGTTTCAGCCCGCTATGTTCTGTTTGGCAAGGCGCTGCATGTCAGTCGCGGGTTTGCCGAGGTGGAGATCGAGGTGAACCCAGGCTACCGCTTCACGTTGCTCAATGCGCACCTGAAGTCGAAACGCCCCGTTCGCGTGGCGGATCAGGCGGACATGCGTCTGGAGGAAGCCAAGGCGCTTCGGAATATTGTGGAACGGCGACTGGAGAGCGATCCCGGGGCGAACATCGTGGTCGTCGGAGACTTGAATGACTCCCGGGATTCGCCGCCCGTTCGGGCGTTGCTTGGGCGGGGGCGGTCCAGGCTGGTCGACACGCGGCCAGCGGAAAGGAACGGGGACACGGAGCCGAACGTCAACCCCCGTTACTCCCCTCGTCGCGTCGCCTGGACCTACCATTACGGTAAGGAGGACAGCTATCAACGGATTGACTACATTCTGCTCAGTCCGGGGATGGCGCGTGAATGGGAGTCGCAAGGAACCTACGTTCAGACCTTGGCCAACTGGGGTGTTGGCTCCGATCACCGGCTGGTCATCGCGGAGTTTGAGGCAGTGGATCAATAACGGGCGTCTGCGGTTGTCAACCCGGCGACCGGATCGCTGCGATCGCTGTTTCGTCAACGTCGATACCCAGCCCCGGGCCGACGGGAACTTCAGCCTCGTCGTTCTCGATCGACAGGGGCTTCTTCAGGACCGATGCGGCCAGGAACTGGGGGCCATTGAGCGCCGCAGGGTACTGGAGACCGTAGGATCCGAAGAGGGCCAACGAAGCCGCGAGCGAAAGGTCCGGATCGGTCAGGCCGCTGGCGAGAAACATCAACCCGTTTTCCTGGAGGAACTGCACTTGTCGGCGAGCCTCGGTCAGGCCCCCGCATCGGGCGACCTTGATGGCCACGCCGTCGAGCAGTCCCAACCGGTGGAACTCTTCGAGTTCAACGGTTGAAACGACGCCCTCATCCATGATGACGGGCAAAGCCCCCTGCTTTCGTATCCGCCTGAACCAACCCAACCGATTTGCCGGGACGGGCTGTTCCAGCGCGAGGATGCCCAGACCGGCGAGTTGAGGCGCCACTTTCAACGAACTCTCGAGGTCGTAGCCGCCGTTGGCGTCGCACCAGATGATCGCGTCGGGCGCCAACTGTCGGGTGAGGTGACACAGTTCGAGATCGAAAGCGGGATCGGGAGCCACCTTGACATTGAAATGTCGGTAGCCGCGCGCGAGAGCCTTGGCAATGTCGGCTTCCGCGTCTTCCAAGGTGCGAGGATTCAGGGTCCAGCTGAGGGTGACCGTCCGCCGGTCGTCGCGCCCCCAGCGGGTGGCAGCTGACTTGCCGAGAAGTTTGCCTGTCAGGTCGAAGAGGGCAAGATCGATTCCGGCCTTGCAGATCGGCGAGCCCGTGGAGAACGAACCGGCAATAGCGCGGTTCATCTGGTCGTGGATCGCCCCGGAATCGGACGGGTCCATTCCGATCAACCCCGGCTTCAAGTAGGTTTCGATCGAGGAGAAGACGGATTCCGGCGTCTCGTAGCTCCACCGTTGCGATGGAACGCATTCTCCCCAGCCGACGATTCCGTTGTCCGCCGTTACCTTGACAATGACGGCGGGCCGGCCGGTCGGTTGACCATCTGGCGTTTCGAAAAACTTGAACCTGCCTTCAACGGGATAAACAACCGGGATGGCTTCGATGGATTCAATGCGCGCGGGCATGCGGGGCATAGTGCAGCGGCCAGGCGTCGCCGGCGAGGCGTGAATGTCAGCTGTTTGATGCCGGCGAATCCGCGAGTCAGGTCATCCCTTGGCGGCCTCGCCGATGAAGAGAATCGAGCGTTCGTAGTTTTCCACGGTTTCCTCGCGGCTCTCGACGATACGCCGAATGCCTGCGCGAACGATCCGGGTGATGTTCTCCTTGGCCTGTCGGATGGCGGCTTCCGCGGTGTCCGGTCTTGTCTTGGCGGCGGTTGTCCTCTCCTCCTGCGCCTCCTTCAAGTTTCTCTGTTCTTCGATGCCCGCCTGGGCTGCGGCTGCGTCTTCGGCGGTGGCGCTGGCCTCGATCAAGGCATTGAGCTTGTCCTGCGCCGCCGCGTTCTTCGTTTCCTCCTCGAGAAACGCGTTGCGCGCTTCGGAGAGGAACGTCAGCGAATCAATCGCCTTGATGACCGATCCGTGGTAGCGGCGCACTTCATGCAGGGCCGAGAGGATGCCCCGGCCCGCAGCCGGCGAAATCGCGTTGTCGTCCTTTTGCGCCTTCTCCGCGTCGGTGAGTTGCTCTTGCAGATTCTTTAGTTCCTCGTCGAGGGACTTGGTTGCGACGGACTTGTGGGCCCGGGCAAGTTCGCTTTTGACTTCCTCGATCACGCGCTGCTTGTCGCCGTCGGCGTCATGGAGTGGCTTCCAGCCTTCGGGGATCGTGGCGTGAACGCCCTCGTCGCCCAGCAGGGCGACGGTTTCCTTCAGGTCGGCGACCGTCTCATCGTCGTAGACTTGTCGGCTCTTGCTCAGCAGTCGTTCGAGGGTTGTGGCCCCTTTTTCGGTTGGCTGGCCTGACGTCTGGTTTCTGAGCATGTCGACCCCCGCGGCGGAACCGGCGCTGAAGAGAAAGAGAGCGAGGTTCCTGGCGGAGTTGACGATGTTGGACGGGTTGGCCTCGTAGGTCTTGACGTACCAGTTGCCGATATCGTCCTTGGCGACCACGTAGTTGACATTGCCGCCTCCGGCGACCCGCACGCTGTTGATATTCTGCCAGAATTGCTTGTCGATCTCGGCGTTGATCCGGGCGGTTTGCTTGCCCTTGGGGTTGACGATGTCCCTGAGGCTGGTGAAGAGCGGCGCGCTGCGCATGGCGTGTTCCTGCAGCATGTTCTTCCAGCGCAGGCCCGGATCCGCCTGCAGTGAAGTTGACGGGAAACTGGAACGGAGATAGGCCGCCGGGGGGCGAATATGGATCAGGTTGGACCGTTGGTTGTAGGCGGCCTTGATGGCCGTCTCGATGTTCCGTGCGGCGGCGGAACTTTCTCCTTCGCTGCGCAGGGCCTGGAGATGCTGATAGCGGAGCGCCGCAATCAAGGCGTCCAACACGTCCCGCGCGTTTGAGGTGTCGCTCTTCAGAGCGACGTTGTCGAGACGCAGCGGATCCATGGGAGCGTTCACCGCATCCAACGCTGCGAGCGCATCCTTGGCGGGTTGTGATGGGGGGAGGGTTGCGGCGTTGCCCTGTTTCTTGGAGGCCGCGTCTTCTGCGGCCTTCGTTCCCGCTTTCTGTTCGGCTGTTGCGATGTCCGCTTGGAGCAGGTTTCTGAGTTTGTCATGGACGGCGCTGGGCGGTGTGGCCGCGTTGACTTCCTTGAGGAGTCGGGTTTTCAAGGCGAGGACCGCAGCCAGGGCATTGGCCGCCTTGGTCTTGCTCGCGGAGGCGACGTCGGCCGCAGTCTTTGCCTTCGCGATGGCCGTGTTCGCGGCGTCGACTGCCTGCTTGGCGGTTGACTTGGTCTTGGCGGCGTCGGCGAGCGTTCTCTGCGCGGAGGCAACGCGAGTGGCGGCCTTGCCCAGGTTCTCGGCGACCGACTGGTGGTTGTTCCGGACTGCTTGAACGATCTTGTCGAACAGGCGTTCAATCGACTCGCGGCGATTGCGATCCGTCTTCGCCTGGTATTCCTGGCAGTAGTTCCGGGCTTTGATCTTT
>CAZFLK010000098.1:0-20573 GCA_964519245.1 uncultured Verrucomicrobiota bacterium
GTACTTCATCGCCGCGGCGATCAACGCGTTCGTGATCCTGCCGATCGTCTGGTTGGTGAAAGAAGGGCGTTGGTTGCCCCGTGACGCGTCGTTTCTGCAGCCCCCGGAGGCGGGAGCGTCCAATGAATCGGGACGTTGGAACGAGACCTGCGTGCGTTGTCACACGACCAACGAGGAACCCCGCGTCGAGGAGGGGGCGATCTTCGACACGCGTGTTGGAGAGTTTGGCATTTCCTGCGAGGCCTGTCACGGACCGGGGGGGGAACATATCCGTTGGCACAGCGATCCGGCCAATCGGTATCTCAGGCGATTCGCGGGCGGCGAGGACGCCACGATCGCGCATCCGGGCAAGTTGGGTGAGCCGCGGGGGTCTGAGGTCTGCGGCCAATGCCACTCAATCCACGTAGAGACCAGCAAGTTTGAGTATGATCGCTGGCATCGCTATGGGAAGAGCTATCGGCCGGGGGACGTGCTCTGGGACACCATCACCCCGATCCTGACGACGAACCGGCCGATGATGGAATTGATGTACCGCGGCGATGAGTTGGAAACCCGCGGATCCTTCTGGAAGGACGGCATGGTTCGGGTCGCAGGGCGCGAATACAACGGCCTCCTGGAATCCCCATGTTTCGTCGATGGGCATGGCGAGCGCAAGCTGTCGTGCCTTTCCTGTCACGTCATGCATCCGGAGGAGAGCGATCCGGGACGATTGAAAGACTGGGCCGACGACCAGTTGAAGCCGGGCATGCGGGGCAACGAAGCTTGTCTACAGTGTCATGAAAGCTTCCGTGAGCGCCTGGTTGAGCACACACACCACCCGGCGGACTCCACGGGCAGCGTCTGCTACAACTGCCACATGCCGCACTCGACCTACGGGCTGTTGAAGGCGGTCCGCAACCATCGGATCGATTCGCCGTCGGTCGAGACCAGCAGGGTGACGGGGCGTCCGCTTGCCTGCAATCAATGTCACCTGGACCGAACTTTGGCATGGGCGGGCGAGCATTTGCGGGATTGGTACGGACATGAGGAAACGGATTTGTCCGTGGATGAATCAGAGATTGCCGCATCCGTGCTCTGGTCCCTCACCGGGGATGCCGGCCAGCGGGCGCTCATGGCGTGGAGCTTTGCCTGGGAACCGGCGCGTGAAGTTTCCGGGGTGGAATGGATGGCGCCGTATGCCGCCGAAATGTTGGATGACGAGTATGCCGCTGTGCGCTACATCGCCGGGCGATCGCTTCGGACGCTTCCGGGGTTCGAGTCCTTCAAGTATGATTCCACCGAGCCGCGGCCGCGTCAGTATGAGTCGGTTGATCGGGCGTTTGAGCTTTGGTTTGAGCGGCGTCGCGAAAGTGGTCTGAGCGGTTACGAGGCGGCGCTCATCGAACCGGACGGCGCATTGCGCATGCAGGACTTCGAGCGTTTGCTGAGGCGGCGCGATCACACACCGGTGGTTCTGAACGAGTAGTGGCACGCGGTCCGGCCGGCCTCAGATCGAAGCGGTCAGCCAATTGATGATGCGCTCACGGACAGCGGCGATGTTTTTGTAGCGCGCCATGGGCAACGGCATGGATCGGAGGTCGCGGGCCAGGCCTTGCGCCGCTTCGGCGTGCGCCTTCAGATCGCGCAGCGGGGTGGTTTCGATCCTGATGCCGAACAGCACGCCGCCGGATTCGGGGAGGGCCGTCAGCGCTTGGCGTTCGACCCTCAGCCAGATTTCCTCAATCGGCGTGTCTGCGGTCAGTCGGGGCAAACGGCGGTCGGGGTGTTGATTCAGTTCCGGTGAGCGGCTGAGGCCCCAGTTGGCCCGCAACCAGGCTGAGCCGGGACGCAACCGGTTCAGGAAATGGCGGATCTTGGCTCCGATTGATTCGTTGAGGCCGGGCACGGTGGCGTGAATGAAATCGATGGATTCACCGACCTTCCGCTCCAACGCCCAGGACGAGGGAAAGCAGACGCAGCCGCCGACCAATCGAGGCATGGCGTCCTCCGTCGGTTTGAGCAGCAGGAAGTCCGGTTCCCAGAGCCGGGACAAGCGGAGCAGGTTGTCATACGGGTCGTTCTTGTTCCGGGGTAGTTTTAGTTGGCTGTTCCATTGTTCGGCCATCCGGATCGATTCCTCGAGCAACGGCGCGCCCTCGGGCAGCAGCGCCGCGTGGAGCGTGGGGGTTGCATTCAGCCACTGGCATCGTTCCTCCAGAAGGCAGT
Source organism: uncultured Verrucomicrobiota bacterium (assembly GCA_964519245.1). Lineage (GTDB taxonomy): Bacteria > Verrucomicrobiota > Verrucomicrobiia > Limisphaerales > JAYPEY01 > JAYPEY01. The sequence goes on from CAZFLK010000098.1 coordinate 2,206, forward strand.
CGCGGTTTTCACTGTCGGCGAAGAAGGCGGCAGACTCTCCCCGCTGAAATTTCATCGAGAAGTGAAACCCGGACCGCGAGAACAGGTTGGAGAGGCGGGACGTATCGAGATTCCCGCTCATCAGGCGCCGGCGGCTGAAAACTTGAGCAGGCGGCCCAAAGCATCGACCGCCTCAGGGTCGTGTTTCCCCTGGTCGGAGGCTTCCTTTTCAAGTGGGGAAAAGGCGGCGCGGGCTTCCCACTTGCCGCGCATGGTCATGGCCGTGTAGGCATCCGCCACGGCGATGATCCGGGCCCCTTGAGGGATTGCGGAGCCCTTCGCTCCGGTTGGGTAGCCGGTGCCGTTGAAGTTCTCTTGGTGCGATTCGACGATTTCGAGGATGCCGGCATTCTCGTAGCCGAGAGTGCGGAGCTTGCGGACGCCCTCGCGCGGATGCTTCTCGAACTCCTTGGCTTCACTGCTGCTCAACTTCATGGCTCGATTCAGCAGGTGGTGCGGAACAATGGTCTTGCCGATGTCGCAAAGGTAGCCCGCCTCCAGAATGTTGCGCTTGTCCATGTCCGGCAGTCCGAGTTCATCGGCCATGGCGTAGGCGAGAAAACCGACACAGCGGGAATGTCCGACCGAGCCGTCCAGGCACTCGACCGGAAGGACGAGGTCCTCGGGATATGGCGCCGTCTTGTCGACCTCAGCGACGTAGCGTTCGTGCAAGGCCGCGGGAATGCGTTCTCGATTGAGACGCGGGTCCCGGATGCCCTCCACTTCGTAAAGGAAGATTCGTTGTTCCCGGCCGCGGATTGCGATGTTGCCCCACTCTTCGAGTTTGATGGAGACTTCAGCGAAGGCAATTTTCAGTTCCGTCTCATCGGGGGCGAGCGCCATGGCGCGTTTGATATGAGCGTGCGCTTGGAATGGGTCGTCGGCCTCAACGCAGGCCCGGCCCAGTTGTTTCAACAGTTCGACGTTGTCCGGATCCCGCTCCAGTTCCGTATTGAGCTTGTCGACAATCCGGCGTTTCTCGACGAGATCGATCCTCTCGGCTTGGGGGTCGGCCTTCCGGGTGGCCCGGACGAACTCGCGGATGGCCTGGTAGGTGGGTTCATCGATGGTGACGCGTCCTGGATTGCAGAGTTTCTCCACGCGGGAAGCGAGATTCACGACATTGCCCAGAGCGGTGTAGGACTGGCGTTTGGAGCCGATGAGGCCGACGATGGCTTCGCCGGTGGTGATGGCGACGCGCATGTCCCAGGGGAAAGTTCCCCTCTGGAAGGCTTCTTGCATCTTCAGACCGGCCACGACCGCCATGAGGGCGTGTCGCTGATGGTCCACCGGCGCGCCAAACTCGGCCAGGATGGCGTCTCCCATGTATTTGTCGATGTGGGCGTTGTAGTCGATCAGCGCCTGCTCCATGGTTTCGAGAAAGCGATTGAGATCGGTGACGACGACTTCGGGCTTGGTGAGCTCGGTGTAGCGGGTGAAGCTTTTCAGGTCGCAAAGCAGGACGGAGATGTCGCGCTTCTCGGTCCGGAGTCGTTTTTCGATCATGAGCCTCACGACCGAGGCGTCCATGGTCGAATAAAGCGCGTCCTCGACCTGGCCCTTGAGGCGCTCCACCGATTCTTTGGATTTGCGGAGGCTTTCGGTTCGCTCGGCGACATTGTGCTCCAATTCTTCCCGATGTTCCCGAAGTTCGCGGGCGGTGGATTCCAGTTCGTCTTTCTGTTCCAGCAGTTCGTCGTTGAGCGACGTGGCGTGAACGACTTCGGCCTTCAGGCGTTCGTTGAGTTTTCCGACGGCGGCTCCGGTAAGAATCAGGAAGCAGCCCCAGGCGATGATGCTGGCGAGGGCGTCCAGGCGGCGAAAACTTTCGGATGCGGCTTCCGGGCTGAAGGCTTCCGGTTCGAGCACAGCATAGATGGACACCATGACGGTGATGAAGGCGGCGCCTAGGACGGAGGTGCGGGCGCCCAGGTAGTAGCCGCTCATCAAGACCGGGATGTAGAGGAAGTTGAGAACGGCCAACCGGTAACTGGGCACGATGTAGATGACGAAGCCGACCGTGACCAGAGCCAGAAGCACGAACACCGCTTCGAAATTCTTGATGACGTAGGTCTTGAGTGAGTCCATGCGGGTATTCGTCAAGAGCGGATCCAATCAGGGGGGGCGGAAGCGTATCGCCGGGTCCCAGACCCCGGACATTTCGCTCGGTCGCGCAGCGGAAGTCAACGGTCGTGTTCGGGGGGGCAACAGGCCGCTAGGCCTCAGGGATCTTGACCAGGGTGTAGTAGGCTTCCGGGTGCAGCAGTTGGGCGCCGCTTCTGGCTTTGCCGTTCTTGATGTGGAGCTCGTGCACGTAGCCGGCGCGCAGCGGTTCGGTCTTGAGGCGCACCTTGCGGCCGTCCGCTGAAACGGTTGCGGACACGATCTTGATCGGTTTCTTGTCGTCTTCCGGGCCGCCGTAGTTGCTGCGCAACTGGTAGGTGTAGCTTTCCATGGCGTAGTTTTCGACCCGGCTCGCGCTCTCAGGGGCGACGGGTTCGGTGAAGGTGAGTTCGAATCCGTCAGGCCTGGCGTTCATGGCGTGTATTTCGAAGGGAGTCTTGCCGGTCCACACCAGGCGCTGCAGCCCCCAGGGTTTGTTGCCGAGGCCGGACCAGCCGGCGTTGGACATGCCGACGAAGAGGGAGTGGTCCTTGCCGAAGGCGATGCGGATGATGCCGCACTGAAAGCCCTCCCGAAAACGGAAACAGGCGCCCTGCCAGTGGCCGTCGACCTTTTCAAGAGCGACCCGCATGATCCAGGCGTGATGTTGGTCCGCGACGAACAGCTGGCCTTCGAATGGGCCGAACTTTCCCCGGGAAGTGTCCCACTTCAAGCCGCTCGGGCTCTTGCCCATTTTCTGGTAGGGGAACCAGACCGCCGGCATTTTGAACTGGGGCACGGTCTTGTGGAGGTCCTTCATGTAGGTTCCGGACTTGGGTGAAGGAATCTTGTTGAAGGGTGGTCCGGCGATCTCCTTTGTGGGCAGGCCGTGCGGGTGGCCGTGAAAGTCGCCGAACTCGAGGTGCGAGAGTTTGGACGCATTGCACCATTCGCCTTGGTTGTCCGTGTAGAAAACATCGCCGGCGGGACTGGTTTCGACGCCTGCGGGGGAGCGGAGACCGGCGCACATGGGCTGCATCTCGCCGGTGTCCGGATGGATTCGCACGGCCCAGCCGCGCCAGTGGGCCCGGCCGTAGGGTTCGCCGCCGAAGGGCTTGTTCAAGGTCACCCACAGGTAGCCTTCCTTGTCCATCCGGGGGCCGAAGTTGTACTCGTGGTAGTTGCCGCTGATCTGCCATTCGTCGCAGACCGTCTCGAACAGGTCGGCTTTGCCGTCGCCGGTGGAATCCTTCAGGCGGGTGAGCTCTCCGCGTTGCGCGAGGTAGATCCAGCCGTTGTGCTCCAGCAGCCCCAGGGGGTGATTCAACCCGCGCGCCCATTTCCTGAATGTCGCCTCGGCGGGGTCGCCGTAGGCGCTTTCCACGATGAGAAGATCGCCGGTGCGCGTGCCGACCATCATGTTGCCGTCGGCAAGTTGCGTCATGGAGCAAACCTCGAGCCGAAGCTTGGGGTCGTCCGACTGGGGATAGCTGACAATCTTGTAGTAATCCGCCTCGGAAGCCGCGTTGCCGAGGGGCACGCCGCCGGACAATGTCAGAGCCGCGAGGAAGCCGGGGATGAATTTCTTGCTGTTTACCATTGGATTTCCGCCTTGATGCTGGCTGCTCCACCCTTGAATTGGGGGCGCACGATAAGTTGTTTGCCGGCGGCGTCATCGCGCGCCTTGGATTCCGCGATATCGCCTTGCAGCCGGATCTGGACCTTGCCGTCGATCAACCACACACCGTCCGCCTGCCGGTCGATCTTCGCGCCGGCCCCGGCCAGGAACCAGAGGGCGTCAACCGGAACATCCGAGCGCAGTTCGAGGTGGCGCACGACCGAGGCTCCGCCCGGTTTGAGGAGGGGTTGGATGCGCTCTTCGACATGCACATCCTGCAGTTCATAGCGGAACGAGGGTTGCCGGGTGGCGGATTCCAGAGAGTAGCCGCGGAAGCGCCCGCCCAGGTTGCGGTCCTTCAACTCGGCCTTGGGCCAGGCGGCGCCGGGGGTGTCGAGGAAGGCCAGCGCCGGCCCGGGCGGCAGGTCGAATACGTCGGTCCCCAGCGGTTCGAAGAACTTGTCGGTGCGACCGCTGGAAACGCCCGCTGCATCGAAGAAGCGGCCGCGCCAGAGTTTGGCGAGCCGGACGACATTTGCGTCGAAGGCCGCGTGGACGCGTTCGGGGAAGCCGACCAGAATGGCGCGCGGGCCGACTTCCTTCATGAAGGTGCGGTGGATGATCGGCTCCTCGATTGGCGTCAATTCCTCGCCGACGGAGCCATCAAGTTGGACGCCCTGGGGCAGTGGCATGGACTTGCCGAGCGCGAGGTAGGTCCAGATGGCGTCAATCTGGCGGTGGGTGTCGCCGCCGGCGATGTCCTTGATCAACGACTTGCCGTCGGGCCAGAACGTGGGCATGCGGGTTTCCTTCTTGAAGGCGAGCGGATTGAGAAGGTAGTCGTGAAACCAGCCCGGGGTGAGCCGTTCGTGAACGGTGGCGAGGTCGACGCCCGGGATGCCGGCGGAGCGGCCGCCGTTGGCATTGTGGCAGTTGACGCAGCCCAGGGTGTTGAGGCCGATGCCGACAAGATGGTGGCCGTCCTTTACGGCGAGTTCGCTGAACTCGGGAGTTTCCAGATCCTTGGGCTTCCGGTCCGTCTCGACCAGGTTGGCCAGCAATGGCTCGACCGTCGTCGGGGTGAATTGAGGCATGCGCGTGGACATGAAGTAGCGGACGCGATGTTTGTCCGAGGTCACGATGTCCCGCAGGGCCTTGGATTGCAGCTTACGGCCGACGCCGGTGAGCGTGGGCGGAAGCCTCCCCTCGTCGCCGAGGTCGATCTCGATGTTGGTGGTGAACAGGGCGTCGCGCGTCGTGTCCGGGCCGCCGACGCCGTCGCGATCGTGACAGGCGTAACAGTTCATCGTGGCGAGAGACCGGGAGATGAGTTGTTCGGGTTTGAGGGGTTGTGCGAACCCGGAGCCTCCGCTCAAGGCGGCTTTGAGTGCGGCGCGTTGGTCGCCGGATAGTTGAAAGTTCGGCAGGCCCTTGCGCACGCCGGGAGACAGGCAGCCCTCGGGAGAATCGAGGTTTAGTTGGGCCAAGGGCTTGGCGGGGCGCAGCGGGGCCAAGCCCTCCATCTTGTGGCAGGAGACGCAGCGGAGCATTGCGAACATTTGTTTGCCCATGCGGGCCTTGCCGGGGTCGACGGTGAAGTCTTCGCTTTCGAGGGGAGCCATGGGGATGAGGCTCGCGGCGGTGAGCAGTCGGGGAGGGATGTCTCCTCGCTTGGACTGAGGCGCTTTCCATTGCAGGCGCAGGACCGCGTCGCCGCCGGCTTCGAAGTATTGGACTTCGATCGCATGGGTTCCTTTGCTCAAGTTGATCTCGGCGCTTTTCTCCTGGGCGGGGTGAATGCCGTCGACATCGATGAGGGTTTTCCCATCGATGAGGAGGCGGGCTCCGTCATCGGAACGCAGCCAGAAGCGGTGTTTGCCCTTTTTTTCGGCGGTCAGGTTGCCATGGAAACGGATCGCGAAGTTGTCCTTGCGGACATTGGCTCCGGGGAGATTCAGGTTGATTTTCCCGGTCAGGCCGACGGTCTTGGGCTTCAATTGGCTGAAGTCCGGCAGTTTGTTGAGCGCGACTTCGTGGTAGTCGAAGCGCAGTCCCTGGCCGGTGACCGGTTTTGCGGTCTTGGCCTGAGGATTCTGCATCTGATCGCGCAGGAGATAGACTGCGATGCTGCGGGCTTCGGATCGGTTCAGGCCCAGATGAGGCATGCGGCCGGCCGGTCGGATCTTGGCCGGGTTTTCGAGGAAGCGGGTCAACTCCTCCACGGTCGTCTTCATGGCGAGGCGCCCCAGGGGCACGGAAGGCGTGGTGATCCCGTCCATGTTTTCCGGCGCATGGCAGGCGACGCAACCGACCGTATGGAACAGTTCCTTGCCGGCCTCAGCAAGCGACTCGTTGATCGGTGTCTTGGAAGACTTGATGGGGCCATTGAGGGAGACGAGGAAGTGAGTCAGGAAATCGATCGCTCCCGATTTGGAAGAACCCTCGGAAGCGTGGAATATATCGGGCATCGTGGTTCCCGGCTTGATGGCGTGCGGCGCGTTCAGAAAAGCCCTGATGTATTGCGGCGTCAATCGCGCGCCGGCCTGGCTCAGGTCCGGGGCGGTCTTGATTGCGATGCGCGCCGGGGCGACTTCGCCGGGGGCGTGACAGGAGGCGCAGTTGAGTTCGCCCAGCAGCATCTCTCCCAGGCTGGCCGAATCGAGATGCCTGCCGTCGTTGAAGCGTTCGTACCCGGGAACCATGGGGGCGGCGTGGGCGGACAAGACCGCCAGCAGCATGGCGGTCAGCGCGAGGGGCATCAAAACAGGTTTTCGCGGCGTTGGGTGAATCATGCGATTTGCAGGCTTCAGGTTCAATATAACGGGGCGACGCGGCCAACGAGGCCTCGATGGGCGCATCGAGAAGGGACGTGGATCGTTTCGTCAGTTGGGAAAAAGATCAATGGCTTTTTGGCGATAACGGGGGGAGCCGGAGCCTGCCGGTCCGCAGGCCGGAAAAGCTCTGGCCTGGCGTCGGTCGTTCCGGTATGTAGTCGGGAGTCGTCAGGCAACCATCAACGCTTCCACGTTCTCCATGAAAGACGCTTATCCTTTTTCCCGAATTCAGTCCCGCTCGACCCGCGTAATGTCGCGGAACCTTGTCATTGCGGCATGGTCCGTCATGTGCTGCGTCTCGTCGGCGTTGGCTGACGTCCGGTTGCCGGCGGTTTTCGGTCCGAACATGGTCCTGCAGCGCGAGATGGAGATCCCGGTTTGGGGTTGGGCCCGGGCGGGGCAGAAGGTTGAAGTGGCGATTGGCGACAATCGCGCCTCGGTCGTCGCCGACCAGCAGGGCAAGTGGATGGCGAGGCTGCGTCCGATGAACGCGGGCGGGCCCCACAGGCTGGTGGTCGCGGCCGACAATCGGATTGAATTGGGCGGGGTCATGATTGGCGAGGTCTGGGTCTGTTCCGGGCAATCGAACATGGCCATGTCGGTCAGCCGTTCCAAGGACTTCGAAGCCGAGAAGCGCGCGGCGGATTTTCCCTTGATCCGGATGTTCACCGTTGCCCGAGCGTCGGCGACGACGGTGCAGGATGACTGCAAGGGCGAATGGAAGATCTGCTCTCCTGAAAGCGTCGGAGCCTTCTCAGCGACAGCGTATTTCTTCGGGAGGGAAGTTCACAACAATCTTGGCGGGGTTCCGGTTGGATTGATCAACACGTCGTGGGGCGGCACCGCGGTGGAGGCCTGGACGAGCATGTCGGCGCAGATGTATTTGAAGGGGTTCGAGCAGGTCATGGAGCCTTGGCAGAGGCAGATCGACGCCTACGATCCGGGAAAGGCCAAGGCACAGCATGAGGAGGCCTTGAAGAAGTGGACTGCGCGCGCCGCGAGCGCCAAGGCGCGGAAGAAGCGCGTCCCGCGCAAGCCCCAGTTGCAGGGCGATCCGCGGGAGAACCAGAATCATCCGGCCAACCTGTTCAACGGCATGGTGAACCCCTTGATCCCCTATGCCATCCGCGGCGCGGTCTGGTATCAGGGCGAGCGTAATTCGGGGCAGACCTTTGCGCATCTTTACGACGAGCAGTTGGGGACGCTGATCGCGGATTGGCGAAAGCGCTGGGGACAGGGCAATTTCCCTTTCGCCTGGGTGCAGTTGCCGAACTATATGACGCTGCAGACCGAGCCGGTCGAGGACGGCGGCTGGGTGGTCGTTCGCGACAGCATGCAGCGCGCTTTGAGTGTTCCGAACACCGGCATGGCCATTACGACGGATATCGGCGAGGCAAAGGATATTCATCCGAAGAACAAGCAGGATGTGGGGCGTCGCCTGGGATGGTGGGCCTTGGCCGAGGTCTACGGAAAAGACACGGCTTCGTCAGGTCCGTTGTTCCGATCGTTTTCCGTCGCCGATGGCGAGGTTGCCGTGTCCTTTGATCATGTCCATGGCGGATTAAGGACGAAGGGAGACGAGCTCAAGGGCTTCGCCATTGCGGGCGCGGACAAGAAGTGGCGTTTCGCCAACGCGCGAATCGAGGGCGACAGCGTCGTGCTATCCCACTCGGATGTGAAGCAGCCCGAGGCCGTTCGCTACAATTGGGCGGCCAACCCCATCGGGAACCTCTTCAACGGGGCCGGCATCCCTGCGGCGCAATTCCGCACGGACGATTGGAAGCTGAATGTGGCGGGGAGGTAGGTTTTTGGGACGTCGTCTTCGGCTCCACGAAGGACGACCACTTCCGCCATGGAGCCTGGGTGCGTTCTTGAAGCCGGCGGCGGACATTCTCCCACGGTTCCGCTGTCGAGGGATCTTCTCGAAAGGCTTCGTAGCGGGCGTCCAACACTTCAAGAATGGCTTGATCGCGCTTTTCCGATGCGACGGGCGCGTGAAGCTCGTCGAGAAGTTCCTGAGTGAGAACCATCTTCTCCTAGGCGCTCAGCGACCTGACTTCGGGCAGCGTTTACAGAATTATGGACGACATGGTTGCATGAATTGTCCCATTGCTCCCACGGAGAATTCCACGAACGCCATCCCGGAGCCGACGACACCCGGCCAAACAAAAAAGGCGGTTGACGTTCGCCAACCGCCTTTGAATTCGTTTTGGGGAAGACGCCCTATTTTGCGGCCTTGGGATTGACGTAGTCGGGCGCCTTGAAGCCGCCGTAGTCGGCGCCGTCGGCGATCCATTGTTTGAGCATGGCCAGTTGCGCCTTGGTGAGCGGGTCGCCCTTGGGCGGCATGATGTCCTCGTGGTCGGCCGGCAGCGATGCGGTGGTGTAGGCCGTGCTCTTGTCCGGTTTTCCGGGGACGAAGGCGTGCACGAGTTGATCGTCGTCGTTCTCGTAGCCCGCCTTGAGGAGGTCGATCTTGTCGAGTCGGACCCCGCCCTTGGGTTTCTTTGTGCGACCGGAGCGGGCATCCTTGTAGGGGGTCGCATGGCAGCTCAGGCATTTCTCCTTGAGCAACGGATAGATCTGCTTGCCGAAGTCGACCTTGTCGGCGGCGGAAGCCGTCTGGGCGAAGGCGCCGGTCAGACCGGCGAGACTGAGCGTGAGGGCGAGGCGTTGGATGGATTTCATTCGCTGGCGTTCGTGCGGGTTTGGTTTCTTGGATTTGCGGCTGCGAGACCTGCCCCGGCCCCGCCCGAAAGGCGACCGGACAGGCATTCAACGGACCGCACCAGTCGAAGGGGAAACCGAAGGAAAGCCTTTCCGGATCTTGTGGAAGGGTTTGCGTATTTTGGGTTGATTGCAGAGCTGCGAGGGGACGTTGCATCATTCCGAGCTGAATGCGTTGACGGCCTCCTGGAGCCCCGCTGCCAGCTCGGCTCTGGTTACGCCGGATTCAGGGGAGAAGTTGTCGTGGAACGAGGGGAGGCTGAAGGTTGCCTTCAGCTCGGCGCCCATCCGGGGAAAGGTTGCCTTGGCCGCTTCCATGACGGAGGCGCCGCCGCGGGCTCCCGGCGAGGTCGACAGCAGCAGCATTGGCTTCCCGCCCCAGACCTCGTACTCCGCCCGCGAGGCCCAGTCGTAGAGGTTCTTGAACGCTGCAGTGTACGAGCCGTTGTGTTCCGCCAGAGAAACAACCAGCGCGTCGTGGGCGCGAATGATGTCGAGGAACTTCCTGGCGTCGTCGGGAATGCCGTTGGCTTCCTCCTCGTCCTCGCTAAAGATCGGGAGGGTGAACTCGCGCAGGTCGAGATCGGTGGTCTGGGCGTTTGCGATTTGTCCGGCAGTGTGATTGGCGAACTGGCGGTTGATGGAGTTGGAGCTGGTGGAGGCTCCGAAGGCGAGGATCTTCATGTGTCGGTCTGGTTGGTCGTTGATGTGATTTTGGAAACGGTGAGGCATGGGGCGATTCAGCTGAGTCGGAAGAAAAGAAACTCGGCGTCCTGTTTCGCCGTGATTCCGATCGAGCCCGGGTGATCGCTGACGGCGAGACCGTCGGCCGGGCGCAAGGATTCACCGAGCAGGTTGGCTTCGCCCTTGATGAGTTGGAGCCAGGCATGAGGCCGCTCGGCGTCCGCCGGGGCGATGAGCGTGCGGCCGGCTTCGACGCGGCCGAACGAAATCTCGGCGTTTTGGCGGATCTGTGTGGCGTCGTTTCCGGGGGATCCAGCGAACAGCAACGTGAGCGCGTTTGGCTTTGCCGCGTCGCCGAGACGTTTTTCCGAGTAGCGCGGTTCACCGCCGGGTTGATCCGGGCGCAGCCAGATCTGGTAGAGTTCGACAGGCGTGTTGTTGGAGGGGTTGAATTCACTGTGACGCACGCCGGCTCCCGCGCTCATGTATTGCAGATTGCCCGGTGTGATGACGGAGCCGTTGCCCATGCTGTCCTGATGCTCGAGCTCGCCGGAAATGACGTAAGTGAATATCTCGGCGTCTTTGTGGGGGTGGGTGGGAAACCCGCCGCCCGGCTCGATCACGTCGTTGTTCATCACCCGGAGCGACCGGAAACCCATGTGGTCGGGATCAAAGTATTCGGCGAAGGAGAAAGTGAATCGGGCGTGGAGCCAGCCGTGCTCAGCTCGGCCGCGTTCATTTGCTGGGCGCCTGCGGACCGACCAGGCGCTCGTGGGCGGAGGGTGGACTTCTGTTGTTTTCATGGGAAGACCATGGCTGGAATTCGGCCGCGCGACCAATACCTTGTTTTTCTGGAGTGTATGCCTTCTTGTTATACTCATGGAGCTACGACACCTGCGTTACTTCGTGACGGCGGCTGAGGAGCGGAGCGTCAGTCGCGCTGCGGCGCGCATGAACATCTCGCAACCGGCGGTTTCACGTCAGTTGCGCGACTTGGAGAATGAACTGGGGGTGAAGCTGTTCCTGCGGGAGCCTCAGGGGTTGCGGCTCACGGAGAGCGGGGAGACGGCGTTGCTGCATGCCAAGGACCTGCTTCGGCGCGCGAAGGTCATGGAAGCGGCGCTGAAGCGACTTTCCGTCGATGAAGGCCGGCAGTTGCGGGTGGGATTCATTCCGACGGCGTTGCCGGGATTTCTTGCCGATGGCATGAGGCGCTTCAACGAACGGCCTTCGGGCGTCTGCGTCCAGATTCGGGAGATGAGTCCCCGGGAGCAGGAAGCCGCGTTGCGCGCGGGCGAGATTGACCTGGCCTTGATGGGGAACGTGTGCCCGGAGTTGAAGCGTGAGTTTGAGACCACACCGATCCTCAAGACGCCGCTGAGCGTTGTCCTGCCGGATCGTCACCTTCTGGCTTTGCGGAAGTCGATCGATCTGGCCGATTTGGCAGGGGAGTCCTTCGTCAGTCTGCATGAGCGGCATTTTCCTGGACGGCCGGAGTTGATTCGTGAATTGAGCGAACGGGCCGGCTTCGCGATTGATGTGGCCGTCAAGGCGGACGGATTGTCTGAAGCCTTGGGGATGGTGGCTGGCGGCGCGGGGGTGGCGGCGCTGCCCGCGGATGTGGACCAGTTGCCGCATCCGGGCGTCGTCTTCGTGAAGATGCGTTCCCCGCGGGTGTATCTCACCTCGTCGGCCGCCTGGCGGAAACGCGATGCCGATCCCGAGATTCCGCGCTTGGTTCGATTGCTGAAACAGGCGGCGCAGCGGACATGAGCCCGGTCCCGACCCTTGTTGACGCGAAAAAGCGGCCGACGTTTCCGTCGGCCGCTTGAAAGCGGGCGCGTTGGTCCATCCCTTTGTTCAACGCACGACCCGGGCGCTGCCGCCGCCTGCGAGTTTCTCCACATCCTTGGCGGTCACCATGGACGTGTCGCCCGGGGTGGTCATGGCCAGGGCGCCATGGGCGGCGCCGTAATCGACTGCGATTTGGGGGTCGCCGGTGTGCATCAGGCCGTAGATCAGGCCGGAGGCGAAGCTGTCGCCTCCGCCAACACGGTCGAAGATTTCGAGTTCGGGGCGCTTGATAGACTCGTGGAAGGTTCCGTTCGCCCAGCAGATGGCGCTCCAGTCGTTGATGGTGGCGCTCTTCACCGCGCGCAGTGTGGTCGCGGTGACCTTGAAGTTCGGGAAATCCTTCACGGCGGTTTCAATCATGGACTTGAACGCGTCGATCTCGATCTTGGAAATGTTCTCGTCCACGCCCTCGACCTCGAAGCCGAGGCAGGCGGTGAAGTCCTCCTCGTTGCCGATCATGACATCGACGTATTTGGCGATGCGACGGTTGACTTCCTGGGCTTTTTCGTGGCCGCCGATGGTCTTCCAAAGTGAAGGGCGATAGTTCAGGTCGTAGGATACGATCGTGCCGTGTTTCTTGGCGCATTGGACGGCCTCCTCGATGACGTCGGCCGTGGTCTCGGACAGGGCGGCGTAGATGCCGCCGGTGTGGAACCAGCGGACGCCCTGATTGCCGAAGATCTCCTCCCAGTCGATGTCGCCTTTCTTGAGTTGCGAGGCGGCGGTGTTGCCGCGATCCGGGACGCCGACCGCGCCGCGCACGCCGAAACCGCGCTCGGTGAAGTTGAGCCCGTTCCGGACGGTCCGGCCGATGCCGTCGTAGTCGCGCCAAACGATGTGGGAGACATCGACGCCGCCCTGCAGGATGAAGTCCTCGACGAGGCGGCCGACCTCGTTGTCGGCGAAGGCAGTGACCACGCTGGTCCGGTAGCCGAAACAGCGGCGCAGGCCGCGCGCGACGTTGTATTCTCCGCCGCCTTCCCAGACCTTGAAATCGCGGGTGGTGCGGACGCGGCCGTCGCCGGGGTCGAGGCGCAGCATGATCTCCCCCAGGGCGATCATATCGTATTTGCAGGATTCGGCTGGTTTGACTTCCAATACTGACATGGCGTGGATCTTCTTTATGGGTTGTCTGGAGCTCTTCGGTGGGGCGCGAAACGCGCCTCCGGGAGAGCGAAAGGCGGGGAATTTGGGCGAATCGCCCGGTGAACTCAAACTTTTTTCTCAGTCGAACACGGCATCCCACTCCGGTTCCTTGAACCCGACTAGCCCGGAACCGGCGATCAGGGCGAAGGGGCGTTTGACGAGGTTGCCGTTGGCGGCGAGCAGGTCGATGGCCTCGTCCACGGAGAGGGAAGGCAGTTTATCCTTGAGATTGAGGGCCTTGTAGTCGCCGCCGGACGTGTTGAAGAGCCGGCGCAGTTGGCCGTCGTAGAGCTTCAGCATTTTCTTCAGCTCAGGTTTCCCGGGCGGCGTGTCCCGGATGGGGATCTCGTTAAAGTCGACTCCCTTGGCGACAAGGTATTTGACGGCCTTGCGGCAGGTCCCGCAGTTCTTGTAGGTGTAGATTCTCGCGGGGGAACTCATGGGAGACGGAGAAGGGCGGGGCGTGGCCGGCGGTGGTCAGGCGTCCATGGAGTCGTCGGCCACGGAGGTTTCGAGAATCCACTTGAGTTTGGCCATGAACGCGCGATCGAGGACTTCCTTCACGAACTCGCCGATATGGGGTTCCTTGGAGGCGCTGTTGCCGGCGACGTTCAGAGTCTGGATGTGGTGTTGATGGAGGAAGGCCAGCAGATGTTGGGCCTGGGTTGCGGGCGGTTGGTCGCGCTTGATGTGCAGGCAGGGTTTGCCGTAGGCCTGGGTGAATTCCTTGACGCGCGAGCTGGCCCCGGTGAGTTCATCGCCGATTGAGAAAATGACCGTGCCGTCGGATCCCCGCACGTTCCACTCGGTGCGCTGCAGATAGCCGGAGCTGGGCGTCTCCTTGAGGTTGTATTTCTTTTGCGCGTAGCCGTCCTCGCCGGCCCGGGCCCGTGGGCACCATCCGCCGTGGGGAATGCCTTGCGCCGCGGCGAAATCCATGGCGGTGAGTTCGGCGCCGCTGAGACCGCCCGAGACGAGTTTCTCAATCATGGCTTTGCGGCCGAGGAAATGCATGAGCGGCTCCATGTCCGGCTCGTTGAGCGCGTGCGTGATGAGCTTCGGCTTGTTCCCGATCTGCAACGCTTGAAAGAGCCATTTGCGCGCCTGTTCCAAGCGTCCCAGTTCGGTGGTAAACAGGGCGATGTAGTAGGGGATCATGGCGTTGTTGGGGAAGCGGTCCACGACTTTGAGCAGCATGTTCAGAGCCCGTTGTGACAGCTTCATCTCGTGCAGGCAGACGGCCTGGTCGAGCCAGCCGGCGACATCGGTGGGAACCATTTCGCTGTAGTCCTGGGCGGCGTCGAGCGCGGCGTGCCATCGTTTTTCCTGCTTGTAGATTTCGAAGCGCAGTTTCAGGACCTCCGGATGTTTGCGGAGTTCCGGAGAGATGCGTTCGAGCTTCATGCCCGCTTCGAGGCTGCGTCCGGCCTTGAGGCACTCTCGCGCCCATTCGAGAATGAGTGAGTCCTCGCGAGCGAACGGTTTGGCGGTCTCGGTGGCGGCGGGTTCCTCGACCGTGTCCGCAGAGAGGGCGAAGTAGTCGAGGTAATTCTCCCGCATGATGCCCCAGATTTGCACGGCAATGATGATGAAGGCGACCACGCCGGCGGCGAAGAGCAGGATGTAGGTGACATCGGAGTCCCGCAGCAGAGCCAGGGCCACGATGAGCAGAGTGGACACGACTGCGGCGATCAGGACCTTTGTTGAGGTCGACAGGCGGGTGTCTGAGAAGGAAGACATGGTGGAACTCCTGTTCGCTAGATGAATCTCTCGGTCATTATTGGCTGTTTAAGTCGTAAGATCAAGCGCGCATCGCGCCGCGTTTGACAATACCATGGGATACGTAAAGCTGCTTTCCCGTCCCTTTGAGCTGTGCTACCAAATCTCCGAGCCTGAGGCGAGTGGACGATGGTTTTGCCGCGCCTGAAGGAGTTGGGGCGTGATGCATGAATGAAGCGGAAGTCATTGTGAGCCAGGGTGAGACGCGTCTGGGGCGGTTCCTGTTGGGGCCGGGCGAGTATTGCATCGGCTCCGGGCCGGGGTGTCACATCCAGTTGGATGTGCCGGGCGTGGCGGCGAATCATGCCGTCCTGGTGGTTGAGGACGACGGCCTTCAGATTGAGGATCAGGGGAGCGAGTCGGGGACATTCGTTGGCGGCTCCAAGCTGGAATCTTCCCGACAGTTCGCGTCGCCGCAGGACATATGGGTTGGCGAGGCGACCCTGAAGGTCCGGCTTGTGGAGGACACCGCTTTTCTCACCAAGCCGCCCGAACCGGTGGGCAGCAAGGACTCACCGGCGTCCGTTCAGGAAACCCTGAAAGGGCCGCGCTATGAGGTTGGGTATTCCTTCAATCAGGGATCGATGGGGGCGATTCATGGCGCTTTGGATCGCAATCTGGGGCGGAACGTGGCGATGAAAGTGATTCTGGGTGAGGGGACGCCGCCGCGGGAGCAGCTGTTGAGGTTTGTGCGCGAGGCGCAGGTGATGGGGCAGTTGGACCATCCGAACATCGCGCCCATCTACGAATTGGGAGTGAACGACCGGAACCAGTTGTTCTACACGATGAAGTATGTGAAAGGGGTGACGCTGGACTACGTTCTCAAGCGTATCCGGCGAGGCGATCCTGAGGTGATCGCCAAGTATTCGTTGCCGCAGCTGTTGACGATTTTCCAGAAGATCTGTGATGCGGTTGCGTTTGCGCACTCGCGGGGAATCATTCACCGGGATTTGAAGCCGGAGAACATCATGCTAGGGGAGTTTGGCCAGGTTCTGGTCATGGACTGGGGGCTGGCGATGATCCTGGCGCAACGCGACGAGGAGACGGATCTGGCGGGGCCGACGGTCAGCGCCGGCGCCTTGGAGCATCAGAGTTTATCGGGAACCATCCTGGGCGATATCATGGGCACGCCGCAGTTCATGGCGCCGGAGCAGGCCGCCGGCCGGAACACGGAGTTGGATGAACGGACGGACGTGTTCGCCCTGGGCGGCATACTCTACAACATACTCACCCTGAGCGCGCCGCTCACCGGAGCCACGTTGCATGAGATCCTCTACAAGAACATGGAGGGGATGATTGACCCGCCCTTCGTGTTCAACGCGCGGACAAAGAACAAGAAACGCCTGAGGGACGGGAGCCTGGCGCCGGCGGTGACATTGCCCCATTGTCCGGGGAATCAGATTCCGGACACGTTGTCGAAGATCGCGATGAAGGCGTTGGGGACGGATCCGGACGATCGCCACCAGTCCGTGGCCGAGTTGCAGGCCGAAGTTCTACAGTTTCAGCATGGCATCGAGATGCTTGTCACGCAGCACAAGGGTTGGACGGCCGCGATTGTGGGCGGGCTGGCGCTGGTTGTCGTCGTGGTGTTCAGCCTGTTCCTTTCCGGGCAACTGCAGAAGAGCAAGCTGTCGGGCCTCAGCGACTCGGGGCCGCCGCTCGCCGAGCTGGCGGAGGCGCGCCACACCGAGGGCAACCTGGTTGAAGCGTTGAGCCTGGCGAACGACGCGGTGACGCTGGCTCCGGAGGATGCCGACATCCAATTGATCAAGGCCGAGATCTGCATGAGCCTGGAGCGTTTTGACGAGGCCCTGGCCGCCTTTCGGGCGGCGGCGGGAATCGACCCCGACCGGGTTGAGGCGAATGACGGAATCACCCGGGCGAAAGCGGCCCTGAGCGGCGGACTCCCGATCGACGATGCGACGGACGACGGGGAGGCTCGCGATTCGACCATTGAGCCTTCCGCGCCGGAAGGGGGCTCACCCAAGGAATGAAAAAGTCATGAGAAAACAGTTCCAAACCTTGATGACGGTGGTGTTGGTTGCCTGGACGCTTGCGGTCCGGGCAGAAGAACGCCCCAATTTCCTTCTGGTTCTATGTGATGATCTCGGATACGGCGATCTCGGATGCTACGGCCATCCGGAGATCAGGACGCCCAACCTCGATCGCTTTGCGAAGGAGGGGTTGCGATTGACGGATTGCTACTCCGCGGCGGCGAATTGTTCGCCGGCCCGCACGGGGCTGATGACAGGGCGCACGCCGTATCGGGTCGGGGTGTACAACTGGATCCCGATGTTGTCGCCGATGCATGTGCGGGACACGGAGATCACCATCGCCAGGCTGTTGCGCGACGCCGGATACGCCACCTGCCTGTCGGGCAAGTGGCACCTGAACGGCAACTTCAACCTGCCCGGCCAGCCGCAGCCCGACGACCACGGCTTTGAACACTGGTTT
Organism: uncultured Verrucomicrobiota bacterium; assembly: GCA_964519245.1. GTDB lineage: Bacteria > Verrucomicrobiota > Verrucomicrobiia > Limisphaerales > JAYPEY01 > JAYPEY01. Next base: position 19,444 of record CAZFLK010000098.1, read on the forward strand.
GCCACGCAGAACAATTGCCTGCCCAATCACCGGAACCCCTACAATTTCGTCCGGAATGATATTCCGGTTGGCCCCCTCGAAGGCTACGCGGCGGACCTGGTCACGGGTGAGGCGACGGAGTGGCTGCGCCATGGGCGCGACAAGTCGAAGCCCTTCTTTCTGTTCGTTTCCTATCACGAACCGCACGAGCCGATCGCCAGCGCGGATTGGGCGACGGAACTTTATCCCTCCGACGATCCCGGCAAGTCCGCCCACCACGGCAATGTGACGCAGATGGACGCCGCCTTCGGCCGGTTGATGGCAACCCTCGATTCGTTGCAGTTGCGCAACAATACCTGCGTGTTCTTCACCAGCGACAATGGCCCCGCAATCACCGGTATTCATCCGCATGGCTCCACCGGCGGCCTTCGGGAGAAGAAAGGACACGTCTACGAGGGAGGCATTCGGGTCCCCGGAATCATCCGCTGGCCGGGAAGGACAAAACCGGGGTCGGAATCGTCCCAGCCGGTTTGTGGAGTGGATGTGCTGCCGACCTTCTGTGAAATTGCCGGCATTGTCGCGCCGACGGACCGCGCCATCGATGGGGTCAGCATTCTGCCCTTGTTGGAGGGTGGGACGATCGAACGGGAGACGCCGCTCTATTGGCAGTATCTCCGGACGCGCACGGAGCCGAAGGTGGCGATGCGGCAGGGGGATTGGAAGATTCTCGCCAAGATCGACCAGCCGCAGCTCAAGCCCTCCGCCGATTGGTTGATCGAGGAGCAGACAGCCATCAAGACCTGCGAGTTGACCACCTTCGAGCTGTATAATCTGCGCGAGGATCGGGGGGAAACCAAAGACCTGGCGGCGGCGGAACCCGAGCGGCTTCAGGCCATGGCGTCGACATTGCGCAGCCTGCATCGGGAGATCCAGCGGGAGGGTCCTGAATGGCCCGCCTGGACCTGGCCCCGCTATGAGAGTGAACGCATCGAATGGCCGCCCTACCGGGGGAAGCGAAAGACAAGGCCGGTCAACCGCGGCAAGTGATGGCTGGGCGCGATCCTTCCTTTGCTTGCGGAACGATCCGCGAGGCAGCCAGCCCTGACTGCTTCGCGGATCTCGATCCGCAGCCGCCAAGCCAGGCGGTCTAG
>CAZFLK010000099.1:0-20516 GCA_964519245.1 uncultured Verrucomicrobiota bacterium
CAGCGCGAATGCTCGTCTTCTTCTCGGAGCACGAAGGGTTCGGCATGCCGCCAGTCGAGGCCGCCATCGCCGGCGTGTGCCCCGTCCACTCCTCCATCCCGGCAACCAACGAGGTCATGGGCGGGACCGGACTCCGCTTCGACAACGACGACTACGAGTCCTTCGCGAACGCCATGAATGAGGCGAAACAGGTTTCCGCCGACCGCCTTCAGACCTGGGCCGAAGAATTATTGGAACGGCACAACTGGACCAAGGTCGCCGACCGGGTGGTCAGGGGCATGTTGGGGCGATGAGCCCGCATCCGGCGGCAGCGGCTCCAAATCGATAAGCCGGTGGGGAGAGACTCCGTCGAGCCCATTTCAAAGTCCCAGAGGGACGAAAGAACCCAGAATGAGGATTGCGGTGGTCAACCACAATTACTATTCGGTTTGGTGACAATTAGAATTCCCGTTTGGGCCGGCAGTGATTTGGGTTTGATCTGTGTCTTGCACCCGGGTGTCCCAATACCTGGCTGGAACGGGGTCCGGGCCACCGAGAGGCGGCGCGGACGCAGTGGAAGCCAGGGACTGGGGGCGCGGCCGGGTCATGCGCCCTTTTTCTTGGTTTTCGGAGCCCGCCGGCTTTCTCCGTTGAACTCCAAAACACGCTGCGGTGACAGGCTCAATGCCAAGAACGCCGTAGCAACCGACGTCAGGAGGCTCATTCCAGAACGGCGCGCTGTGGTGACAGGCTCGAAGTCCGAGTCCGCTGTGGTGACAGGCTCAAAGTCCGAGTCGGCTCTCGACATCCCCGCCTTTCTCTGTCACATTGTCCCCAACGTTAGGAGACGTTGGTTTGTCATGCGCAACTCACGCATCATTAAAGAGGACGCCGATGCCGTGTACCACCGCATCGGTCGTATCGTCGGAGGTGACTTCCTCCTCGGGGATTCCGAAAAGGAAACCCTGCGGATCATGTTCCGCCAGAACGCCGCCTTTGCCGGCGTCGAGATCATCACCCACTGCGTCATGAGCAACCACTTCCACCTGCTCGTGCGCGTCCCCTTCGACCGCGTTGTCCCGGACGCCGAGATCCTGCGTCGGGTCCAAGGCTACTACTCCAAGAAGAATCCCGTGCGTGTCGCCATCGAAACCGCCATGGAAACCGGCGGACTCTGCAAAAGCGTCCGGGAGCGGATGCTCGCCCGCATGGGCGACCTTTCCGTCTTCATGAAGGAGCTCAAGCAACGCTACTCCCGCTGGCACAACAAGCAATACGGCCGCTTCGGAACCCTCTGGGCCGAACGCTTCAAGTCCCTTTTGGTCGAGAACAGCCCCAGCGCCATGGCCACCGTGGCGGCCTACATCGACCTCAATCCCATCCGCGCCGGCCTCGTCTCCGATCCCAAGGACTACCGTTGGTGTGGCTACGCCGAGGCCGTGGCCGGAGTCAAGGAAGCGTGCCGCGGCGTCATGACCTTCCTCGAACCCGATGAATGGAAAAAGGCCGGCCCTGAATATCGCCAACTGTTGTTTGTAGAATCGGGCGTCGCCGGGCATTCGGACAAACAGGCGCTCGATCGCGAGGCCATCAAGAAGGTGATCGACGCCGGCGGCGAACTCACCCTGCCCGAAGTCCTCCGTGTGCGCGTGCGCTACTTCAGCGACGGGGTCGCCCTGGGTTCCAAGGACTTCGTCGATTCAATTCGCCACGAGTTCCGCGAACATTTCGGCACCAAGCGCAAAACCGGCGCCCGAACCATCGGCAAGGGCAACGCGATTCCCGGCCTCTTCGCCATCCGCGACCTGCGCGGCGACCGCTTCACATAGCGGCAGCCTCTCCAACCCACTCAATCCCCAGCCAGTCGGCGGAAATCCAAGCCCGCGACGGACAGGTCCGCACTGCCACCTTCCGATTCCGCCGATTTCACTTCGAATCAACGCGGATTCCCCCGTCCACCGCCGCAAATCCACCGCCGCCACGAGCCGCCGCCTCTGAAGTTCTCCGTTGACGCCGAAACTCAGCCACCCTCGTCCCGGATTCCCACTACGAGCCTGTCACTTTCCTCACTTTCCCTTTCCCTTTCCTTCCTGACGGCGCGAGCGGAATTGTTGATCCAGGAGACAGTCATCTCTGTTCCCACCTAAACTGATGAGGAAAAGCGCCTTGCGGAATTCCGCGGGGCCTCCGATTCTACTCAGGCGAGATCCTTTGATGTTGTTGCGGCTCAATTGAATTCGGCGGCCCTGTTGTTTTCGATTTGAAAGAAACCTTAACCATTCTGAATGACATGGTGACCCAAGGCGTGCTTGGCGGCTACGCTATTGGTGGGGCCATGGGGGCGACTTTCTACATCGAGCCCGTTCTGACCTTCGATCTCGATGTCTTTGTGGTTCTCCCGCAGTCCTCCAGCGGACTCCTGACGTTGTCGCCGCTCTACGACCACCTCAAGGCCCAAGGGTGCACGGAGGATGGGGAATGCATCCTGATTGAAGGTATTCCAGTTCAATTTCTACCGGCATACAACGCGTTGGTGGAAGAAGCATTGTCAGAGGCCGCTGACACCGACTACGAAGGTGTGCCCACCCGCGTCCTCACCGCAGAACATCTCTTGGCCATCTGCGTTCAGACGGGGCGCCCCAAAGATCGGCAACGCGTGGAGATGTTTCTCGAACACGCCGAGTTGGATCGCCCGAAGCTCGACGGGATCCTGCAACGCTACAAACTTGCCCAAACTTTTGATTCATGGACGAAATGACTCCAGAATTCGCCCGGCTTCTTGAGAGCAAGAACCGACGGCGTCAACGGTTGGCGCGGTTGTCCTTTCCAGAAAAGGTGAAGGCAATCGTTCAACTGCAGCAAATCGCGGCGCCTCTTCTTCGCCGGCAAGGCCGACAGGTTCGCATCTGGAATCTGGACGATTGACAGTCGGGACTCCAAACCTACGCGATGGTCAGGATTCGCACGGCAATTGAAACGCCGCCAATGAATCGCCTCGCCTCGCCTGACATTCGGGGCTACTCTCCCGCCAGTTCTTTGAAAGCCGTCGTCTAACGGATTGACGCGCAGATTCAGTCGTTCTGGCGTTTGTATTGTTCACCGGCGAACAGTTCGATCCCCACCTCACAAGAGAAACAGGGTCACGTCTCCACTTTCAACAATCTCTGTTTTCTCTTTGTTGATTGTGGAGACATGCCCCCTGTTCCTCCCTGTTCCTCCCTGTTCCTCCCTGTTCCTCCCTGTTGCCGTCCCGGCTGCGGGTTCGTGCGGCGTCTCGCCGCCGACGGAAAGACCGGGCGGCACGCCCGTAGAACCCGCAGGCGAGGACGCCTGCGCTACACCGCCCGAATCGCGACTTGCAGCCCCCGCATGCCATGAAGGATCTTCTCCATCCGTGGGTCGGCCTTGCCATCCGTGGGGTTTTATCACAACGCCGCGTTCCCGAATTGCGACTTGCTGGTCTCGTTGACCGAGGCAAAGTATCTCAGTCAATCCATGAATCCGATCACCGTCCATCAAAGCCGTCGAGCATTCCTTGCGACCGCCGCCGGCGGCTTCGGCGGCGCGGCCTTGTCCGCGCTGCAGGCCTCCGAAAGCGGCGACGCCCGTGTCTTTCCGCCCAAGGCGAAGGCGGTGATCCAGATCTTTTGCTCCGGGGGGCTGAGTCACGTCGACACCTGGGACTACAAGCCGGAACTGGAACGCCGCGCGGGCAAGCCCTTCGATCCCGACGGCAAGCTGCAGTTCTTTGCGTCCAAGCCCGGGAACTGCCAACCCGGTTTCTGGAAATTCCGGCAACACGGTCAATCCGGCCGTTGGCTGAGCGACCTGCTGCCGAACCTGGCGGGGTGCGTGGACGACATGGCGTTTGTGTACTCCATGCGCAGCAAGACCGCGCTGCACGGCCCCGGCAACTTCATGATGAACACCGGGCAGACCCTGCCCGGTTTTCCCAGCATGGGCGCCTGGGTGACCTACGGCCTCGGCAGCGAGAGCGACAACCTGCCCGCCTTCGTGGTGTTGCCCGACGTCCGCGGCCTCCCGCCCGGAGGCGTCATCAACTGGGGCGCCGGCTTCCTGCCCGCCGAACACCAGGCCACCACGCTCGACACCTCGGACCCCGATCTGCCCATCGCCGACCTGTTTCCGCCCAAGCCGTTCCAAACCGCGACGCAGGACAGCGACAAACCCGGACTCGATTTCCTCCAACGGCTCAATCAATTTCACCAGCGTTCCCGAGCCGGCAATTCAGAACTCGAAGCCCGCATCAAGGCCTACGAGATGGCGGCCCAACTTCAACTCAGCGCGCCCGAGGCGACCGACCTCCGCAGCGAAACCCCGACCACCAAGAAACTCTACGACATCGACCATCCGGACATCGGCCCCTTCGGCCGACAGTGCCTTTTGGCCCGTCGCTTGGTCGAGCGGGGCGTTCGCTTCATCCAGATCTACTGCGGAGCCGAGAACACCACCGCCGAGAAGATTCGCCCGAACTGGGACAGCCACGAGGACCTGCCCCGCGATCACGGCTACTGGGGCGCCATTCTCGACACGGGCGCGGCCGCGCTGCTCAAGGATCTCAAGGCGCGCGGCCTGCTCGATGAAACCCTGGTCATGTGCACGTCGGAGTTCGGTCGCCAACCCGCAGCCCAGGGCAAGCAGGCCAAGGGGCGCGACCACAATGGCGGAGCCTTCACCGCCTGGATGGCCGGCGGCGGCGTGAAGGGCGGCGTCGGCTACGGGGCCTCGGACGACCTCGGCTTCAAGGCCGCCGACAAGGTCGCCCACAGCTACGAACTCCACGCCACCGCGCTGCGCCTGCTGGGCTTGGACCATGAGAAACTCACCTGGTACCACAACGGACTCGAGCAACGACTCACCGGCTTCGAAGGCCACGGCGTCATCGAGGAACTGATCGCCTGACATGCGCCTCCCTTCCGTCCAACGCCTCGCCCTCCATTGTCTCCTGACCGTCGTTGCAGCGGCGGCTTCAACGACTCACGCACAAGCCGTCGACTTCGCCCGGGATGTGGAACCCCTTCTGCGTCAACATTGCCACGAGTGCCACGGTCCCGGGAAACAGAAGTCCAACCTGCGCCTTGATCTCCGGTCTGCGGCGATGAAGGGCGGCAGCGAAGGCCCCGTCATACTGCCCGGCAACGCCGCCGGAAGCCGACTGATCAAGCTCGTGGGCCTGCCGCAAGGCGACGCCAAGCGCATGCCGCCCAAGGGCCCCGGGCTTTCCCCCACCGAGGTTGCGACCTTGGAATCCTGGATCAGCCAAGGCGCGGCCTGGCCGGACAGCCGCGCCGGGGAGGACGCGCGTCTGAAACGCTGGGCTTGGCAACCGCTGAAAACCGAATTCGGCCAGCGCAACTCGATCGACGATTTTCTCAATGCCGCCCTGCGCGAACGAGACCTAAGCCTGTCCGCCCCCGCCGACCGACGAACCTTGATTCGGCGATTGTCCTTCGATCTGCATGGTCTACCCCCGTCGCCCGACGAGGTCGAGGCCTTCGTCGATGATCCCGCGCCCCGGGCCTATGCCCGACTGGTCGACCGCCTGTTGGCGTCGCCGAATTTCGGGGAGCGTTTCGCCCGGCATTGGCTGGACATCGCGCACTACGCGGACACTCACGGCTTCGAGCGCGACAAACGCCGCCCCCATGCCTGGCACTATCGGGACTATGTGATCAACTCCTTCAACCGGGACAAGCCCTATTCCCGCTTCCTCCAAGAGCAGATCGCCGGCGATGTTTTCTGGCCGGACGACAAGGAGGCTGTGATCGCCACCGGCTTTCTTGCTGCGGGCCCCTGGGACTTCGTCGGGCAGGTGGAGACCAAGAGCCCCGTTCTCCGCCGCGCGGCCCGCGCGCTGGACCTGGATGACATGACCACGCAGGTGATGACCGCCACGACGGCCACGACCGTAAACTGCGCGCGCTGCCACGATCACAAGCTCGACCCCATTTCCCAAGAGGAGTATTTCCGCCTCACCGCGGTGTTCGCCGGGATCAAGCGGGACGAACGCCCGATCACCGACGCCGCGCGCGAGGAATACGACAAACTGAAATCGACCTTGCGGAGGCGTCGCGAGGCGATTGCTCAAGCCATCGGCCGATTAGAAGGCGCGGGACTTGATCTCGCGGACATCGTCGGGGGCGGCAATGGCCTGGGGACCGGAACCCGCGGCAATGGAATCGATCCGCGCAACGCCGTCGTGCAAACCCGCCCTTTCGGCAATCTCGGCAACGTCAAACCCAATGTCTTTTCAAAATCCAGGTTTCCGCTGGTCGAAGGCGTCTTCATCGCAAACGGGACCAATGGCGCGGCCCGGATCCCGGTCAGTTCCTCCGGCCTGACGATCTCCGGCATTCCCACGACCAACGGCAAGGCTTGGGATCACATTCGCCACGGGCCCGTCGCCAGCCAGCATTCCCCCGAGTTGGATGGCGTCGACTTCACCAAGGGCAACCATACCCTGCTCGGCATTCACGCCAACGCCGGCATCACCTTCGACCTGGAAGCCATCCGCGCAGCGACCGGAGAGCCAGATCTGCGCTTCACCTCGCGCGTCGGTTACTTCGGAGCCGAGGGCGCCCACCGCGCGGACGTCTGGCTTTTCGTCGACGGCAGGCAGGCGAAGGCATTTCAAGGCCTGCAGCGCGCCAAGGGTCTTCAAACCGTCGACATCCAGCTACCCTCCGACGCCCGCTTTCTCACCTTGCTGGCGACCGACGGCGGCAATGGCTACAGTCACGATCAGATTGGCTTCGGCGATCCCAAGATCAAGCCCGCCGCTCCACGAAGCATGACGGAAACCGACCGCAATGAGCTCGCGCGCCTGCGGGTGGAAGCCGCGGACCTGGACGCGCAGATTCGTTCCCTGGGCGAACCGCCGCGCTTCTATGGCGTCGTGGCCGCCAAGGAGATGCCGGTCGTGCGCCGCCAGGTCCGGGGCAATCCGGAAGCCGAGACCGGCGACCCATTGCCGCCCGGCGCGCTGAGTCTGCTCGCTCATCTTGATCCAAATCTCGGCGGTCCGGAATCTCCAGAAGGCGCCAGACGCAAGGCGCTCGCAGAATGGATCACTCACCCCGAGAATCCGCTGACCGCGCGCGTCATCGTCAACCGCCTGTGGCATTGGACCTTCGGCGCAGGCATTGTCGACACCCCCAGCGATTTCGGCCAGGGAGGCGGCGCCCCTTCCCACCCGGAACTGCTCGATTGGCTGGCGAACGAACTGCAGCGCAACAACGGCTCCCTCAAGGCCATCCTCCGCCTCATCCTGAACAGCGACGCCTATCGCCAGCGCTCCGACTTCCCCGCCGATGCGCCCGGCGTCGCCATCGATGCGAACAACCGCCTGCTCTGGCGTCAGAACCCTCGCCGCATCGCGGCGGAAGTCCTGCGGGACTCCGTGTTGTTTGTGAGCGGCAAGTTGAACACGGAGCGCGGCGGCCCCGGCTTCGAGGATTTCAAATACAAGGAAGCCTACGCGCCGGAGTACACCTACATCACGGCCGATGAACCGAGCCTTTGGCGACGCAGCATCTACCGCTACATCGTCCGCACCACGCCCAACCGCTTCCTCACCACACTCGACTGCCCCGACCCGGCCAACCTGACGCCCAAACGCCTGACCACCACGACCCCGTTGCAATCGCTGGCCCTCTACAACAACGACTTCATGCTGAGACAGGCCCGCTACTTCGCGGAACGCATTGGCAAGAAAGCCGGCGACACCCCCGCCGCCCAGGCGACCCTCGCCTTCCAACACGCCTTTGGGCGGCCGCCAACAGCCACGGAAACCGAACTCTCAGCCGCGTTCATCAAGGCCGAGGGCCTGTTCGCTTTCTGCCGCTCCCTGTTGAACGCCAACGAGTTCGTCTACGTGGACTAAGTCATGCGGAGACAACTGAGATCGCGCCTGCAACGCATCGTTCAGAACTCTTTGGTCGCTGCGTCGGGGAAGGTTGCGCTTCACTTCACTTCGTTCAGTTTCCCCTTCAACACCTCCCGAAATTCCTGCAAGCGCTCAAACACCTCAGGTCGGCCGGCAAGGTTATCCCTCTCACTCGGGTCCTTGCGCAGATTGTAAAGCTCCTCGCCATCGGGCCACTTGCCATAGCGCCACCGCTGACTGCGCAAGGCGTGTCCCATCTTCTCGCCACGCGTCACCACGGTGTAGGCGTGTTTCTTCTTGCCGGGCCGCTCCGGATGCTCGAGCAAGGGGCGCAGCGACGTCCCTTGCAGATGCTTCGGCGCAGTCAGCCCAGCGAGATCGGCCAGAGTTGGATAAATATCGATCAGCTCAACCATGGCTTCCGAACTTGCCCCGCGTTTCGCCACCCCCGGCGCGCGCACGATGAAGGGGACCTTCGCCCCGATATCGAACAGCGTCACTTTCCCCCACAGGAAGTGATCCCCCAGATGATATCCGTGGTCCGAGGTCAAAACGACGATGGTGTCGTCCCAATGTCCGCCCTGCTTCAAGGCATCGAGCACGAGGGCAATCTGCGCGTCGATGAAAGAAACGCAGGCATGGTAGGCCTGCATGTATTCACGGCGCAGGGAATCATTCTCCTTGCCGAGCTCAAACCCGAAAGCTTCATAGCGTTTCGAGATGGCGCTGCGGGGAAGGCCGTCCCACAAGTCCGGACGATCGGGCCGATACACGATCTGGTCCGTGGGATAGAGATCAAAGTACTTGCCGGGAGCCAGGAACGGCACATGCGGCTTTTGAATGCCACACGCAATGAAGAACGGTTTATCCCCGTATGCCTTGCCTCTCAACCACGCCGCAACCTGCCTTGCATTCTTGCCATCCTTGTGTTGCGCATCGGTCAGACCGCTTCGGCCAAATCCCGGCGGAGTCTGGGCGTCGAGCTTGCTCTTGGCCTGCTTCTCCACAGCCCTCCAGTGCCGCCGGTTCTTCCGATCCTCAATCGTGCCATGCTCCGCCTCAAACTTCTCCCGCGCCTTGCGCACAACCGGCAACTCATCGTTGTTGAAGCGGACGAACTCATGCCACGCGATCACGCCGTGCTCGTGCCGCGGCGAATGGAACACCTTTCCGACACTGGCCGTCCAGTAGCCGTTCTGCTTGAAGAACTGCGGCATGGTCACCGTGCCGGGCCGCTCCTCACGAATATCCGCTGTGTTGTTCAATACACCGGCAGATTGCGGATAAAGCCCGCTCATGAACGACGCGCGCGACGGCCCACAGACAGGGTACTGACAGAACGCCCGCTGGAAGGCAACGCCTTCCGCCGCCAATGAGGCCAACGTCGGCGTATGGATCGGATCGTACCCTGAGGTCGAGACATGCGTGTTCAAATCATCACAAACGATGAAGAGAATGTTCTTCCGTTGAGTGGAGGGCTTCGAGACCGGCCCAGGGTCCGCACCCCGTCCCTTCGCGGCCTGCAACTTCGCGTTGGCGGCCTCAACAAACTCCGGAGCCTCGCGTTGGGCCGTTTTCTTCCCGTTTCGTTTGGCATCCCGCTCCCAGTGGAAAGACTCGCCCTCCACCACCAGGTCCCGTTGGACGACCCACTTATCCTGGGGTTTGGCAAACTCCTTCGGCGCGGATTGCCGCAATCGCCGAATCACCCCGGCAAATTCCTCTCCCGCGGCAAGGTTGTGCCACTCGTTCGGATCCTTGTTCAGGTCGTAGAGTTCTTCTCCCTGCTTGCCATAACGGATATAACGCCAATCCCGATTGGTGATGGCGTATTGTTGCGGACCAAGGTAAGGCAGGTAGACGTCCCTGTCCTCGGCAGACGAGGGATCGGCCAACATTCCCGCCAGGGATTTGCCTTCCAGCCGCTGTCTCGGGCGAGGCAAACCGCACATTTCGACCAGGGTGGGATACATGTCGATCAGGCTGACCGTCGCGTCTGAGACCGCCCCCCTGGCAACGCCCGGGCCTGCCCAGATAAAGGGGACGTTGGAGGTGCGCTCCCACAAGGTGTGCTTGCCCCAATGCCCCTTCTCGCCGTGGTGATAACCGTGATCGCTCCAAAGCACGACAATGGTGTTGTCCGCATACGCACTCGCCTCCAGGGCATCCAGCACGCGCCCCATCATGGCATCCGCATAACTGACGCAAGCCAAGTAGCCGTGAATGGCGTCATCCACCGCGCCCAGGCCTTCAAGCCGTTGATGAATCCTTGCGCGGGCCGTCTTCTGTTTGCGAATGCTTGGCGGCAAATCGTCAAGATCGTCCGCCTTCATCGCCGGCAAGGAGATCGTTGAGGGGTCATATAGATCGAAATACTTCTGCGGGCAGTAATTGGGATAGTGGGGCGCGTAAATGCCGACGCCGAGAAAGAAGGGCTTGTCGTGCTTCTTCTGCAACTGCTCGGCCGCCCAATTGACCCGGATCGTATCAGCCATCGCTTCTTCCTGGTCATTGGGAATCGGAGCCCAATCGAGGAACAGCCCTGCCGTGATCTCCCGCCCCTGGTTGTACACACTGGCCGGAAGCTCCTTCGGCAAAGGCGTTTCGTCGCTCCATGAATCCAAGGGCCAGCCATTCAAGCGCTGTGATTGCTTACGAATGAAGAACTCCGTCCAACCGCGTCGGTCTATCGACCCCGCGGGATGATGAAACAACTTGCCCGCCCCGAGCGTCGTATAGCCGGCCTTGGAGAAACTCGACTGCAGACCTTCGATCTCCGGCCGGCCCATCCAGTAGTTCGCGGTTTCATAGCAACCCGTGGTGGACGCATACTGCCCGGTGAAGATCGCGGCGCGCGAGGGAGCGCAATAAACACCGGCGGTATGGGCGTTCACGAAGTTCATCCCGCGAGCGGCAAGCCGATCCAGATTGGGCGTGATGGCGCGCGGCGTCGTTCCGTGGGACCCGATCCAATCGTTCATGTCATCCACCGCCAGGAAGAGGACGTTGGGCCGATTCGGCGCCGCCGAGGCCGGGTCGAGGAACGCCAGCGCCCAGGCTCCAACAAGGATGTTAAGTATGTTTCTCACCGGCATGATATCGCTTCAAATGGGGACTCTGCACCTTGCAATGGGACCTGACCGCCCGGTGTTCTCCTGAGCAATCGAATCAGTCAATCGTTTCCGTAGACGGATCAGCCTGCTATTCTGGTTACATTATTCGTCAAGGCGCCGCCAAGTCTCAGCAGGCTGCCGATCTCGATTCAACAGCGCATGATTCGCCCGACGTTCATTACGGTTGCCCTGGCCCTGGTCATCACATCGCTCGCCGCCGACGACTGGCCGCATTGGCGCGGCCCCAAACACGACGGCATCTCCGAGGAACGATTGCCGTCGCCTCTGCCGGACGCCTTACCCCTGCTTTGGAAAGCCAAGGTCGGCATCGGTTTCTCGTCCTTTGCCAGTGCGGGCGATCGGGCGCTGACCATGGGCCACGCCGAAGGCCGGGATTCGGTTTGGTGTCTCGACGCCCGAACCGGGAAGCCCCTTTGGGAGCACGCCTACGAATGCGAGTTGCACCCTCGATTCTACGAGGGCGGCCCCGGCGGCACACCGACCATCCATGGCGACTCGGTCTACACCCTGAGCAAGCGCGGGCACGCCTTTCGGCTCGAACTGGCAACCGGCAGGATTATTTGGTCACGCAACCTCCTGGCGGATCACGACCTGAGGCTGCCGGAATGGAACTTCGCCTGTTCACCTTTCATCGAGGGTGACCGGGTCCTGCTCAACGCCGGCGGCGGGGGGATCGCCCTTTCCCGAGAAACCGGCGAAACGCTCTGGCTGTCGAATCGGGAACTCTCCGGCTACGCCACGCCGGTCGCCTTCAAGGCGGCGGGAACCACGCATCTCCTGCACACCTATCACGCCCTGATCGGGATCGATTCACGCAACGGCCGGGAGGCCTGGCGTTTCAAGGGGCTGTCGGGACTCAACGCCGCCGATCCGGTCGTTGACGGCCGCCGCATCCACTTGGCCACCAGCGCGGGCGCGGTCTACCTCGAGATCGATCCGGAAAGCGGCAAACCAAGAGAGATCTGGCGCCAACGAAAGCTGCGCTGGTATTTCAATGCGGGCGTCCTGATCGACGGCCATCTCTACAGCCTCAGCGGAACCACCCATCGGCCAACCCAATTGGTGTGCACCGACGCCCGAACGGGTCAACGCATCTGGGCCGAGGATGATTTCCGCACGGGCGGGCTGATTGCTGCGGGAGACACGATTATCCTCCTTGACCAGGGGAAACTCACGATCTTCCCGGCCAGCCCTGCAGGCTTCGCCCCGCTCCTTCAGCAACAGGTCCTCGGCGGCAAGTGCTGGACCGCGCCAGTCCTCGCCAATGGCCGCATCTTCTGCCGCAACGCCAAAGGCTCCGTGGTCGCGTTGGCGGCAAGACCAGTCCTTCGTTGACTTCGCGGGATTGGGCGTGCAAAGCCATTACCCCGCTTCTTGGCAGATCAGTCCAAACCCGCACGTCCAAGGCCTGACACTGACTCGCAAGCCTGATTGCAGCGCTTATAGCGTTCACAGCTTGTTCGCAGAACGTCAAAACGCAGGGGATGGACGCGCCAGCAGACATTCACTGCCGCTGCTTGTTGCTCGCGCCATCGACGCCAAAACTTCGGGCCGCTTTTGCGAGCCTCTTGTCCAGGGTCCACAACGGAATCGCTTCTATCAGCGAAGAACACAAGAGGTGCATATCGAAATACCCGAGTCCTTTGCTCCACATCCTGTGCTCCTAGATAAACGTGGTCACTTCCTCGTGAGTCGCTTCTGTTACGACCGGAAGATTGCGGACCAACGCCAGGAACTCCTCGCGTTTGACGATATTTCCCAATGAAAGCTCACCAAGAACCAGGGAATGGGTTACGACCCGATTCTGATTCAGCAGGTCTCCCAACAGTTCGTTTCCGCGCCGCAGGTGATCGATCCAAACTGAGGTGTCTACGAGGATCATCTCCGCGGAATGTCCCTTAGCTTGGGAGATGTGCCGCCTAGTTTCGCCAATCTTCGCGCGCTTTCCACTGCTATCAAGGCCTTCAATCCTTCATGCAAGAGCGAGGTTTTCTCTTTGATTCCGGTCAATTTCGAGGCTCTCTGAAAAATCTCTTCGTCAATGTTGAGCGTCGTCCTCATGCATATCAGTCTGACCTCTTCTGCAGACTCGTCAATCGGGATTTTCAGGCGCCAAGATCAAACTCAGGTGACAATCAGCCTGTCACCGGAGCTGCTCGCTTCAGCGTTGGCGGCAGCGGCAATACCAGACCTTCGTTGAGCTCTCGGAATTGGGCGTACGAAGCCATCACCCCGTTTCTTGGAAGATCAATCAGCCCCTTTCGGGCGACGCTTCACCTGGCTGACCGCCTCCCTCACAAAATGTTCGAGGCCCTCCGTCTTCTCCGGATGCGGACTGAAACAAATCACCCGTCCCAGACCGAAACGGCCGCGGGCAATGGCCGTCGTCCCGATCATGAGGCCCTTCGGCGCGCCGTTCTTCGCGATCTCGGTGCGATAACTGGCGAGTTCCTCGTAGTCCTCGATCTCTGGATTCCCGCCCGGCGCCAACAGGGGACCTTGCCCATAGTAGATCGACGCCTGCGGGCCGTCTGCGTGCAACAACTCACGCCCCGCGGCCGAGAGTCCGATCTCCACGGTCCCCGTGCCGCGGGCCCAATGCCGGGTGTCGAGAACCTTCGCGTCGAGCACATTCAACGACCACTCATAATGGACCGAGGCCAGGTAAGCCCCCGCGCAAACTCCGATGAGGCCGCCGCCTTCCCGCACGAAACCGCGAATCTTCTCGCGCCCCGCCTCGGCCAGGTTCCGGCCCTGTCCGCCGCCGCTGCCGCCAGGCAAGGCCAGCAGGTCCATTCCGGCCAAGCGCCCCGATCGGATCTGCTCGGCCGTCAGCCTGGTCACGACCACCTCATTGTGGTCGCCCAACGCGCGAATCAGGTCGTTCACGCTGGGCCCCGCGCCGGCATCCACATAAACGCCCACCTGCACCTTGTCCTGATCCGCCAACTCGACCAGGGGCAGGTAGTCTTTCGCAAAGGCCGCCACGCCGGCGGCAAGTCGGTCGGCCGTGTTGCCCAAGGCCTTGGCGTCGCGCAACTGCCGCCCTAACTCCAACTGAATCGCGTCCACCGGGCCGCCTGCCTGACTGCCATAGCTGCGAACCGTGAAACCGCCATTGTAGCCTGGCGTCTCGAGCGCCTCCGATCCCACCGGCGGAACCACCCGAAAGCCCTGCTCCGCCAATCGCCCGAACAGGCTTTGCTCGCCAATCAACGCTTCGCGGCCGTGGGTCTCGAGCAAGGCTGACGCTGTCTTCCCATTCTGCGTTCCGCGAATCACGGCGTCCGGCAACATCGCCTGCCCATGCACATCCAACAGCAATCCCCGCCCCCACCGTTCGGCGACTTGCTTCCGCGCGCTCGCGACCGCGTCATGATAGGCTTGATACGCCGCCGCCGCCTGGGAGGATTCGTAGGCCTCCCCCGCCGAACGATTCGCATCAACGTAACGCCGGTGAAACCGGGCGATGACCACGTAGGGCCGCCGCCCCAATTTGCGCTCAATGGCATCCGCCAGGCGCTCGGTGAGCTTGACTGTATTCAGATCCGATTTCCGACTGAAGCGTCGGACGCCCTTGCCTTCGCGCGGTTCGACGCCTGCGATCCCGTTCCGCCCCCCATGCGGCGCCGTGAGAATGATGGGCAACCGTCCGCTTTCCGAATGGATGGGGACCTTCGCAATCGCCTCCTCGTCGGTCAGGACCCGGAACTCCACATCGTCGATCACCGCGTAGACGTCCTTTTCTTGATTGGTCTGGAAACGCAACCGGGCCGTCCTGCCCACCGCGTCCGGCGTCGCCCTCAACTCCAGGTTGCGCGCCTTCGCGTAGGGCTCGCCCTCATTCGCATTCGAACGCGGAACGACCTCGACGCGATCGATGACCGTATCGACGCCATCCTGGTCATTGCCATCATCGTCGTAGTAGAGCGTGGCGATAATCCGGAGTCCGGAATCCGGAGTCCACCCCAACGCCCCGGCATGCTGAAAGCTCAACCGGAAGCGGTCGCCCGGCTGAATCCTGTAACCGGTATCGACTGCGGGTTCCGAACGGTTGCCCTCCTTCGCGCCCGAGCGAACGCTGTTCACGATGCCGCGATATTTGCCTTCCGGCGGCGAATGACTGTCATTGCGACCAACCCGGTTCTGCGGAAAGCGATAATTACGCCAGCCTTCGAACCCGATCCCGCCCTCCCCCCAACGGGAGTAATAGGTGCGCCCGTTGTCCGTAGATTCGAAACCGCCGTTGAGAATGGCTCCGACCGATCCCGCACCCGCGCTGATGAGAACCCGCTCCGCGGCAAACGCGTTCACCGCCAGCAGGCAGGCCGCCATGGCCAAGGCGAGTCCGGCGCTGATGTTTCTTGAGTGGGAAGTCTTCATCTTGTCGGCGAATGAGGGATCAGAGTATTGTGACCGCGTATTTGTTTCGCTGATAGCTCAGACTAGAAAACGGGAAGCGAACAACGCTGACAACTGAATTGCGATCGATCGCGCTCGGTCCCATAGCGTCGCCACATCCCCTTCCGCCAAATCGGCTAAGAAATTGACCTTGCACTTCCTTGTGCGACACTTCGCACATGGCGACAAACATTGAACTCGACGAAACCCTTCTCTCGAAAGCCATGAGGCTTGGCGGAATGAGAACCAAGAAAGAGGCCGTGAATCAGGCGCTTTCAGAGTATGTCGAACGGAGAGAACAACTTAGAATCCTCGATTTCTTCGGAACAGTGGACCTGGACTCGGACTACGACTACAAGAGGCAAAGAAAAGTTAAGTGAAGGTTATCGTCGATACCGACGTTTGGTCTGAAGCCCTGAGAAGGAAAACAGGGAAGAAATCCGCCCATGTGTGCGAGTTGATCGAACTCATTCAAGAAGGACGCATCGTGACCATCGGCCCCATCAGGATGGAAGTCCTATCCGGAATAAGGGAGAGCCCTGTTTTCGATTCGTTCTCAGAAAGGTTGGCGGCTTTTCCCGACAGAATGATTCCATCAGAGATCTACGTCTTGGCAGCAAGGTTCTTCAACCTCTGCAGGAGCAAAGGAATCCAGGGATCCAACACTGACTTCATAATTTGCGCCTGTTCCGTCCACTGGAGCATTCCGATCCTATCGAAAGACAAGGACTACCTTTTGTATCGCAAGCACATTCCCATCGAAATCATCCAACCGAGGAACAAGAAGGGATGAACCAGTCGGTCCCTACGACTCCGGCCTGCGCTCCGCGCCAGTTTCCGCTTACGACCTTTTTTATCCGCTGAAGCCAATGGGAGACCGCCTCATCATCACGCATACCCCGTCGCTGGTCGCCACCTTGCTGAACAAGGAGCGAGCCAAGGGCTCTCCTCTAACGAGGGAGGAAGTCGAGTCAATCAGAGACGAGGCTCCCGCCCGGGCGCTTACGCCAGAGCAACGGGCAGCGGTCGATGAGAAACGTGGATACGATGATATTGACCCCGAAGACGCCTGGGCAGATTGGCAGAGCGCGCGAATCGAGCTTCAATCGTTGGAATGCTGACAATGAAGCCGCTGCCCCTGGCGTCCCGTGATCAACCGATCGCGCTCAGTCCCGCGGCATCGCAACCTCCCCGTCCGGCGTCGCTTTCTTTGTGCCTGAGATCGCCTTGATCGCCGGCAGTTTCCCGCCCTTGAAAACCAGGAGGAGAAACAACGGCAGGGCCGCATGCGGCGTCCGGAAAACGGCTTCATGCACGAACTGATCGGCGCCCCACCAAGGCGCCGCCAACGACATGCCAGCGACCGGTCGGGCCAACGCGGTCAACGCCCCCCAAATCGCGGCATAGCTCAGTGAGACCGTCCGCATGGCCGGCACGAAGGCGCCGACACACACAAGGAAATCCAGGACGCCGGCGACCTTGAGAAACACATCCGCGCCCTGTTCCCCCAGTCCGAGGATGGCCGAGACCATGCCGTAGAAGTGGCCCGGGGTCGGGGCCAACCCCGAAGCATACACGCCATGACCGATGAATGTGGCGCAGAAGGCGATGAGAGCAATCCTCATCGTCCAGCGATCCCGGGGGCCCCGGCGCAACGCGAGGATCAACACGACCGGCGACAGGACCTGCCCGGCCTGCTCCACGAAGAGGGCCAGCGCATAGCCGGCCCCGACGAACTTGCAAAGGGCCGTCAGCGCGAACAAACCGCCGCCGAGCCCGAGAACCAAGAACTGAAAGCGTGATTCGCGCGTTGCCGTCACGGCCATCGCGCCGGCGGCCAGGTAGACGACGCCCGCCAGACGAACTGCGAGCAGGATTCGACGATCCGTCATCACGTCGGCCACGTAAGTCTCCCAATCGACGCCCAACGCGCTCGCCAACCAGCCCATCAGATCGGGATTCCAGAGCACGGCGTCGTAGGGCGCGCTCCAGCGGAAGTGTTGCCAGGCCCAGCCCAGAAAACAGGCGCAGTTCCCCGCCCGCAGCATCAGGATCAACCAATCCCGGTTGTCGCGCCCCTGCGGACGCTCGGAATCCTCCTGCTCCGCAGCCGCCATCAGCGCTGCAATTGATCGCGGTTGATCCGGACCTCGTGATGCTCCCGGTTGTCGATGTCGATGATGCGACAGGTCAGGGTGGGCGGCGTGACGGTGGTGTCGAACTCCAACTTGGCAAACGCAGGCGTGGCGTTGTAGCCCACAATCCACTCCGAACCCTTGGCGTTCTCCACCAAGCCATGCGTGTGAACATTGGTCAGGCGCGAACTCATGATTTCAAACAGGTCGTAGCCCTGCGGCCGTTCTGTTTTGCGAACGTCGACCCGATGCCGGTCCGCCGAGATCAGCACAACCCCCTCGATGCCGTTCCGCTCGAGGAAGCGGAAGATTTCCTCCCGCTCGGCGGCAAAGCCATCCCAGGTGTCCCGACTGCCGGGTTTGACTCCCGCGCTCCAGGGCACCGAGGAAGCCAACACCTTGAACGTTCCTTTCGATTGTTTCAGCGTCTCCAGCAACCACTTCTTCTGAACGGGCCCCAGCATCGTGCCGCCCTCGCGATCACGGTAGTAGCGGCAATCCAGGCAGATGAAGTGCACATCGCCGAGGTAGGTGTCGTACCAACACCCCGGTTGTTTGTCGCCGCCGCCATAGGCCGGGTTTGCCCAGTTGTTGCGGAAGACCCGCCAAACCTGCCGCTTCCAGGCCGGCTTCTCGATGAAGGGGCCGGGCACACAATCGTTCAGTCCGAAGTCGTGATCGTCGTAGATCGTGTAGGTCGGCGTCCGGGCCACCAAAGACCGCCAATCCGGCTGTGACTGACGGCGGTGGTAAATGAAGTGATGGGTCAATGGATGGGTCGGATCGTCGATATAGACATTGTCGCCCAGCAGGAAGAGGGCGTCCGGACCATGCCCGGCAATGGTCGACCACATGCGTTCATATTGCGGCGTGTATCCCGCTCCGCCGCCGAGGACGATCGTCAACTTGCCGGGTTCACCTTGGCGCGGGCGTGTTCGAAAGCCCCCCTGGCCGACCTCACGCCCCTTGAGCAAAACGGATACCTGGTAGGCGGTCCTTGGCTTCAGACCGCTGAAGACAACCACTGCAGTATGGTCCGCCGGCGCGGTCGTGTTCACGGTGACTGACTTCGTCACACCGCCGCCCGAGACCGAAACCGCAACAGTCATGGGCTCGGCCGTCCGCAACCACACCTTGGCCGACGTTCCGGTCACATCCCCGATCATGGGACCATGCACCAACTGCACATCATGGGAACCCAACCACTCGGCATATCCGTCCGCCGCACGCAACGCCTTGAACGCCTCCCCGGAACCCGCCACGAAACGCCCGATCTGCGCGCCATGCTTCACCGCCAACCGGGCCTCCCGCAGCGCGGTCACGCCATCGTTCTGCAGACTGGCGGACAGCGCGCGGACCACATGCTTCTCCGCCTGATCGATCGGACTGTTGTTGCGCCGACTCTTCTCCAGCGTCTTGAGCGCGGCCTTGTGGTCGCCCGTGGCCAATTCACGAACCGCATTGCGGCCCGGATCATGTTGGGCGTGGGAGACGACCGGCAGGAGAAGGCCGATCGCCAAAATCAATATCATCGATTCTTTCATGGATAGGACGGAAAAGGAGCCAAGGGAGAAAACTACAGTCGTGGCCTCGGAGTTCAACGCAGCGGCGCCTCCAGCTTTTTGCGCCGTTCTGCATCGATCCGGTTAAATTCGCCAAAAGGGCGATCCTCAAACGCTTGCAAGGCCTGGATCAGTCGCGTTTTCATGCGTTCCGCAATCGCAGGCTGTTGCGAATGAACGTTCTTCAGTTCTTCCCGGTCCGTGTGGAGGTTGTAAAGCTGGTCGCGCTCAAAGTAGCGCGGATTCCTGGCAGCCGCGTGATGCCCCAGGTGGGCGTTCCGGGTCAAATAGGGAACTTCAAGTTTCTCTCCTTGAAAGCCATCGAACGTCGCGCCGGCGTCGATCTTGCGTTGCACGTCCGGGGGGTAGCGAACGGCGATGTATTTCCAATGCTTGGTCTTGACCGCGCGCGAGTGACCCAACTCCGCGAAAAGCACATCTCGTATCGGCCGCGAATCGCCCAGGAGAACCGGCTTGAAACTGAGACCATCCAAACGGTAATCCGCGGGCGGCTGCACACCGCACAGATCCATCAGCGTGGGCGCGAGATCGATGTTGGCGACCAGGCCGTCGTAAGTCGATCCGGGCTTCACGACGCCCGGCCACCGGATCAGCATCGGGACGCGCATGCCGTTCTCGTAGAGCGTGGCCTTGCCGTGCCGCCAGGAGCCGTGGTCCGGCACGAAGATGAACACCGTGTTCTTCGCAACCTCCAGCTCTTCCAACTTGTCCAACAACGCGCCCACCCCGTCATCAAGCCAAAGCGCGTAAGCGTCACGATCCTTGAATCCGGCCGCGCGATTGCGACGCAGCACATCTTCCCTGCTCGGCAGCGCGTCGAAACCGTCCCCCACAAAACCTTCTCCGGTAAGGCGCGGATCAGCCCCAAGTGAAAACTTGTTGACCCAGGGCGCGGGCCCGTGATGCAGCGTCGTGGAGAAATAGAGGAAAAATGGGTTCCCGCGATTCTCCTCCAGAAATCGGAAGGCCTTGTCGACCGTCCAATCGAGATTGTGAACGTTCAAGGCATCACACCCCAACTCCTTGAGGTTCGCGGCATAAACGCCATCCGCATAGTCGAACCCGTGCTTCATGATCTCGCCGCACCACTTGCGATGATTGCGCCGCATTCTCGCATTGATTTCCGGGTCGCGCGGGTCGGCGTCCCGGGGATAGAACTCCAGATCCGCCTCGCGATTCCGGCCATTGCCGACGTGAAGCCAATCGTGCCGCACCACATGCGACTTGCCGACAAATCCTGTCTTGTAGCCGTTCCCTTTAAGGACCTTGGCAATGTTCCAACGATTCGGCTCCAATTCCCCAATGTTTTCAACCTGCGTCTGATCCCCGGGAGGATGTTCCTTGAGAAACCGTTCCCCCTCACACCTCCCAGCATATC
>CAZFLK010000100.1:0-20457 GCA_964519245.1 uncultured Verrucomicrobiota bacterium
TCATCCTTACCAAGGATGCGCTCTACCAACTGAGCTACATGGGCACGTAATTGCAAAATTCAAAGATCCTAAACCCAGAAAAGACGAAGAACACCCCCGACCTTATCCCTTTCTCGTCAGAGAAATCGGCCGACGGACGTTATCGTGAAATTTCGGGTTTAAAAAACCAGAGCGGGAATGTAGGGATGCGGCAAATGGGTGTCAAATTTTTTTCGTTTTTTTTTCGACCCTGCAACGCTCCGCCGCCGGCATGGGCAAGCGGCTCATTTTCAAGAGGTTGAACACGGATTCCAACTCGAGAAACGGAGGCGACGTTGCGTTGCGGCGTCAAAAATCAGACGCTTCCGGCCCGCGCCGCCATTCCGGTCAATTCCCGAAAGGCACCAATCAACCGCATCTCAACCGGCCCGCCGACAGTGAACTGATAAGAATTCCCTTCGTAATCGATGACGGCAACGGGCGTCATTTCGACGGCCGTGCCGGTGAGGAAGACTTCCGAGGCTCGAGCCAGTTCCGCGACGTCAATATCCCGTTCGACGACCTCGATTCCGAGGTCGTTGGCCAGACTGATCACCGTCTGCCGGGTGATGCCGTTCAGAAAGCAATCCGGGATTGGCGTATGCAAGGCGCCGTCAATCACAAGGAAGATGTTCGCCGAAGTGGACTCAGCGATTTTCCCCCGCGAGCCGAGGACCAGGGCGTCGTCGTAACCTTCGCGGAGGGCATGATTCTTATTCAGCGTATTGACCAGATAAAGCCCCCCGGCCTTGACCGTGACCGGGAAGGACTCCGGGCTGGCCTTGCGAAAACGGGCCGCGCAGAGCCTCAGCCCTTTCTCCCAGATTTCCGAGGCGATGTAGTCCCAGGCCCATGCGGCGATCGCCACGCGCGTCCTGGCGCGGGTGTTGATCACCCCCATCTGCTCCGACCCTTTCCAGGCAATGGGACGAACGTAGCAATTCTCCAGATTGTTGGCCTGAATCGTTTCCTGGGTGGCCTTGTCCAGTTCCTCCACCGAATAAGGCATGTCGAACTCCAAGGCCTCACTCGACTCGATCAAGCGCCGGGAATGTTCGGTCAACTTGAAGATACGCCCATTGTAAGCCCGCTCCCCCTCAAAAACGGAGGATGCGTAATGCAATCCATGGGAAAGCACATGGAGCTGCGCATCCCGCCAGGGAACCAATTCCCCATCGAGCCAGATCCAGCCATCGCGGTCACGAAAGTCGGGGTCCACCATATCCGTTCAAGAAGCTTGCCGGGCGATTCGTTGCTAGACCTTGACCCACTGGCGGGAACCGGCTGATTCCTCCACCGCCTCCAGGACCCGCTGATTGCGCATGCCGTCCACGAAAGTCGGTTGAACCGACTTGCCGCTGACACAGGCGTTCACGAAGTCTGCGATCGTGTGAACGAACGTGTGCTCGTAACCGATAATGTGCCCGGGCGGCCACCACTGGCCGACGTGCGGGTGCACGCCGCCAGGCTGCGTCACCAGAATGTCCCTAAAGCCCTGACGGTCCGGCTCATTGCCGTTGTCGAAATACTGGAGCCGATTCATGTCCTCGAAATCAAACGCCACGGAGCCTTTCGAACCGTTGATCTCGAAGGTGATGTGATTCTTGCGTCCCAAGGCAAAGCGGGTGGCCTCGAGATTGCAGAGCGCGCCATTCTTGAACCGGCCAATGAACTGGGAAGCGTCGTCCACGGTGACTTTGCCCATCTTCTTGCCGCCCCTGCCTCCGAGCCCCTGCCCTTTCGCCCCCTGATCTTCCAGCGGGCGTTTCTTGATGAATGTATTCATCTGACCGCAAACCTCCGCGAACTCTCCGCAGAGATAACGGCCCAAATCGATGATGTGCGCGCAAATGTCGCCGTGGGCGCCGCTGCCGCTGATCTTGCTCTGCAGACGCCAGACCAGAGGGAACTCCGGATCCACGATCCAGTCCTGCGCATAGCGCGCGGTGTAATGGTAGATGTCTCCGAGCGTCCCGTCCTCGATCATCTTCTTGGCCTGCGCCACCGCCGGAATACGGCGATAGTTATGGCAAACCATGTTGACGACGTTGGCCTTCTTGACGGCGTCAACCATCTCCTGACACTGGGCCACATCCATGGCGAGCGGTTTCTCACACAAGACATGCTTGCCCGCCTCGGCCGCCGCAATGGCGATCTCCGCGTGGGAATCGTTGGGGGTGTTGATATCGACGATGTCGATGTCCGGCGACTCAATCACCGCGCGCCAATCCGTGGAGGATTTGGCCCACCCGAACTGTTTCTGCGCCGCGGCAAGATCGGCAGGATTCCGGCCGCAAATGGTGTCCAACTCCAAGTCCGCGTCCAAATCGAAAAAGCGAGGAGCCTGCCGCCAACCATTTGAGTGGGCCTTGCCCATGAAGCGGTAGCCGATCATGGCGACCTTCAGGGTCTTCCGGGCTTTGGAGGTGGATTTTCTGGGAACGGTTTTTCTCGGGTTCTTGGCCATGATAGTCCTGTCTCAAAAGGTTTCGGGCGGACGTTTTACCCAACAAGCCGCAACGCTGTAAATCACAAAGCCTTCGCGTTCGCCGGTCTCGAACAATCTCCCCGGCGCCGCTTTTTGCTTGCCCAAGGCTTTGCCTCAATGAAAGCCTCTCGCCTCGTTTCATGGAACTCCAACTCCTCAAATCCAAGATTCATCGCGCCGCGATCACCGGCGGCCACGTCGATTACGAAGGCAGCATGACCATTGCTTCCGACCTGATGGCCAAAGTCGGATTGCGCCCCTACGAAAGAGTGCTTTGCGGCAACATGGCCAACGGAGCGCGTTTCGAGACCTACGTCATCGAAGGCCAGGCCGGAACCGGCGAGATCGTGCTCAACGGCGCCACCGCCCACCTGGGCAAGGCCGGCGACCTCCTCACCATCATGTCCTACGCCAATGTCGACGTCTCCGACGCGGACGATTGGACGCCTCGGGTGATTGTGCTCGGCAAGAACAACGAGATCGTCAATGAACGCGGAATCTAAGCCCCACTTCACCGTCGCCGAGATCGCCGCCCGCGTCAGCGGAGAAGTGGAAGGCGACGAATCGCTGGAACTTTCCGGCCTCGCCCCGGCGGATATCGCCGGCCCTGGCTTCCTCACCTTCGCCGAGAACCAGGCCTTTTTCGAAAAAGCCGAACAGGGCTTTGCCTCCGCGATTCTCGTCGCCGAGAAGTTTTCCTCCGAAACCAAGACCCTCATCCGGGTGAAGAACGCGCGACTCGCCTTCGCTCACCTTCTGCAGATCTTCCACCCGGAAAAGAAGTTCTCCCCGGGCGTGCATTCCTCCGCTGTTGTGGCTCCCTCCGCGACCATCCATCCGACCGCGCACGTGGGGCCTCATTGCGTGATTCACGAGAACGTCTCGATCGCTGCCGGCGTGGTCGTGCAGAGCGGCTCACACATCGCGCACGATTGCTCCCTCGGGGACGGCGCCCACCTTTTTGCGAACGTCACCCTCTACCCCCGAACGCAAATCGGCAAGCGGGTGCGCGTGCATGCGGGAACCGTGATCGGATCCGATGGCTTCGGCTACGTCTTCGACGCCGGAATCCACCACAAGATACCGCAGGTCGGCAACGTGGTCGTGCATGACGATGTGGAGATCGGCGCCTGCGTCACCATCGATCGCGGCGCGCTCGGCTCCACTGAAATTGGCCGAGGCAGCAAGATCGACAACCTCGTGCAGATCGCGCACAACGTCAAAGTGGGGGCCAATTGCATTATCGTGTCCCAGGTTGGCGTCGCCGGAAGCACTAGACTCGGCGACTACGTGACCTTGGCCGGACAGGTCGGTCTCGCCGGCCACCTCAATGTCGGCAACCAGGTCACCGTGATGGCCCGGGCCGGCGTCATGAACGACATTCCTGACGGCGAGGTCTGGCTGGGCGCCCCGGCCCGGCCTCAACGCGACGCCAAGAAGATGATGATCGCCGTGGAGCGCCTCCCCGCCCTGATGAGGCGCGTGAAGGAGCTGGAGAACAAACTCGCCCAGCTGGAGACATCCGCGGAATGACGCGCGCGAACGAAAAATAAATCCAATTGCCGGTTGACGCGAAAACCGCTTTTGGTATCGTCCACCGCTCCTTATCCGGAATTTACATGAAAACGCATTTGCCAAAAATTGATGTCAACAAACGCGCGTGGCATCTGATCGACGCGGAGGGCCAGATCCTGGGCCGCGTCGCCACCCAGATCGCCGATATTCTGCGCGGCAAGAACAAGCCTGTCTTCACGCCGCACCTGGATGCGGGCGACTTTGTGGTCGTCATCAACGCGGAAAAAGTCCGCGTAACCGGCAAGAAGGAAACCGACAAGACCTACCACAGCTTTTCGGGCTGGGCCGGCGGACACCGGAGCCGCACGGTGGCGGAAGTCCGCGCCAAAACGCCTGAGAAGCTGATCATGAACGCCGTCAAGGGCATGCTCCCGAAGAACCGCCTGGGTCGCAAGCAACTCACCAAGCTCAAAGTCGTGGCCGGCTCCGAGCACCCCTACGAGGCGCAGCAACCCGCCCCCCTCGCTTTGGCCTGAACCCCTTAAAACATCACATGGTCACCATCGATCCCAATACCAAGGAATACCTCGGAACCGGCCGTCGCAAGACCGCCGTCGCCCGCGTCCGCATCAAACCGGGTGAAGGCAAGGTCAGCGTCAATGGACGCGAATTCGACAAATACTTTTATCTCGAGGACCAGCGCATGCTCGCCATGCAGCCCTTTGAGGCCACCGAGACCGAGAACAAGTTCGACGTGCGGGTCAACGTTTCCGGCGGCGGCCTGAGCGGTCAGGCCATAGCCGTTCGTCACGGCATCGCCCGCGCCCTGCTCATCGTCGATCCGGAGCATCGTCCGGCGCTCAAGGCCGCCGGTCTGTTGACGCGCGACGCCCGCCAACGCGAGCGCAAGAAATACGGCCAACCCGGGGCCCGCAAGCGCTTCCAATACAGCAAGCGTTAATCGGGACCAAAGTCACTTCAAGCCCCGCGGATTCATTCTGCGGGGCTTTTTTTGTCGTTCGAAAGCATTTACCCTTCCTTTCCATGTCAGAGAAAAACAAAGTCAGGGTCGGCATCATCGGAGCCTCGGGTTACTCCGGCGAGGAACTCGTGCGACTGATGCTCGCCCACCCCAACGTCGATCTCACGGTCGTCACCTCCCGGCAATACTCCGGCAAAACCATCGCCGAGATTTTTCCCCGGTTCGGCCAGTACTCCAGGGCCAACGAACTGCATTTCCGCGACCCCATCGCCGAGATGATCGCTCGCGACGCGGAGGTCGTCTTTCTGGCCCTGCCGCACGGCGTCGCCGCGGAGTTCGCCAAACCGCTGCTGGAGCTTGGCTGCCGGGTCATCGATCTGAGCGCCGACTTCCGGTTGAACGACGCCGAGACCTACAAAAAATTCTACACGCACGAGCATCCCGCGCCGGAACTCTTGACGAGTTCAGTCTACGGCCTGCCCGAGATCCACGGCGAGGCCATCAAGGACGCTCAACTCATAGCCTCCCCGGGCTGTTACCCAACCAGCATCCTGCTGCCGACCATTCCCCTGCTGAGGGCCGGTTTGATCAAACCCTCCGGCATTATTGCCGACTGCCTGAGCGGCGTCAGCGGAGCCGGGCGCAAGGTCGAGCTCGGCTATCTCTACGTGGAATGCAATGAGAGCGTCCGCCCCTACGGCGTCCCCAAGCACCGGCATCTTTCCGAGATCGAACAGGAGCTGTCGCTCGCCGCGGGCGAACAGGTGACGATTCAGTTCACGCCGCATTTGATTCCGGTCAACCGTGGCATCCTGTCCACCCTCTACCTCGCCCCGGCGGAGAAGTTCGACAGCAAGGAAGACGCGACGGCCCTGAATGACAAGATTGCGGCGGTCTACGCCAAAGCCTATGACAGCGCCCCTTTTGTCAGATTGCTGAAGGGCCCTGCCCTGCCCGACACCAAGAATGTGACCGGAACCAATGTCGTCGAGATCGCCTGGCGGATCGATCCGCGCACCGACCGCCTCATCGTCATGAGCGCGGAGGACAACCTCATCAAGGGCGCGTCCGGACAGGCCGTGCAAAGCATGAACCTGGTCTACGGCTTCGAAGCGACCGCGGGTTTGATTTAGACCGAATGTCAATGGACCTTGCGCCGATCGAATTGAGGCGTTGCCCGGTTGGGACGTGCTCGCTGCGCTCGGTTGGAATTGCACGCCGGGCCTGAAGTGCGGCCGGAACGCGCTGGGCCGGGCCCCGCCTGATTGGTTTGGCGGGACACTGCCCGCGACCCGCATCCCCGCAATCCGAACCAACGCCGACACCCCGGCCTACGGCCACGGCAACGAGGCAAACTTTGCCTTCAACTCCTTCTTGTGCTTCGGATATACCCGTTGTTTGAAATGCGGCCAATCGTCCGTTTCATCCAGCTTTTTGCCATTGGGCTTTTGCACGCGGAAACGGACGCGCAAGCGTTCTTCACAGATCATCGGATGCTCCTCCAGGGAGAAGCAGTCATTGATCTTGATCTGCAGCTCAGGCGGATTGACAACGCCTCCCTTGCCGGTCGATTCATCCGGATAGAGCAGCTTCTTCGGCTTGCCATCCGGCCAGGGAATGCGCGTCGGAGCCAGTTCGTCGAGCCACTCGATCTGTTCCTTGGTGAGTCTTGATCGAAACGCGCCGCGCAAAGGCACGGCCTGCGCCTTCTTGCCGATCTCCTGCCCCCGCAACGCCCTCGCCAGAAGATCCACCACCGCCGCCTCATCAAACTTTGGGAACTCCAGTTCCGGCACGGCGGCGGCGACCAGGTTCACCCGGTTGACAAACTGTTGAACCTCGTGATTGAACTCCGGCAAGGTGAGCATCCCTTCACGTGACGCCAGGGCCAGAGCCCGGCCGCAAGCGTCCGGCTCACGTTCGCTGGTCCGCTTCTCCGTCAGCGTCAAATCCAGGAACCGCGAGGTTTCGAACGCCTCGACGCGCTTCAAAGACCGATCGTAGACGTGTTCTGTCGCGGTCTGAAAATGCTGCGGAAACATTTCCTTGAGCCATTCCAACTTCACCGACGTAGCCAACCCCAGCAACGTCATCGCCCGTCCGCCCCGCGCTGAAATCTCGCGCGCATCGGAAGTCACGAAGAACTCCGGCCCGTCCTCGTCAGCGATCACGCTTTCGCGCGCCAAGGTGCCCGTGCGCCCACCGGCGAGGAGGCACTCCAACGTTCCTTTATCGCGCCGCATGCCGAGTTGATCCACAAACCCGGCCGCGATTGAACGCCGCAATCCCTCGTCCTTCTCGAGGCTCGCCGAGACCGCCCCGGCCGTGTTCAAGCCATGCTTCTTGATCAGATCCATGATCTGCTGGAAAGTTCGCCCCACCTCGCGCGCGACCTGCGCATGGATTCCCAACGTCCGGCAAGCCCCCACGTCAAAATGGTTGTTTCGCGCGTAGACAAAGGCCCGCATGCGCACTTCAAAATCCGACTTGGCCCCCTCCTGCAACGATTCGCGGTTCTCCGCTACGCGTCGGTCACTGCGATCCACCCGCAGCAGCAGGTCCCGCCCGCTGACCAACGCCGCGCACAGGGCCGCCCCCGGCACACATTCAAACTTCGCCGCCTCGACCAGCATGCGCGCATACCTCGGATGCATCGGCAGCTTCAACATCGAACGCCCCGCCTCAGTGAGGTCGTCCTTGCCGCTCGCCCCGCCGCCAATCGCCCCCAACATCCGCAGCAGATCCTCCGCCCGTTCGACGGCAGCCTGGTCCGGCTGGTCCAACCAGTCAAACTCCGTCGCCTTGCGCACGCCCTGGGAATGAAGAAAAAGGACGGTCTCCGCCAGATCGGCGCGTTGGATCTCCGGCGTGTTCCGCTCCGGACGATTCAGGTGATTGCTTTCGCTCCAGAGCCGCCAGCAGGTTCCCGGGGCGGTCCTTCCTGCGCGCCCCCGTCGTTGGTCCGCCGACGCGCGACTGATCTCCTCAACCAGCAGAGAATTCATCCCGCGCTCGGCGTCGTAACGCGCGATCCGAGCCAACCCGCTGTCCACGACATGTCGAACGCCGTCAATGGTGACGGACGTCTCGGCCACATTGGTCGACACGATCACCTTTCGCAGGTCGCTTGGCGCAAACGCGAGATCCTGCTGCTCCAGCGGCAACTCGCCATGCAGGGGCAGGCAGTTCAAGCGCTCATCGGCGCGAACGCCGCGCAATTCGTTCAACGTGCGATTGATCTCTCCCATCCCAGGCATGAAGACGAGAATGTCGCCCTCTTCGCCTGTATTGACGATGTGCGCCACCGTGTCGGCCGCCTTCTGTTCGACGCTGCGACGATCACTCAAATCAGAGTAGGTCTCCGTCACGGGAAAGAGGCTCCCGCGCGACTCCAATACCGGCGCGTCCAGATAGCCGCCCACGGACTCCGCCTCCAGCGTCGCGGACATGACGATGATCTTCAGATCCGGACGCGACTTCGCCTGGATCCGCTTCACCAACCCCAGCGCGACATCGCTCATCAGGTTCCGTTCATGAAACTCGTCAAACACCACCGCGCCCACCCCAGGCAACGCCGGGTCCTCCTGTAACTGCCGCAGCAACACGCCTTCCGTGACATAGGAAATACGCGTCTCGCGGGAAGTCTTGTCATCAAACCGGATCTGGTATCCAACCTCATCGCCCAGCTTCGCCTTGCGTTCATAGGCAACCCGAGCCGCCAGCGTTCGCGCCGCAACCCGTCTCGGCTCCAACACCACGATCCGCTTCCCCGAAGACAATCCCCCATCCAAAAGCATCTGCGGAACCTGCGTCGACTTGCCGGACCCGGTCGGAGCGATCAGGACCAAACGCGGCTCCTTGCGCAGGGTGGCGACAAGCTCGGCATGAATTTCCCAGATGGGCAGATTGCTTGAGTTCATTTGTTGGGCGGCGGGAACCATAGGGCGCATTCCTCCCGCACCCAAGCCTCAGGCAACGCCATTTTGCCCCGGCGCGCTCCATCGCCTAAGATGACGCACATTTCATCTTCCCTTCATCCCCGCTTCAGGCGAGTTTCAACCATTCTTACCCGAAACAGTCATGCGAATCCTGGTGGTAGAAGACGAACGCAAGGTGGCCCGTTTCCTCGAACGCGGCCTGAAAGAGGAGGGTTTCGTCGTCGATGTCGCGCACGATGGCGAGGAAGGCCTCCGAAAGGCATTGGAGAATGGCTACGATCTGATCGCGCTTGATGTGCTGATGCCGAAGAAGGACGGATTCCAAACATTGGCGGAACTCCGCGCCGCGAACTGCAAAAGCCGGGTGATCATGCTGACCGCCCGCGATAGCGTGAATGACCGTGTCCACGGCCTGGAAACCGGCGCCGACGATTACCTCACCAAACCCTTCGCCTTCGCCGAGCTTCTGGCCCGGGTCCGGGCCCTGCTCCGCCGGGGAACGGAATCGAAACCGGACGCGCTTTCCCTGGCGGACCTCCGCCTGGATGCCCGAACCCATCGGGCGGATCGCGCCGGAAAGGACCTTCAGCTTACGGCCAAGGAGTTCGCCGTGCTGCAGTTCCTGCTAGAACACGCCGTCGAGGTGGTCACCCGGACACGGTTGGCCGAGAGTGTTTGGGACGAGAACTACGACCCCTTCAGCAACGTTATTGACGTGACGATCCACCACCTGCGCGAGAAAGTGGACAAGGGATTTGACTCGCCTCTGATCCACACTGTCCGGGGACGCGGCTATGTGATCAAGGAGGAGCCATGAGATCCATCGGTTCGCGCCTGTTGTTGACCTACACGCTCACCATGACGGTGGCGTTGGGCGCCCTTTGCGCGGTCGCCTACCTGCGCGCCAAAGAGAAGCTCGCCTACGATCTGGATCACACCATCGCTGACAAGGCGGCGCTGCTGAACCAATCAATCCACCATCCCGAACTCGCCGTCCATGACTGGACCGAGCGCCACCTCCGACTCGATCACCAGCAACTCTTTGTCCAACTCTTCGACGCAAGCGGGAAACTGATCGACAAACGCGGGCATCTGCCCTCGCCCATTCCCATCACCGACTACGCTCGCGACACGGCCGCTCGACTACAGAATGCCGGCGCCCTGGAAACGCTGCGCGACGCTTCTGGAACGCCTTATCGCGTGGCGACCTTTGCCAAGATCTATCCCGCGGGCGTCTGGGCCTACGCACAGGCCGGCATCGCCGCCGACACAGCCGAGAGGCGCGCCCGGGAAATGCTCAACTGGCTGATCGGGGGCAGCCTGGCAATCTTGTCGGTGTCCGTTCTGGCTGCCCGATTCATGATCCGCCAGTGGTTGAAGTCTCTCTCCGCCGCCACCTCAACCGCGCGAAAGATCGGCGCTCGGAACCTGGAGCAACAGCGTCTCCCGGTCGTGGAGGAAGACGCCGAACTCGCGGAGCTTGCGAAAGCCTTCAATGCGTTGCTCGATCAACTTGAAAGCGCGCACGCAACCCAGCAGCGATTCGTCGCCGACGCCTCCCACGAGTTGCGAACACCCCTCACCGTCTTGCGCGGGGAGATCGATGTGGCTCTCCGCCGTGACCGCGACGCCTCCGACTACCAGGACGTCCTTCAGAGCGCGCGCGAGGAAATCGAAGGCCTTTCCCGGCTGGTCGACAACCTGCTCTCCCTGGCCCACGCCGACGCCGGCGAGGTCGTCGCCTCCCGCCGACAGGTCAATTTGGAGCCATTGTTGGATGACGTGATCGACAGGCTCGCGTCCTTCGCCGACGCACAGCGCGTGTCGCTGCATACCGAGGGTCTGGAACCGGCGGTGGTGGTCGGCGACAGCCATGGCCTCCACCGGGTCTTCCTCAACCTGGTGGAAAACGGCCTGCGCTACACGCCGGCCGGGGAATCCGTCACCTTGCGCATGAAGCAGGACGCCTTGAACGTGACCGTCGAAATCGAGGACACAGGCCCCGGCATCGCAAGGAATCATCTGCCGCGCCTGTTCGAGCGTTTCTACCGCGTGGACAAATCGCGTTCGCGGGAATTTGGAGGGGCCGGACTTGGGTTGTCAATTGTTCAGACCCTCGTGCGCGCCCATGGCGGCGACATCCGCGTCGAAAGCGAGATCGGTCGCGGCACGACATTCCGTGTGACCCTGCCCAAGTCCAACTGATCCCCCGCCGCCGAACATGAAAGGAATTTAATCCTGGCTTTAACTTCGTTTCAGACGCAGAGGCATAGATTGGCCGCATGAAAACGAAGTCGTATCCCAATCAAGACGGAACCAGACAACTGCAAGGCGCCTCCCACGCATCCCCCCCTGGTCTGCTTGGCATCCTGGGCGCGATGCTGCTCGCGGCGACTCTCCCGGTCATGGCCGCGGACGATCTCGCGCCGCTGAGCGACGAATTCGACGATGCGACGACCTTGTCGCAGTGGAGTCGCGTCTACCAGGCCGAGGGCTGGGGCTTCGACCAGTTGGAGCATTGGGACATCAACGAATCCAACGCCGGTCGCATGACCATGGTTCCGCACTCCAGCAGTTGGTTTGAGGAATGGCGGGGCGTGCACGCCTACAAGTCGGTCACCGGAGATTTCGTGGTGACGACGGATGTGCAACCGACCAGCCGTTCCGGTTCCGGCGCGCCCAATGCGCTGTTCTCGCTCTCCGGCATCATGGTCCGCTCTCCACGGACCATGACCAGCGGGGCCCTCGACTGGACCCCCAATGGCCAGAACTACATCTTCCTGTCCACCGGCGCAGCCAACACACCGGGAACCTATCAGTTCGAGGTCAAGGACAACCGCAACAGCGTCTCTCAACTGCATATCACACCGGGCGCGCCCAGCGCAAAAATCCAGGTGGCGCGAATCGGCGCGGTGTTCCTCGTCCTGCGCCGGATTGAGGGCGGCGAATGGGAAATCCACCGGCGCTACGTCAGGGAGGATATGCCCACGTCGTTGCACGTCGGCCTGACCTGCTACACCGATTGGAACACCTGCTCGCAGAACGGCTATGCCTTTCACAACCTCAATCTGCTGACCAACGGCCTGCCCCTGCCGGGCGGCGGCGTCCTCGCCACCGCCAACCCCGATCTCATCGCGCGCTTCGACTACGTGCGCTTTCAACGCCCCCTCGTGCCCGCCAGTCTCTCCGGTCGGAACTTCGCGAGCCCCGCCGAAGTCAGTGACGCCGAAATTCTCGCTTTCCTGGGCTCCAACTCGGACCAGCCCCATACACCCGCCTCCGATGCGCCGCCGATCATCACGCAGCAACCACAAGCGCAAACCGTCACCGAACTGGAAACCGCCCAGTTCACTGTCGCAGCCAGCGGCGCACCTCCCTGACCTACCAATGGCGGAAAGACGGGATGGATCTTGTGGGCGAGACCGGCGCCTCTCTGACCATCAACAGTGTGCAGACGTCGGACGCAGGGGCTTACAGCATGGTTGTGAGTAACGGCGGAGGAAATGCGACGTCCGCTGTCGCCGCGCTGACCGTGAACCCGTTGGTCGCCCCCTCCATCCTGTCTCCGCCCCAATCGCAGTCCGCGCCGGTCGGAGGCGAAGCCACCTTCTCCGCGTCCGCCGAAGGCACGCCCGAGTTGACCTACCGCTGGCGAAAAGACGGAGTCGACCTGGCCGTCGAACCCGGCCCCTCCCTGACCCTGTCGCCGGTGTCGCTACGCGACGCAGGCGACTACACCGTAACCGTCAGCAATGCCGGCGGCAGCATCACCAGCGCCCCCGCCCAACTGACCGTCACCCTGCCGACGCTGCCATCGACGCCCGTCGCCGGCACGAACGAGCCCGCCATCATAACGGTCGGAACCCGGATCAAGGCCCCGGCCCCGCAACGCTTCGGACTGAACCTCGTGGGCCATCATTCCGAGATGAACAACTTCACCCGCGGCCCGGGCATGGAGCCCGTCAACACCCGCATGCGAGGCTTCGCCACGGGCGGCGGAACCGATCACATCCTGAACGACGCCAACGCCACGACCTCCTACTTCGAAACGCTGACCAACGGCTTCTTCAATGGCGCAGCCGTCCGGATCTATCGCGTCACGGACGGCGGCTTCCAGCTGCTTCGCACCAACGTCGTCTCTCAATACCTGGCGAGTCCGACCGACGGCTACCGCATCGAACTTGATGAGCACGGCCCGGCGATCGAAGCTGGAGACATCTACTTCCTCGACCTGATCACCGTGAATGCGCGCCTTGACCTGACCCATGACCGCATCGCTCCGTCCACGCTTTGGCGGCCCGTGGGCGGCTCGGCCTGGCCCTATGACCTGCCCGTGGAAACGGTCTACGACGAATCAACACAAGCGCCGGAGAATGGCGGTGTCTCGTCCCTGCGACTGACCGCGCCCGGGGCGCACGAAGTCAGCGTGCGCCAGGCAGCATTCGCCGGATCGGAATTCTACGGCGGTTATTACGCGACGCTGAAGCCCGGGCATCTTTACCGGGCCGAAGTCTGGCTGCGTCAGGAAAACATCCCCAACGGCTCCGCGCAGTTCCGCCTCAACCAGCATTACGCCGACGTCGCCGCCACCTGGACCGGCATCGATGGAACCTGGCGGAAATTCACCCATACCTTTGCGGGGCCGCCCGAGCCTGAAACGGCGTCGATCAGTGAGATCATTCTCGCCTTCCAAGGCCCTGGTTCGCTCTGGATCGACAACTTCGTCGTCTACGACCTAGAAGACGAGCCCCTGGCCATGCGTTCCTGGGCGCGCGAGCAGATTATCGATTTCCAACCCGGCGACCTGCGGATCTGGGGCGGCCACGCCAATGTTCACTTCGGTTTGACGCTCGATGACATGACCCAACCCGACCTGCTCAGCAAGCGGCAATGGAACGAGAACGCGGGCGAAGTGGAACCCGAGAATCACCTCACGCTGCCGACCGCCCTGCCGCTGTGTCGCGACGCCGGCGCGCGCCCCTGGTTGATCGTCAGCCCGTCGTTCAACGAAGCCGAGTGGCTGGGCCTGATCGAGTACCTTGCCGGCCCGGCGGAGACAACCTACGGCTCCCGCCGCGCGGCCCAGGGCCAGATCGAGCCCTGGACCGACGAGTTCGAACGCATTCGCATCGAAATGGGCAACGAAATGTGGAACTACAGCTTCGATCCCTGAATCTTCGAAGGCGCCACCCACGGCCAGTTCGCGGAATACTTCTTCCAGGTGGCGCAAAGCAGCCCCTACTGGGATTCGATCGCGAACAAGGTCGATTTCATCGTCAATGGTTGGATTACGAATCCCGGCGTCGGCGGCTATGGCGCGGCGGCGATCCAACAAAGCCCGTCCGCCAGCTTTACCGACGTTGCCGCCTACAATGGCGGATGGGAGATCGGTTTCCTCGCCGGCGGGACGGACGTCTCGGACCAGGGCTTTCAGGACACGCTGCTCTTTCCGGCCGGTTTCATGAAGAGCTTCGTGGACCGGCATGTCGCAACCCGGGATCTGCTCGCTTCGCAGGGAGTGACCTACGACATCGCGGTCTACGAGGGCGGCCCGGGGTATTCCCTGCCGGGCCCGGGCCAGGAGTTCAACCCGGTTGCGGAGGCCTATGGCAAGTCGCTGGCGGGCGGCGTCTCCATCCTCGACGCCTATCTCTACAATTCGTCACAACGGATCGACCCCCAGGCGTTCTTCCATTTCGGCGCCGGCTATAACTGGGCGTCCCACGCAAGAGAGAACGTCGGCCATCTGCCGCACACTTCCTGGCTCGCGCTGCGCATGCGCAATCGCCACGCCAGCGGCCCCATGGTGGAGACCTTCATCAACGCCGCGCCAACTGTCGATCTTCCCGCCTTGCCGCCCGATGGATCGCTCGTGCCCGCAGCCCCGAACACCCCGCTCATCCAGGCGCACGCCTTTCGCGACGGAGACGCTTTCGCGGTGTTCCTGATCTCACGCGATCTCAACCATGCGACGCCCGTCACCCTGCGACTGCCCTTCGACTCTGCCGCTTCAGCGACGCTCCACCCCCTGACCGGCGATCCCCGTGAAAACAACGCCGATGGCCTCCGGATCTGGACGAGCGAGGAAATGATCGCGGATCCTGTTTCCGGAGCCATGCAGCTCACCTTGCCGCCCTCAGCCGTCTATCTGTATGTGTTCCAGGGAACCTCAGTCACCGCGTCGGACCGTCCAACCGTCACCATCAGCAGAGCCCTGGGACAACCGGATGCCACGGCCCGCGCCGGGGTGCGATTCTCGGTCTTCTTCGATCGGCCGGTAACGGGCTTCGACGCCGAGGATGTCGTCATTCATTCCAACGCAGGCGACCTTGAAGCAACGGTCCGGGAGATGACGCCTGCGAATGGCATGCGCTACGAGGTGTTCGTCACCGGCCTGGTCCGGGACGGCAATGTCGCCATCGAGATCGCGGCGGGGGCTGCGGTCGACCTGAACGGGCAACCCAGCCTCGCTCCCGTCGGACTGGACACGGATGTGGCGTTCGCCTGGCCGCTGCCGCAGAACGGACTCTACGCCTACGACGGTTTCGATTATGCGCCAACCAATCAGCTCCATTTTCTGCAAGGCGTCTCCAGCGGGTTCGGCTGGGCCTACGACTGGCAGGCCCACAACTACAACCCAGCCACCTACCTCGACGGCTACAAACTCGGCGAAGGCGGATCAATGACGTTCGGCGATCTGGAAACCGGGGGGCTTCACGCCGTGGGCGGCCGGCAATTCGAGCTGTGCGAGCGCATTCTTGATCCGGAAGCCTTCGGTCACGTCACTGTCTTCGAAAGCGATCCCCCGCAGATCGGGCAAACCGGATCCGACCTGTGGGTGAGCGCGCTGCTCCGCAAGGACACGGACGATGGAGCGCCCGTCCTGTTTACTCTCGCCAATGGAACCTTCTTCGGAGACTACAATCGCATCGACGTCGGCGTTGGATTCTACGGCGATCAATCCACGGTCAATGGCGTTCGCTACTGGACGCTGGCCGTGCGCAATGCGACCGACGACGGGACCGACTTCCTCGTCACTGACGCGCCCGTCATCATCGGCGAACCCGCCCTGCTTGTGCTCCATCTGGAGTTCGGCGACACGGACACGGTTCGCCTCTACGTCAATCCGGACAACCTCGGCGGCGTCGCACCGGCCTCGCCCGACATCGAATTCACCACGACCGGCGAGACCGACCTCCGCTTTCAATCCGCCCGCTTCTTCACCGGATTGCGCTACGGCCACTGGAATGGCGACGGGCACAATCAAGCCAGCTTCGACGAAATTCGCTTTGGAGACTCCTTCGGAGCCGTAACGCTACGCCAGGCCGGGACCTCGCTCATGCCGGGACTGATGCCTTCGGCGCGCGTGCGGCCCGATGGACGCATTGAACTCATGGCCGCCGGCGAACCCAACGCCCGCTACATCCTGCAAGCCTCGGAAGATTTGCAGTCCTGGACTCCCTTGCGTTCCTTCCTCGGTTCCGGCGGAGCGACGCCCATCGTCGATCCGGAATATGCCGCGGGCGCGCCGAAGCGTTTCTATCGCTTCTTGCGGGAAGAGTGAAGGGACCCCGCTGTCAGGAGCCCACCGGCGGGATCAAGGGATCCCGTTTCATCTTCCGCCAGTCTTGTTGTAACCGTAGAATCTCCTCCTGCTTTTCATCCGGCGTGTCAGGCTGACAAGCCAGGTGATTCAGACTGGCCATCTCCCGATCAATGTATTGATTGCGCAACGTCAGCAGGATATCCGCAATCTGGGCCCGGGGATCCGGAATCTTGCGCTGCTCCGCCAGGGCTTCCGACGCCAGCGCCTGCGCCCGCGAATCACTGATCTCAGACAAGAGGGCCGCCGCTCCGCGCCAGGCGTTGTCGCCGTGGGCCTTGATGATTTGCCCCACGATGTCCCGCACCTGCGCATGGGCAATCCACTGTAGATTCACGTACGGCGCAAACTCCGGCGGGGCTTCCTCATCGATCAGCATCAGTTTCAACAACCAGAATTCCTTCGCGGACGGCCGTTCCAGTTCGGGCTCGGCGGCGTCAAAGGATTCGCCCTCGCCCACCTCCGAAACAGCCAGCGCCTCCTCCTCCTCCCAACGGTCCCGCCGCTGCGGCCGCGCCGGCTTGGTCTTGGCAAATTCGGCGCGCATGGCATCCGGCGAGACCCCCAACCTAAGCGCGGTTTCTTGCGCATACCGGTCCATGACCACGCGATTGCCCGACTTCCGCACCGCCTCCCCCATGGATTTCACCACAGTCGACCGGCCCAGGTCCGTGCCCAGGTCGTTGCTGTCGCACAGCAACCGCAGGTAGAAATCAAAGAATCCCTCGGCTCCATCGATCAGGGCCTGAAACGCCTCCGGTCCATGCTCCTTGATAAAGCTGTCCGGGTCGTGCGGCGCCGGAACGGTCGCCACCCGGATGGCGAATCCGGAGGGCAACAGGCTGTCGAGCGAACGGATGGCCGCCTTCTGCCCGGCCGCATCCGAGTCGAAACAGAGGACCACCTCCTCGGCATAGCGTTTGAGTATGCGCGCCTGGTCCGGCGTGAAGGCCGTGCCTTGTGGCGCCACGACGTTCTTCACGCCGGAGACAAAGCAGGCAATCATGTCGAGCTGACCTTCACAGACGATCGCCGTCTTGGCTTCCAACATGGCGCGCTTTGACTTGTCCAACCCGAAGATCACCCTGCCCTTGGTAAACAACGGCGTCTCCGGTGAATTCACATACTTGGCCGCCTTGGCGTCGTCGTCGAGGATCCGGCCGCTGAATCCGATAACCCTTCCCTGTTCGTCACAAATGGGAAAGATCAACCGCCCGCGGAAACGGTCATAGCAACGATCCGTCCCCTCCTTCCGAATGATCAAACCGCCCCGTTCGACATCCTCGAGATCAAACTTTTGCGCCTTGGCCCAATTGACAGTGTCATCCCAGGCATCCGGAGCATAGCCAATCCGAAACAACTCAACCGCCTCCTGTGACAACCCCCGCTTGGCCAGGTAATCGCGGGCGACCTGCCCCGAGGCCTCGCTGGCCAGAGCGGACTGCCAGCGCTTGGTGACCTGCTCATGTATGTGGCGCAGCACATCCTTGGTCTTCTTCGCCTGCTGTTGCTCCGGACTGGCATCGAACTCCAAAACAATGCCCGCGCGATCCGCCAACCGCTTCATGGCTTCCACGAAGTTCAGGTTTTCGTAGAGCATCACGAACTTGAAGACATCGCCGCCTGTATTGCAGCCGAAGCAGTGAAAACTCTGGCGGCTGGGATTGACGTGGAAACTCGGCGACTTCTCGCGGTGGAACGGACAAAGCGCCGTAAACGAGGCTCCCGAGCGCTTCAAGGGAAAATAGCTCCCAATCACGTCCACGATATCACTCGCGTCGCGAATCTGCTCTCGTTTGTCGTCGGATATGAATCCAGCCATCAGGGCCGCGCAGCTTCGCGAATAAGATTCCGGGAAGCAACGGAAATGCCCTCCCCAACCCTGGTCCTCGGCAGACCGAAAACAACACGCACGTTGCTCCGCCGTTCGCGTTGCTCAGTCGCGCGTTAATCGGGCGAGTCGACTGGCTCGATCAACTGATACTTGAAGTATTTCTTGATCGTCACGCCAGCGATGGACGTCATCGCGTCCTTGTGAAGATTGGCCGGGGTCGGAATAAACTTTTCGCCCATGGCATCCCGCTGAAACTGGTCCTGCCGTTTCAAGGCCTCTTCATCGACGTATTTCGCGTTGAGACAGGCCACGATCATGACCAGTAGACAGGAATACTGAAATCCGCCGGCCAGCATGCCCAGCGGATACTCAGCGGATCCAAAGACATCGCTTCCGCTCATCTTGTCCTTGATCTTCTTGCGCACGGTCATCAACACCCCCTTCAGAATCACCGCAATGATGATGAACGCCCCCACATAAACGTACATCGCCTTCAACGGAACAAACTTCAACAGAAACTTGCCGAGCGGATGGTACAACAAGGGCGCCACGGACAACATCACAAGCCACTTCAACGTGTTGAAGAGTTCCTGCGACATGCCGTTCTTCCGACCGTGGAAGACCCCGACAAATATCAGGGCCACCGCCACGAGATCGAACCAACGAAAACTGAGGCCAATTGCGTCCATAATCAGGTCATTGCGCGTACAGGTTCTAGACCATGCCGAAACAGCAGGGATTATTCCAGAATCAATTGCGGGCGAAACGTTTCGGGGCGGGTCGGAGGAGCGGCGGAACAGAAATTTCTACCGATTCACGGAAAGCCAGTAGCGGATCGTCTGCGCCTGGCGATGATTTGGCTCCAATTCCAGGACCTTCAGGTAATGAAGTCGGGCGCGCGCCAGATCGCCCAATTCCTTGGCATAGAGGTTGCCTGCGGCCAGACGCGCCGCCACCTCGTCGGGCTCGGCGGCGATCAATTTCTCCAATTCATTGGCGGAGTCCCGGGTATACCGGGCCTTCAACAGCGCCTGCGCGAAGTTGAAACGCGCGCTGCTGGAATCCGGTTTCACCGCGAGCGCCGTTTCGTAGGCGGCCAACGACTCCGCCAACTGGTTCGCGCGGTAACTCGCCAGGCCGAGGTTGTAATGGGCTTCGTAGAGCGAACCGTCCAATTTGGCGGCGTCCTT
Source organism: uncultured Verrucomicrobiota bacterium (assembly GCA_964519245.1). Classification (GTDB taxonomy): domain Bacteria; phylum Verrucomicrobiota; class Verrucomicrobiia; order Limisphaerales; family JAYPEY01; genus JAYPEY01. Next base: position 19,569 of record CAZFLK010000100.1, read on the forward strand.
GTATGCCTTGATCGCCTCGCTCAAACGGTTCTCCTGGTGCGCCTTCAGGCCTTCCAGAAAGATCGGCGCGGCCGCCCGCCGGTCTCCTGTCCGGGGCGGCGAAGGATTCCGATACGCATATCTGGGTGAATCAACCCGGACCGGAGGCGGCGCGGGTTGAACCACAGTCTGCACGGGCCTGGTCCCCCGCTCAGACGGCAGATCGCGACGCGCATCGTTCGGCCGCGTCGCTTGGTCAGCCTGCGGAGCCGGACGCCCCGCCATTCCGCCGCCGGGCAATGGCGTGGTCTTCCTCTCCGTTTCCCGTGACTTGAAAAAGCGCCGGGGATTCAACCGCTGGAGCAGACCACGGTCCTCCGCTTCCTCGCGCGGAGGATGATAGGCCGGGACGTAGGAACGCGGCGGCGCCGCGCCCCCTGCCCAGGTCTCCTGAACCGGACGGGCCGTAACCACAGCCGGTGGACTGGGGATGATCTTGGGCTCGGCCCGAGCCTCAACCAACGCCTGCGTCTCCTCGACAGCCACAACGACAGCCGGAGCCGCTGGAGCAGCCTCCTTCGCCGCCTTGACTTCAACTGGCGCCGTGGGCGCTTCCGGCTTGGGCGGCGACACTTCCGCAACGTGCACGGCTTCGCCCGGCGGCGGCGTGGGGAGGTCCTTCGCTGGCGGCGCCACCTCTGCCGCAAGCGGTTTCACAACAGCGACTGATTCTTTCCGTCCCGCGGCCGCCTCCATCTTGGCCGTGGATTCCGGCCCGGGCTCCGCCGGCGCGCTCCGCGCAACCGGCGGCGCGGGCTCTCGAACCCGGGGAAACGATTGTTCCCGAACGGCAGGCGGAACGGGTTCGGCGACAGCCGCCCGAGCCGGGGATTCGATGGCAGCCGAATTT